>CAYRZX010000117.1:0-18545 GCA_964428665.1 uncultured Gemmatimonas sp.
TCCCCGTCCTCCCAATTCGCCCGCATTAAGGCTTCGACCCAAAACGCCCGCGCTAACAACCTCTGTGGTCCTGGGAATCGGTTGATCAGTTCCCGAAAACGGTCTCGTCGGATGGATACATGATTGGCCAATGCAGTCACCCTTTCAGGCCGGAGCCTTTACGTCCGGCAGTCGGGTCGTCCGGCCAGGCTTGCGACAGGTTGCGAGCCAGGCGTCAATCTCGGCTTCGTCAAAACGCCAAACGCCGGACGGGAGTTTGTAGCCGGGGAGAAGGCCGCGCTTCAGATCAAACCGCACCCCCCACTCGGACTTGCCAATCTTTTTCGCAACGTCCCTGATGCTCAGGTTCGGATCGGGCATTGCTTCACCTCCAACAAAAAAGCTGTTTACCTCTCGTGATTACTGTTGTTCACGAAAAATAAACAGCCTTTGCAAAGGAGATGCCGTAACGACCTCAAGATTTTTTTGTTTGAGGTTGTTACGTTTTCCTGTCTCTGTAGGCGCGCTCTCGCGCCGCCTCTGGGGTAACGTCAATACCCCACAACCCGAACAACCTTCGAGCCTCTTGTCGCGCTCCCTTCTTCCGCCAATGTTTTTCGATCAGGCGAGTTACGCCGTTAAAAGCCCTCAACATGTCGAGGGGGTGATCCGCAGTTCTCGCAGTCTTAGAAATCCTTCGAGAAGCGTCCTCGGAAAAGATACCAAAAAATCTTTTACAGGCGTCCCTCTCCTGCTTAACCGCTTCGGTCAGCCGGAAAAGACTTTGATCAAGCCCCATCCTTCGGATGCAGAGCGAAAGTTTCTTGCAGGAAGGCCACATCCTCCTCTGAAACCCCACTGACAAGGGCCGGAGGGAAGGGTAAATCTGTTACCCTGGTTTCGCCCTTGATCCACTCTGGGACGTGCGAGTTGAAATTCTCCTTCAACACGTCAAGGCTCCATCGCCTACGTCGCTCCTCTCTCCGTTGTTCGTGGGCGTCCTGTATTGAATCCTCCTCCCAAATCACCGACGCCGGTTTGATTTGCTTCTTTGGCATCTCTTGCCCTCCTGCAGGGGGTGATAGGGCCGCTCCGCGTGCAGGCGCGGACTCTCCGAGCGTCCCCGGATGACGGCCCTTTCAACTGTCCAAAAACTGTACTAACAGGTGTCCAAAACCCTGCTAAACTCTCCCAAACTCTCCTAACCCAAATGTCGGCATAAGGGTCACAAAAATCAAGGGGTATCGCCGAAATCCTTGTCCTGCCTGGACCTGGCGAACCCCCCCGTCAGACTCCGGTCACAAAAAACCGGCCCAACGCACATTTAACTTGACTCGGGAGGCATAAGGCCTTATTTTGATAAGGGTTCAGGCATTATATCAGAGGAAGGATCGGAGTTCACCCTATGGAACCGCTTCGCATCGCAGACGTGAAGGCGGGGCAGACCCTCGATCACTTCATTTATGCGAGCAACGGAAGGCTATTGCTGACGGCGGGCGTGCCGATCTCCCCGGATGACGTTTCCAACCTCCGGGCGTGGGCGCGCTCGGTCGTGTACCGGTTGAGCCCCGAGGAGCATCAGGCCGTCCTGATGGCCAAGCGGGAGGGGGTCTCCTACGACCCCAGCCGGGAGCACAAGTCCCTGAACGTGAACAACCTCAAGGAGGGGGACCGGGTCGAGCCGGACACCTACAAGGTGGGGAACGTGCTGGTCTGGGTGCAGGAGGGGCGCACGGTGACGGGGGGGGTCATCGAGCAGATGCGGAAGATCGGGGGTGGGACTCCGGACACGATCTTCCGGTGGTCGGGTGAGAGCCTGGTGTCCCCGGAGGACTTCGTCACCGCCGCGGTGTCCAACTATCTCCGCCGCCGGCAGCGGCAGGCGCCGGTGAGGATCGCCGGGCCCAAGCGGACGTTCGAGACGGAGCGGGCAGAGGCCAGGCAGAAGCTGGCGCAGATCCCGGCGGACACCTCGCTCGGCGCGCACATGAAGCGGACGCCCACGGCCTGGACGCCGCAGCGCGTGCAGCAGATCAACCAGGCATTGAAAGGCTCCGTGGACCAGTTCGAGAAGACGATGTCCGCGGACACGCAGACCGGGGCGCCGCGCCTGAGCGCCGGGGCCCTGCGCAGCCACCGCCAGATCGTGGAGGACAATGTCAGCCTGCTGATGAACGACGGGAACATCCTGCTCGGCCTGCTGAACGAGAGGGCGGAGTCCACGCATCTGTTCGCGCACGGCTGCAAGGTCTCCGTCCTGGCCACGGAGGTGGCCGCGGCCATGAACCTCACCAAGCAGGACGTGATCAGCGTGGGGACGATCGCCCTGCTCCACGACGTGGGCATGATCCGCGTGCCCGAGGCCATCCTCACCAAGACCTCCCCGCTGATCGCCGAGGAGTTCGCGGAGGTCCGCCGGCATCCCCTCTACAGCCAGGAGCTGGTCAGCACGCAGAGCGGCATCCCTCCCATCGTCCAGCAGGTCATCGTGCAGGTCCACGAGCGCCTGGACGGGTCGGGCTATCCGCAGGGCTTGAAGGCCGACGCCATTCATCCGTTCGCCAGGATCATCTCCGCGGTGGACGCCTACACGGCCATGATCTCCCCCCGGCCCTACCGCGCGTCCCTGCTCCCCTACCACGCCGTCGTCTCCCTCCTGCGGAGCGCCTACCACAGGCTGTTTGACCGGGAGGTGGTGAAGACCCTGATCAGCTGTCTCTCCCTCTGTCCCATCGGCACCGTCGTGCAGTTGAACACGGGCGAGGTGGGGCAGGTCATCGGCGCGCACAAGGACGCCTTCACCCGGCCCGTCGTCCGGATCCTCTACGACGGGGAGGGCAGCCGGGTGTCGGTGGAGCGGGTCGTGGACCTGATGACCAGCGAGGACCTGGAGATCGTCCAGACGATCCAGGCGGAGGACCTGAGGGAGGTGGATGGGCGCCTGACTCTGGCGGACCGGGCCACGTGGCACGAGGTGTACAACATCCAGAAGGCGTCGTGATATGCCTGAGCGGATTCTGATCGTGGAGGACCAGACGGAGGTGCGGGAGGCCCTGAGGGACCTCTTCGTGGCTGCGGGATACGAGGTGAGCGTGGCGAATGACGGTTACGATGCCATCGAGAAGGCCGTGTCCGAGGACTACGACGTCATTACGATGGATGTCCGGATGCCCGGCCTGAACGGCATCCGGGCCACGGACCTCCTGCGCGAACGCAGGCCCTCCATCCCGGTCGTGATCATCTCAGGCTACCTGGGGGATGCCTTTGAGTACCGGAAGACCCTCGAAGGGATGGGGGTGAGGTATTTTCTGGAGAAGCCCGTCAGCATGGCAGAGGCGGTGAAGACGGTCAGGCGGGCGATCAAAGAGGCGCGGGGGAGATGAGGGCGTAAAGGCGAAGAACCAGAGGATCGGAGAAAAATACAGGGCACGGTCAGCGACCGTGCCCTGCGTTGTTTTAACAAACTTCCTGTTACGCCACAGCCCTGATGCACCGGAAGCCGACCGTGGGGAAGGCGCTGAGCGGGTAGGCGCGCGACCGCTGTCGGGTCGTCACCCCTCTGCGGTCATCCCCCCAGGACCCCCCGCGCAGGACGTGCCCCTCGCCGTAGGCCGGCCCTTTCGGGTTGGTGATCAGGCGCTTGCGGACGGTGAGGTCGGAGAACCACTCCAGGCACCACTCCCACGCGTTCCCGCACATGTCGAGGGCGCCGTAGGGGCTCAGGCCCTTCGCGTAGCGGTCCACGGGCGTGGTCCGGCCGATGCCCCCCTCGGCGCTGTTGCACCGCGCCGGGTCGAATTCGTTTCCCCAGGGGTAGAGGAGCTTGACCTCCTCCTCGTCCTTCCAGCTCGCGGCCTTCTCCCACTCCGCCTCGTAGGGGAGGCGTTTTCCCGCCCACGCCGCGTAGGCATAGGCGTCGAACCAGTCTATCCCCACCACGGGGAGGTCGTCGCCGCTCCACTTCGGGTCCCCCCACGCGGACGGAAGGTGCGGCTTTTTCCGGGGCTCGTCCGGGTGACATCGGCTGTGGTCCTGTGTCTTTTCGAGGTGCGCCAGGAACTCCCTGTATTGCCTGTTTGTCACGGGGTGCCGGTCGACGTAGAACCCGTCCACGAAGACCGGGAGGCCGTCCCCCATCAGGAAGTAGCCGGACGGGACAAAGACCATGTTCTCCGGGGTCTTTCGAGCGTGCTCCTGCTCCCACTCCCGGACCCTTCGCCGGGTCTCCTGATAGCGCTTCTGCACCCTGGGGTCGTCCGGCTGGGCCAGGCGGATCTGGGTCAGGATGCCGAAGCTCTCCAGCCACTTCTCCTGGGACTCCTTCTGGCCGGCCAGGGTGAAGAAGGACTTCACCGCGGCCTCGCGGGTCCTCCCCTCCTCGGCGGTCTTCAGGAGCTGCGGATACTCCCCTTTCCCGCTCAGGAGGCTCGCCTGGCTCCTGAGGAGGGCCACGGCCTTCTCATACTCGTGCTCGCGGATGAGCATGTCCGCCATCGAGAGGAGCTTGGCGGTCTCCGCCTGCTGCCGCTTGATGTCCGACACCCGCTGGGCCAGGGCCTTGCCCATGGCGTGCGCCGGGTCGATGGCCAGGATCAGGTCGGTCGTCTCCTGCGCCCGGTCGAGGAAGTCCGCCGCGATCAGGCGGCGGGTCCGCTCCACCAGCTCGGCGATCGTCTGCTCGGCCTGCGCCGCATAGCGCATCTGGAACAGCTTGAAGGCCTGGTCGAGGTCGATGGGCAGGAAGCCGGCGGCCCCGAGGGCCTTCTCCAGGCGGGCCCTGTCCATCGACAGGGCCTTCGGCCCCTCGCCCGCCTGGAGCTTCGCCCGGTCCCTGACGGACAGGGTCTGCTCCACGAACTCGCCCAGGAAGGGCTCTTTGATCAGGCGCTCCAGGTTGGCCCGCTTCAGGGACGCCTCGGCCGCCGTCACCTCGGCGGCCCTCTTCACCAGCGCCTCCCGGTAGCGCGGCCATTGCTCGGCGGCCTGGAGATACCGCCCTCGCGCGGCGGCCAGTTTGCCGCCTTTCCGGAGTCGCTCCCCCTCCTCCATGCAGGCCCGGAACCCGGCCAGGGCCTCCTGACGCCCGCTGAGGAGGGACTGGACCTCGGCGGCAGCGGGCGTGGCCCGCAGGTCCACGAAGGCGGGGTTTTCCGTGAAGTCGCCGGACAGGGCCTCCAGGTCGTCGTCGTGGGCCGCGTCCACCGCGCGCCGGATCTGCTCCAGGGCCGCGTCCGCGGCGCCCTGCAGGGCCAGGACGCTGGCCAGGGCCAGGCGCAGCCGCCAGTCGGCAGGGTTCTCGCGGACCTTCGCCTCCAGGTCCATCTCGATCAGCACGCTCTGGTCCCGGAGGGCGGGGTCTATCTTCACGGCCCGGCGCAGGGCGTCGATGGCCGCCGTGTGGTCTCCGGCCTTCATCAGGGCCGCGCTGTAGTCCGCGTACCCGACCGCGGACATGGGGTCGGCGTCGATGGCCGCCCGGTACTCTTCGAGCGCCCCGTCCAGGTCCCCCTTGATCAGCCGGGTCTTGCCGAGGGCCCTGCGCACCTCCGGGATGCGCGCCCCGGCGCCGGGGAGGGCGCGGGAGAGGAGATCAATGGCCTCGTCGTGCTGCCCCAGCCCCTGGAGGCGGAGGGCCTCCTCCAGGTCGCGGGTCACCGGGTCCACAGGGGGGGGCTCCGGCTCCTTGACCTGCTCCTGGACGGTGGTGAGCGGGAGCTTGCCCGGCAGGCTGCCCCGGAAGAGGGGGTGCTGTCTCCCCCCGGCGGACATGGCATCCTTCGTGACCCGTTCCGACAGGTAGTCGTAGAGCTCCTGGACGCTCACCAGGCCGTCGCCGTCCAGGTCCGCCTCCCCCTTCATGCCCGTCACCAGGTGGTGCGTGAAGATGCCGTGCCCGAGCGCTTCGAGCTCCATGGACAGTTCGTTGATGTCCGAGGCCGTGATCACCACCCGGCCCTGCCCGGCGATCCGGTTCAGGAAGGAGTTGCTCAGCACGGCCCTGGTGTTCACGGTCTCGAAGGTGCGGCCCTGCCCGGCCTGTCCACTGTAGCAGGTGTCGAGCGCCATGACCACGTACTGGGACTCGATCCGCTTGAGCATGGCGCTCAACTCGTCCATCGGGAAGGCCGTGGAGAAGAGGTCGTCCCGGTGCGCGTCGTAGGGCGCCAGGTATTTCGTGATCTGGTCCTCCGGGTTGTCGCCCGAGTGGTCCACGTCCGGGCAGCCGTGCCCCGCAAAGTAGATGAACACGGCGTCGTCCTTCTGGGCGCTGCGCGGCAAAAAGGTGCCGAGGGCGGACTTGATCTCCCGGTAGGTCGCCTGCTCGTTGAGGAGGAGCTTGATGTTCTCCTCGCTGTAGCCGCCGTGCCGGACGAGGGCGCTGTAGACCGCCTGGGCGTCCTCCGCCGCGTACTTCAGGTTCGGGATGGCGTCGTCCATGTAGGCGCTGATGCCGACGATCACCGCGTAGCGGTCCTTGACCTCCACGGGCTGGAGCGGGAGGTCGGGCTGCTCAGGGGGGGGAGGCTCCGGCTCAGGGGCAGGGGCCGCGGGCTTGGCCTCCTCTTCGGGGGGAGCAGAGGTGTAGACGGACCTGCCCTCGAACGTCCCGTTGTCGCGGAAGCGGTTCCGCATCTCCTCCTGGACCAGCTCCCGGTAGACGTTGGCGGAGACGGAGACGGAGTCGGGCTTCGTCGCCCCCTTTTCGAGGTGGGCCACGAAGTTGATGTCGTCGCTCTGGATGCGGCCCGTCTGCTTCAAGTAGCGGGCGTCTCCGAGATGGACCGCGATGCGCACGCGCACCTGTTGCTTGACCCGGCTCCTGGTAGCGTTGAACTCGTCGAGGTGGTCCACGATGTCCAGGGCCGCGGCCGTGGCCTGCTCGGCCATGGTGGTCACGTCGTCGTCGTAGAAGGCGAACAGGCCGCCGTCGCCCGCCAGGCCCCAGGCCCTCCCCTCGTGGGCGTTCGCCTTTTCTTCGATGTAGTCGAGGAAGGCGCTGAACGTGGCCTCGGCGTCCCGCGTGGAGTTGTTGGCGGCGATCGCGGAATGGCCGGCGAGGTCGATCTCCACGAAGCAGAACTTCCGGATGGCCCCTTCTCTCAGGTCTGACCAGGCGTCTGCTGACATACGGCCTTCAGCTCCTTATCGTATGAAAGACTCTGAAAATGCGCGAGAACATTAGAAAAATAATCTGAACTCCTGAAAAGTCAAGGGGATTTATCATTCCTGGGACAGCGCACCCAGCCGGTTGAGGTCTCCGATGGCCCGGCTCCATATATAGGATGACAAATGGGCCGCAGAAAAGGCGACGGACGACGGACGACCGTAGGAAAAAACGTGCTGAGCTCGGCGGTCGTCGGTCCTCGGTCGTCGGTCTGCTTTCTCTTCTCAATCCAGGTGCTTCCGGCAGTTGAACAGGGTCAGCGATGCGATCACCGAATCGCCGAGGGGCCTGATGCGCACGTGGGTCACGCCGGTGTAGCCCATCCCGAATCGGTACCATTCCCACGGCACGGCCGGCGTCCCGAGCAGGTGGCCGACCAGGGCCGCCGTCACCCCCGCGTGGCAGACGAGGCAGACCCGCTCATCGGGGCCGGGCGCAGCCCCCTCCGAAAGCCTTCCCAGCCGGGCCCCGAGCCGGGAGAGCAGCCCGTCCACTCCGGCGCTGACCCGGTCCTGAAAGGCCTGAAACGGCTCCTCCCCGCCGGGGAACCCCTCCCACCACTGCTCCAGGGGCCTCGCCTCAAGCTGTGACACCTCCTCGTCCGTCAGCAGCGGACAGCGCACCTCGCGCAGCCAGGGGAGGGGCTCCGGCGACAGCCCCACGGCCTCGGCCACGTAACCGGCGGTCTGCCGCGCCCGCGCCATCGGGCTGCAGTAGAGCCGGTCGATCCTCTGCCCCCGAAAGCGCCCTCCGAGGCGCCGGGCCTGGGCGTGTCCCGCCTCGTTCAGAGGGGGGTCGTTGTCCACGGCCTCGCTCCACGAGACCTCGCCGTGACGGATGATGATCAGGCGCATAAACAGGGCCTTGTGACGTTCATCACCCTGAAAACGTGACAGATGACACGGGTTTTTCTCAGGGCATTGTCGATATTATGGGCGAACTTCGGTTCTGGGGTGAGCCGAGGTTCGAAGCCCTTCTTCCTGTAGGAACCTGCGAAGGTGACCGAAATGGGAGAAGGGCGTTTTTGTTGTAAAACGGCAGACGGCAGATGGGAGACGGCAGACGTGAAAACAAGAATCCAGAATCCAGAATCCAGAATCCAGAAGAAAAGCAAAACCGGTTCTCATTCTGAATTCTGAATTCTGGCTCCTGTATTCTGCTTTTGCCGTTTGCCGTTTGCCGTCTCACGGCTCTTCTTGTTCCAGCCTGTAGCGCTGCTCGAAGATCTCCAGGTCGGTGTGGTCGAGCATCCCCTGAGGCTCCACGCGGAGGCCCCCCGGCCTGCCGTGGACGCGGTAGGGCTCGTGATGGGCGGCGCTCACGGTCTTCAGGGATTTGCCTCCGTCGCGCAGTTCGAGCCTGCCGTTGCAGGTGCAGACGTAAGCGGTGGTGTCGTCGGGCACGTGGACGAAGAAGATGGTCCCGCGCGTGCCGGCGGTGGCGATGGGGGTCTGGACCTCGAAGTCGGTCCTGTGCTTCACGAGGCTCAGGAGGGTCCCGTGGGCGAGGAGGATGCGGTAGGCGGAGGCGGGGCGGTCGATCTTCACCCGGCTGTTCTCCCGGATGCGGAGGCCGGTCTCGTGGCCGAACCGGACCTCGGCGACGGACTCCGGGCCGGTCTCCAGGGTGGCGCCCTGAGGGATCTTCGCGCCGAGGGCCGCTTTCTGGCCGTTGACCCGGACGTCGCCCGCCAGAAAGTGCAGGATGCCCTCGTCCTGGGCCTCCAGCGCGGAGCAGAGGAGCAGGGAGAGGGCCGAGAGCAGGATGAAAGCCTTGCGAGTATGCATAAGGACCTCCCATCAGGAAGGATGAAGGATGAAGGATGAAGGACAAAAAATAAATATAGAAAAGACGAGGCTCTTGAGCAAGGAATCTTTGCTGTAGGGGCGAGGCATGCCTCGCCCCTACAGTTCCCTCGGCTCGACGAGCCAGGCCGACAGGAGGGCGCCGACGAACATCAGGCCGGAGAAGCAGAGGAAGACCGGCTCGAAGGAGGCCCGGTCGATGGCCCATCCGACGAGGGGCGAGGCGAAGATCGGAAAGGCCTGCATGACGCTCAGGATGCCCAGGTATTGGGGGTGGCGCTCCTGGGGGGCGATCTCCAGGGCGTAGTTGGTCACGATGCGCTGCGACACGGGGGTGAAGCCGAGGCAGGCGTAGACCAGCGGGTAGGCGTGGGGGGCAAGGGAGGCCGGCAGGCGGGAGATCAAGACGGCGAGCAGGGGCACGGCCGCGGCCACGACGGTCATCAGCCGAAGCGTTGCGCGGTTGCCCCGGCGGTCGGCCAGGTTCCCGAAGAGGAAGGAGCCGGCGGCGTTGACGCCGTTCTGCGCAATGATCAGGGTGACGAAGCCATGAGGGGTGACGCCCACGCGCCGCAGGCCGAAAATGGTGTAGTGGGGGAAGAGGAGGAGGGTGAGGTACATCAGGGTCACGACCCAGATCAGGAGGCGGAAGTTGCGGTCCTGGCCCAGCACGCGGAAGGAGTCCCGGATGAACCCCCGCAGGCCGGCGGGCACGTCCCGGTGGCGGACGGGGGGTTCCCGGATGCCCAGGAGGATGAAGGTCGCCACGACGAAGAGGCCGCCGCACAGGGCGAAGATCGGGCCGTAGTCGGCCCTCTGGTCCGTGAGGAAGAGGGGCACCAGGAGGGCTGCGCCGACGATGGCGGAGGTCCCGCCCACGAGCCCGAAGGAGGCCAGGAGCCTTCCGCGTTGCCGGGGGGGGATGAGCTTCCCCTGAAGGGTGCCGAAGGAGAGGGTGCAGAGCCCGTAGCCGGCGGCGCTGAGGGTGTAGAGGGCCATGAAGCAGGCGAGCATCGCGCCGGAGGAGAGGGGGACGAACAGGAGCAGAGCGGCGATGAGGACCCACGGGAGGCCCTGGAGGCAGTTGCCGAGGAAGTAGGCCCCCTTCTGACGGGAGAGGCGGGCGAGGGCCGGGGCGAGCAGGAACTGCGGGAGGCTGGCGCCGATCCGTCCGATCACCGGAAGCAGGCCGCGCAGCGCCCCGGACGCCCCCAGGTGGTCCACGAAGCCGGGGATGATGACGGTCTCGGTGCGGAAGACCCACCCTATCCGCATGGCGATCTGGTTGACGGCGAGGACCCAGAAGTTGCGGACCAGGGCGTGGTCGATCTGGCGCTGGGCCCGGTCGCGGTCGGATGAGGGGGCGGGGTTCACGGGGTTCGGGGCAGTTCGCGGGCGATGAGCGCCTTCAACAGGCCGTCGATGCGCGCAAAGCGCCTGGCCACGGAGGCCTCCGTGGAGCCGTCGCCCCCCACGTCGGGGACCTGGGTGCCCCCCGCCTCCGGGTCGAGCGCGCCCAGGAGCCTGGCCCTGCCCGCCGCTTCAGGGGAGAGGTCCCGGACGGCGTCGAGCATGTCGTCCTGCATGACGTAGATGTGGGTCGCCCAGTCGAGGAGGTCCTTCGCGAGGGGTGTGGAGGCGTGGCCGCTGAGGTCCAGGCCGTAGGCGCGCGCCCCCTCCAGGACTACGGGTGGGGCGGGGTCCCCGAGGCGGGCCTTCGTGCCGGCGGAGCGGACCGAGACGAGAGGACTGCGGTCGGCAAGGAGGGCCAGGAGCCGACGGTGAGCGAAGGCGCTGCGGAAGATGTTGCCGTGGCAGACGAAGAGGATGCGATAAGGGGGCATAAAAAATGATGAATGATGAACGATGAACGATGAACGAAGAGCAAAACAGGGTTATGCTTTCACTTCCGCGTTCATCGTTCCGCGTTCCGCGTTGCTTTTTCTGTTCAGGCGCTTCAGGCGGTGCTCCAGGGCGGCGCGCCAGGGGCCGCGCGCCTCAGGGGGGAGCGTCTCCACGAGGGCAAGGGCCGCGCGCGCCCAGCGCTCGGCCTCGCGGCAGTCGCGCTGCCGGTGCTCGTAAAACTTGGCCAGCTCGACGTGCGCGTAGACCTCGCGGCTGCGGGCGGCCTCCCGCCAGAGATGGACGGCTGCGGGCAGGTCGCCCGTCCTCCGGCGCACGGAAGACAGGCGGCGCAGGGCGTCGCCCCGGACTGGCTCCGGGAGGTCGCGCCTCAACCCGCGCTCGTAGAGCTGCGCGGCGGCCTCGAGATGCCCCAGGTCTTCGAGCAGCCTGCCCATCGCGACCAGGTCCAGACCCTCCCGGACGGTGAGCGGGTCGTTGAGCAGGCGCGCGATGTGGCCGAACAGGGCGGCCATGGCCAGCACGTCCATCGCGTTGTGATAGAAGACGCCCTTCAGGGGCCGGGCATCCCCCGTGCGGAGGTAGTCGAAGTAGAGTTCGGGGATCATCCAGCCCTCCACGTCCTCGCCCGTGCGTGCCACGCCGAGGATTTGCGCCTCCAGGCAGCCGAGGGCGCGGCTGGGGAGGCGGTCCCTCCAGAGTCGGCGGGCCAGGGGCAGCAGGTCGAGGTGGGCGAGGGACGTCAGCGGGAGGGGGAGGCGGTTCACGACGCCGCGCGCGTTCAGGAGCGGGGCGTCGAAGGCCTTGCCGTTGAAGGTCACGAGCGCGGCGCAGGGCCTGAGAAACTCCGAAAGGGCGGCCAGGAGGGCGGGCTCCTCCGCCGGGTCTCGCATGAAGACCTGGGTGACGCGAAAGCGGTCCCCGTCACAGCGCCCGATTCCGACCAGGAAGGCGTAGGTGCCCGCGCCGCCCGACAGGCCGGTGGTCTCGGTGTCCAGGAAGGCGAAGGCGCCAGGCTCAAGCGTTGTGAGCCGGGGCTCGCGCGCCCATTCGGCGATGATCTGCGGGGGGGCGGCCACGCGCAGGGGGGCGCAGCCGTGCGGACGGTCGCACGGATAGTCCGTCTCCACGACGAAGGCCTCGCCGTGAGGGGTCGCCTGGACGCGGCCCGGCACGGCCTGCTCGATGGGACAGGCGGCGCGCGGACGCGGGGGCGGCGTGGGGCCGGGGCCCATCTTCACGCCGAGGGATTTGAGTTTGTCGGAGAGGGAGGACATGATTTAGGTGCGCGGTAGAAGCGCCTCCAGAAGGGCCAGGGCCTCCTGCCTGCCGCCCAGGCCGTTCTCGCCGGCGGGGCCGACGCAGGAGGGGCAGCCGTCGGCGCATTCGCAGGCCGCGACCAGGTCGCGGGCGCGGGCGATCAGCTCGTCGTGCAGCTCGAACAGGCGCTCGCTCAGCCCGATGCCGGCGGGGACGAGGTCGTAGATCACCACCGAGGGCCGACCCTCAGAGAGGGGGGACTGGGGGTCGGCGTGCACGCCCAGGTCGCGGGCGTCGCACATCAGGAAGAGGGGGGCGAGGTGGCCGAGGGCAAAGGCCAGCCCGGCCAGGCCGCTGCGCACCCGCACGGCCAGTTCGGCGCGGCGGTGGCAGGGGGGGCAGAGGGTGACCAGGTTGGGGAGCTGATTGGCCTGCTCGCGCGAGGCGAAGGCGCGGAACGGGACCTTGTGGTGGACGTCGTGGGCGCGGCCCCGCTCCGGCGCGCCGCAGGCCTGGCAGCGGAACCCGTCGCGCGCCCTGGCCAGGTCGCGCTGCGCGGGCCAGCCTGGCCCGTAGTCGTTGGGGTCGTTCCGCCAGAGCCCCCGGTCGCGCAGGGCCTCCACGGTCTGCTCCGTCAGCGAGAACCAGTAGCCGGTGGTCTGGAGTTCGGACGGGGGGAGGGAGAGGTCCCCCGCGCCGAGGCGCTCGTGGGTGAACCACCGCACCCGGTGAAACCCGACCACGCGGGTGGTCACGGCGATCTCTCCGTGGGCCTTGGTCGCGCCCTGCGTCTCCGCCGCGCTCAGGGTCTCTATGAGCTGCACGGTGGTCTCGCTCTGCGGCTCGGTGTAGTGGTCGGCGTCCAGGGGGCGGAGGCGGGCGATGTTCTGCGTCAGGTCGAGGTCGTCCACGCAGTAGGTCTGCCCCTCGTGCAGGTAGACGGCCTGGGGGTGAACCATCCAGCAGGCGCTCGCCCGGTCCACCGTGCCGATAGTCGCATAGGTATCGCCATCGAGCGCCTGGAGCAGCACGGTCTCGGAGGAGGCGCTGCGCAGGGAGATGCCCTGGGCGGGGTAGCGGTCGGCCATCCAGAAGTAGCGGTCCCCGGAGCGGTGCAGGACGCCGGAGGACTGGAGGAACTGGAGGAACTCGGCGACCTGCTCCCCGGCGACGCGGCCAAAGCCCTCCCCGGCGCGGAAGGGGAGCTCAAACGCCGCGCAGCGGAGGTGCCCCAGGAGGATGAGGGGGTTGTCGGGGTTGATGAGCGCCCGCTCCGGGGAGCGGCCGAAGAAGTAGTCGGGGTGGCGGGCCAGGAACTGGTCCAGGGGGCTGGCGGAGGCGATCAGGGCCGCCAGGGAGGTCTCGTCCCCCCGGCCCGCGCGACCGATCTGCTGCCAGGTCCCGGCGATGGTGCCGGGGTAGCCGGTCAGCAGGGCCGCGCCCAGGCCGCCCACGTCGATGCCCAGCTCGAGGGCGTTGGTGGCCACGACAGCGCGGACGCCCCCGTCGCGCAGGCCGGCCTCGATCTCGCGGCGCTGGCCGGGGAGGTAGCCGCTGCGGTAAGCCCTCACCCTCTCCTCCCGGTTCACCCCCCCGAAGGCGGAAGGCGGAAGGCGGAAGGCGGAAGAAGAGGGCGCATCCCTTAAATAAGTGAGCATCAATTCGACGGCCCGGCGGGTCCGGCCAAAGACGAGGGTCTGCACGTCGCGCCGGAGCAGGTCCTGCGCAAGGCGGACGCTCTCCAGCAGGGAGCTGCGCCGGAGGCCCAGGTCCCGGTTCACGACGGGGGGGTTGTAGATCAGGAGGTGCTTTTCGCCCCTGGCCGAGCCGTCGTCGTCCACCAGGGCGACCGGCGCCTCGATGAGCCGCTCCGCCAGCTCGGCGGGGTTCGCGAGGGTGGCCGAGGTCAGGATGAACTGCGGGGCAGCGCCGTAGAATTGCGCGACCCGCTTCAGGCGGCGCAGGACGTTGGCCACGTGCGAGCCGAACACCCCCCGGTAGGCGTGCATCTCGTCGATCACCACGAACCTGAGGCCCCGGAAGAGGTCGGCCCAGGCCGTGTGGTGTGGCAGGATGCCGGTGTGCAGCATGTCGGGGTTGGTGATGATCAGGCGCGCCCTGGCGCGGATGGCGGGGCGGGCTGCGGTAGGCGTGTCGCCGTCGTACGTCGAAACGGGGAGGGAAAGGCAGCCCTCACCCTCCCCCGCCTCGCAAAGCTCGGCACCCCCTCCCTCTCCGCCTGCGGAGAGAGAGTGGTGGAACGCGACCTCATGGGAGCGTTTGGCGGTGTGGGGGGTCATGGGGGTGGGTGAGGTCTGTAACGCAGTAATCAGCTTTTCCACCTGATCTTTCTGGTCCTGCGCCAGGGCCTTGGTGGGGAAGATATAGAGGGCGCGGGCGTCCGGGTCGCGGAGCAGGGCCTGGAGGACGGGCAGGTTGTAGCAGAGGGTCTTGCCGCTGGCCGTGCCGGTGACGATGACGGGGTGCCGGCCCGCCTGCGCGTGTCCCCAGGCCGCGGCCTGGTGCGCGTAGAGGGCTCGGATGCCGCGCCTGCGGAGCGCCCCGGCCAGGGCGGGGTCGAGGTCGTCCGGGAAGGGCGCAAATCGGGCCGGGCGCGCGGGGAGGGTGCGCCACGCGGCGACGTTGGGGGAGACGCCGGGGTCCCTGCGCCAGGCGTTCAGGAGGTCAGAGAGGGGCATGGAGAATGCAGAACGATGAACGCGGAACGATGAAGTAAAACCCTGCTTTTCGTTCATCGTTCATCGTTCTGACTTCATCGTTATCTTTATTCTGTGGGTTCCCAGATGTACTTCCCGTTTCGGTCGATGTAGCCGTATTTGCGCCCGATCTTCACCCGGGCCAGGCCCCCGGAGAAGGGATCGGCCCGGTCGAACTGCGCGGGGATGGACATCTTCCCGGTGAGGTCGATGTAGCCGTAGCCTTCGGGGGTCTCCACGGGCGCCAGGCCCTCGGAAAAGGGCCAGGCCCGGTTGAACTGGGGGCCGATGACGACCTCCCCGTGCGTGTCGATGTAGCCCCACTTTCCGCCGGACTTCACGATGACCGGCGCCATCCCCTCGGAGAACCCGCCGGCGTTCCAGAACTGGGGGTTGATGACGACCTTCCCCGTCTTGTCGATGTAGCCCCACCGGCTCCGGAGGGAGACGGGCGCCAGGCCCTCGGAAAAATCCCCCGCGCCCCAGAACTGGGGGTTGATGACGACCTTCCCCGTTTTGTCGATGTAGCCTCCTCTGGGGCCGACCGCCACGCGCGCCAGGCCCTCGGAGAAGGGCCAGGCCCGGCCAAACTGGGGGGGGATGGCGGTCTTTCCGGTCCTGTCGATGTAGCCGTGCTTTCCGCCCAGCGAGACCAGCGCCAGGCCCTCGGAGAAGGGCCAGGCGCGCTCAAACTGGGGGGGGATGGCGGTCTTTCCGGTCTTGTCGATGTAGCCGTACTTGCCGCCCAGGGAGACGCACCCGAGGTCCTCCGTAAAGGACCAGGCGTAGTCGAACCGGGGGGGGACGGCGATCTTTCCGGTCCTGTCGATGTAGCCGTAGCGGGCGTTCTGGACCACGGCGAAGAGGCGGTCGTCGGCGGGTCGGGCCTGGGGCAGGGCCGGCGCCGGGACGAGGGACAGGAGGGTCAGGAGCAGGAGGGCGCGTGTGTTCACGTCAGGGTCCTCCTGTCAGGGAGGGGATCCGCGTATCCGGGGCCACCCTTCCAGGGGCGCTGGCGCGCCAGGTCTTCGTTCAGGTCCGCGCCCCAGCCGGGCCGGTGGGGGATCAGCAGCTCCCCCTTCTCGATCACCAGCTTCTGGTCGATCAGGTCGTCCTTCCAGGGCACGTCGTCGATGTCGATCTCCAGGATGCGCACGTTGGGCGCGGTGGCGCACAGGTGGGCGCTCATCAGGGTCGCGAGGTGGCTGTAGTAGTTGTGCGGGGCGATGTTGACCTCGTAGGTCTCCGCGGCGTCGGCGATCAGTCTGGATTGCGCGAAGCCGTTCCAGGCCACGTCCACCATCAGCACGTCCAGGGCGCGGGCGTCCAGGTGCGGGCGATAGCCGCGCAGGCCGTAGAGGTTCTCGCCGGAGCAGATGGGGACCTTCGTGGACTCCTTCACCTGGCGGAGCGCGACGGGGTCGTACATGTCGATCTCGACCCACATCACGTTGAACTCCTCCAGGGCCTGACAGATGCGGGCCGCGCCCTCCGGCTTGAAGTTGAAGTTGAGGTCGAGGGCGATTTCGCACCGGTCCCCCACCCCGCTCTGGAACGCGGCGATCAGGCCCCGGATGTGCTCGATCAGGGCGGGGGAGGCGTTCTGGTCGGTGGTGCCGGACCCTCCCTGGAAGCCGGGGAAGTAGACGGAGGCCGGGTCGCCGGGGAAGACGATGTTGGTCTTGAGGGCGGTGAAGCCCCGGCGGACGACCTCCTCGCCGAGGCGGGCGATGTCGTCCATCGCGCGCAGGGGGGGGACGCCGATGAGGTTATAGTGCCGGGCGCGGGAGGTGCCGCAGTGGGACCAGTAGAGGCGCTGGCGGTCGCGCAGGGGGCCGCCGAAGAGTTCGTAGACGGGGACGCCGAAGAGTTTGGCCTTGATGTCCCAGAGGGCGCACTCGACGCCCGCGACGGCCTTGGCGGCGATGCCGCCGGGGCTCTGGCGGATCAGGCGATACATGTCCCAGTAGAGTTTCTCGACCGGGCGGGGGTCCTTTCCGATCAGGACGGATTCCAGGTCGCGGACCGCGCCGGCCACGCCGAGGGGGTTGCGGGGGTCGGAGCACTCCCCGTAGCCGGTGACCGGGGCGTCCGTGCGCACGGCCACGAAGACCCAGGGCCGCCACCCGCCGTCCACGACGAAGGTCTCGATTTCGGTGATTTTCATGGGCGTTCTCTATTTGTAGACCTGCCTGGGATCCCGGCGTTGTCCTTCCAGGGCGCATTCAGGTTCGCATCAAACCAGTCCAGGACGGCATCGCAGAGGTCCCTCAGGTTCGCTTGAGACCATTCGCCTGGATGGTGGCTCTCGTCCATATACAGTCGCCACTCGACCCGTCTGCGGAGTCTGCGAAGGGCATGGTAGACCTCCTCCGCCTGTTGCGTCGCCGCCCGGTCCTCCGAACCTGTCACCAGCAGCAGGGGGGCCAAGACCTTATCGAGGGAGAAGAGCGGCGAGTTCCTGATGTAGGCTTCAGGGGCCTCCCAGGGGGGCCTCCCCAGCCTTCCCTGGCCATTTTCAAACCAGTGCCACCCCCAGGTGCCGTAGTAGCTCGTGAGATTGGCGATCGGGGCGTGGCTTATGGCCGCCTTGAATAGGTTTGTCTGGACCAGCAGGCTCAGGACCGTATAGCCCCCGTAACTATGGCCATACACGCCTATTCGGTCCGGGTCTGCGATCCCCATGTCGATGACGCGTTCCACGGCCGGCGCGACGTAACCGGGCATCTGGCCCATCGGGTCCCGGTCCTCAAGGGGGATGTCGGGATAGAGCACCGCATAGCCCCGGTGCGCGAGGAACTGGGCGTTTTCCACAGTGTGGGTCGTCCCGAATCCAAAGCAGTTCACGTCGTCAGAGTAGTCGTACCCGGCATACACGACGACGATCAGGGGCACTCTCTCAGAGCCGGCGTAGCCGGGCGGCAGCATCAGGGCGGCTTTGGCCTGCCTGCCGTCCGCTGACACGAAGTCGAGCAGCTGCGGGCGGCCCATCAGGACCCGGCTCAGGTCGGGGTTCAGGGAACAGACCCGCCGATGACCGCCCTCTTTTTTGAAGGCCCAGACCTCCGGGGGCTGGTCAGCGGCCTCGACGGCCAGATAGCACGCGGACCCGTCCCGGGCCATCTCCGTGACGAGGCTGCCGTCAGGGGTGGCCCTGTCCAGCTCTGCCAGCGCCGAGGTCTCCCCGGTTGAGATGTCGCAGGCCACCACCTTCGAGCGCTTTGTCGCCGGATCGAGGGCCGTGACGATCACCAGGCGGCTGTCCGGGAAGAGCGCGAAGTCCTCCAGCGGAGGCTGAACCCAGTACCTCCCCTGGACGGGGACGCTTCGCTGGCCGCTCCCGTCCGCATTCAGGACCCAGAAGCGGTTTTTCACCATGTAGTAGACCTTTTGCCCATCCGGGTCCCACCTGGGCGCCAGGTTCACATACGGGTCCGCGCCTCCCAGGTAGGGGGTCTCGTCTCCGGTGATGTCGAGCGGCTTTCGCGACCCGTCTTTCGGGACCACGTACACGCGACCGGGCCTCTCGCCTGCCCAGGTGATGTAGGCTATCCGGGCGCTGTCAGGCGACCAGCTAAATCCCGTGCAGTAATTCTGACCTATTCCCCGTGAGACCGTATTTACTGCGCTGCCGTCCACTGAGAGGACGACGAGATCGCACAGATTCTTCCCCCGGAGATCATCGCGGTCTGCCATGCGCAACGTGGCGGCTGCGCGTCCATCCGGGGCGATCCGCCAGTGACGAAAGACCCAGTT
>CAYRZX010000118.1:0-4629 GCA_964428665.1 uncultured Gemmatimonas sp.
AGCCGATGGTCGAGCGGTTGTCACGGCCTGGGACCGGGATGAGAGCGCTGGTCGGATGGTGTTGCGCCGCGGCGCTTGGCCTCGGGGCCGGTCCAGGAGTCAGCCCTTCAAACACGACATCAGGGTCAAACGCCATGGAAATTTCAGTACAGGTCGATTTCGGAAAGGACCTGGGCCAGAACTTCGGCACGCTGTTCGAGGCCGTCGACGCCCAAGGGCGCGTCGTGGCCGGCGCCGGATTCCCCGGCCTCTACAACACCACCTGCCGCAACGACCGGCGCGGTCTCCAGTTCTACTTGCGCCCGGCTCAGGACGCGGTTCAACCCCGGATCGACACGCTGCCCCGCTTCAGCGACGACACGGGCGTCTACGTCGGCGACATCAACGGCCGCATGTACGCCCTGGGCCAGCGGGTCGCCGCCCGGGCGCAGGCCTGGGACCCGGCGGCCGGCAGGTGGGAGGTCGCGCCCGAGTACGCGGACGCGGGCCTGCGCAACGGCGACGGCGAGATGCATCTCGGCGGCGGGCGGCTGACCTTCAAGAACAGCCGGATCGAGCACGACGGCGCCCTGATCCTGGCCGCCCCGGAGAAGGAGTCCATCCATCACGTCTACTACGCCATGGGATACCTCTTCATCGACGACGCGGCGCTGGCCGAGTACGGCCTGGTGCACCGGCTCATGCTGCCCGGGCACCTCTCCTGCCAGACGCGCTGGGTGGACGGCCCGACGGAATTCCGGTTCGTCGTGGCCGACGGTCGCATGAGCGTCAGCCAGGACGGGGTGGAGATCGCCTCGGCTCCCCTCGATGCCGGAACCGCCGCCGGGTTGAAGGGCGCCTCGGTCACCTATGGCAGCGGCCTCTTCGGCCCGCTGGCCGGCAAGCTGCTCTGCGGCGCGAGCAGGTAATCGGTTGGAGGAGGAGACCATGAACCGGTCAAACCGGGGCGATTTCGGAGAGGGAGATTGGGAGCTGGTCGTCGAGAAAGCGGCCTTCAGCCCTCGCGACTGCGGCGCGCCGCTGGTGCACGGCGGCAAGATGTGGATGAGCAACGGCTACTATCACGGCGGAATCCTCACCCGGGACCTCTGGCGCAGCGCGGACGGCGCCGAATGGATCAGGGTCCACGCGGACACCCCCTACGACGGATACAGCCCGCTGGTGTCGTATGACGGAAAGATATGGGCCGTCAGCCGCACCATCTGGACCTCCACCGACGGGGTCCAGTGGACACAGGTGCAGGAGACCGACACCGAAGCCCGGCAGGTGGGCGTGCCGGTGGTGTTCCGCGGAGAGATCTGGACGCTCGGCTCCCAGGTCTGGAGGACCTCCGACGGCGCCCGCTGGAGTTGCGTGAACCCCGCGACGCCCTGGCGGGGGCGGAGCAACTTCGGCTATGCGGTGCACGACGGGAAGCTGTGGATCACGGCCGGCGCCGTTTCCGCGCAGAACGACCCGCCGGAGAAGGGCTATCCCAATCTGACGACGAAGAACGACGTATGGCGCTCGGGCGACGGCGTGACCTGGGAGCAGACCGCCGAGGCCGCGCCGTGGGCCCCGCGCATGTGGGCCCCGGCCGTCTCCTATGCGGGCAGGCTCTGGGTCGTCGGCGGCTACGACAACGTCAACAGCCGGAATCTGGGCGACGTCTGGTACACCGGGGACGGACGCGCCTGGCGACAGTTCGGCTCCGGGACGGCCTTCAAGGGACGCCACGCCTCCTCCCTGTACGTGTATGAGGGCAGCCTGTGGATGGTGGCCGGCAACACCTGGCCGGTGGTCAACGAGGTGTGGCGGTTGACGCTCCCGCGGAACCCGGAACGATAGCGGCGAATGCCTCGCGCAGATCGGTTGGGGCCGACTACTTGAAGACATCAACGCAACGAAACCTGTGATCGGAGAATCCGTGACGAATCGAGAGGCTTTGCGCCGCAAGGCGGACTACGTGGCGCGGGTGACGCGGGGCGAGAGGTGGATGCCCTGGCAGGACCACAACCGGACCTCGGAGGAGGAGCGGACGTTCCGGGAGGAGGTGGAGCGGCGCAAGGAGACAATGCTCTCCACCGGGGTCCGGGTGCGGCATCCCGTCCTGCTGACGGAGCGGGAGATCGACCAGGCTCGGAAGAACATCCGGCGAACGGACTGGGCGAAGCGATGGTTTGAGGGGCATCGGCGAATCGCGGACCACGTGGTCGCGCAGGGCGATGACTACGTCGAGCGGATGCTGCCGGAGGAGACGCCCTGGACGGGATACACCTTCGTCTGCCCGAACTGCATCGGGGTGAAGTCCCAGGAGGGGACGGAGTACTCGATCATCGACTGGGACTATCGCGACCCCGACCTGATCCGCTGCAAGCGATGCGGACACGCCTATCCCGGCGAGAAGTACCCGGAGACGGGGACCCTGGTCTGCCCGCGCCGGGGCAGGACGCTGGCGTTCTACCTCAACGAGGAGGAGCGGAGACACCCGGAGGACCGGAGCGGGAGGCATTCCTACGGGTGGGCCAGACACCCCACGCACGCCTGTTTTTCCGGCATCGTGCGCGAGCGGAAGGTCTCCTTTGCCCTCCGGGCGATGCGGACCCTGGCGCTGGTCTACCGGATCACCGGGGAGGACCGGTATGCGCGGGCGGTCGTGCGGATTCTGGACCGCCTGACGGACTGCTTCGGGACCTGGCTGTATCACGACTACTGGGACGCGGTGGCGGACTGCGACCCGCTCTACGCGGCCTGGCACGATAAAAACCTTCCGCTGGAGTGGAAGCGGAGCCTCTTCACCAGCGCCTACGAGAAGGACGAACCGGATCGGGCAGCGATGCTCCAGACCTACTGGGGCGCGGGGCGGTGGCAGAGCAGCACCGGGGCGGTGGGGGTCCTGCCGGACATCTGCCTGGCGTATGACCTGATTTATGACGCGGACGGCCTCTGGACGCCGGCGCTGCGGGAGAAGGTGGAGAAGGGGCTGATCCTGGAGTGGGTCATCGAGGCGGAGCCGTTCGTGGGGGGGCGCGGGAGGGCGGAGAACGTGTCCAACAAGGCCCCTCGCGTCTACCACGCGCAGGCGGCCGTGGCGAAATGCCTGGGCATCCCGGAGCTGGCGGAGGTGGCCCTGCGCGGGTATGAGGCCATCCGGGACCGGTCCTTCGGGTTCGACGGCTACTGCCACGAAGCGCCGTCCTACAACGCGATGTATCTGACCGAACTGCTGCAGGTCCCGGAGACGCTGGAGGGGTTCCGGTGGCCTGAGGGATTCAGGGGCCGGAAGGGCGCGGTGCATCTCTACCGGACCGACCCGATGCTCCGGCTGATGCTGCGCGCGGAGGTGGACCAGATGCGCCCGGACAGCCGGTACCTGCCCCTGTCGGACACCAACCACACCTCGCTCAGGGTCAGGAAGACCCCCCACGACCGCGCAGAAGCCGGAGGCTCATCCATCCTGGAGATCGGGCTGAGACGGTTTCCGGAGGATCACGCGCAGCGCCTCCCTGTCATCTACCGCTACCGGAAGTGCGACCCGACTGAGTACGCCGTGATGCACCTGGACGCCGCGGCGCTGGCCCCGAAGAGGGGCGCGAGGAAGGAGCTGGAACTCCCCGAGCTCTGCTTCCCCAACTGGATGACGGCGATCCTGCGGCACGGAAGCGGGCCGGGGGGGACGGTCCTGGCCCTGGCGTTCAACCCGGCGGGCGGACATCGCCACTATGACAACCTCACGCTCTATTACGCGGACCGGGGCCAGGCCCTCCTGGGGGACCTGGGCTATCTCTGGGAGTCACCGATCCAGCGGTGGATCCGGTCCACGTTCAGCCACAACCTGGTGCTCGTGGACGACGAGCAGCAGCTCCTCCGCACGGGCGGCGTCCGGCGTCCCGAACTCCGGATGATGGTCGCGTCCCCGAAGGTCTCGGTCGTGGAGGCGTCGTCGGAGGTCTACCCCCAGTGCCGGGACTACCGGCGGCTGGTCGCGCTGGTCAAGGGGCCAGGCGCGGAGACGTTCTGCGTGGACATCTTCCGTGTGAAGGGGGGGAAGAGGCACGACTACCGCGTCTTCTGCGAGCTGGCCTCCAGCGACGCCGGGAGGGAGGGGAGGCTAAGCTTCACGGGCGTGAGGATGCCCGCCGGCCGTCCCCTGAAACCCATCGGCGCCAGCGACCGGGAGGAGGACATCTCCGGCCTTCAGGACATCCGCCAGGCGAAGCGTCCCCCTGCGGCGTGGCAGGCCGTCTGGAAGGAGAAAGGGCGCAGCCATCGGATGTGGATGCTCGGCCAGGTGGACGCGGCGCAGATGGGCCACGGCCCCGGCCAGGAGATGATGAGCGACCCGAAGCAGGTGGGGCGGCGGGTGCGCTACGTGGACGCGGTTCGGGAGGGGGAGGACCTGAGCAGCGCGTTCGTGGTCGTCCACGAGCCGAGCGGTCCTCGTGGCATGATGCCGATCCGGGAGGCGGTGAGGCTGGAGGTCCCGGCAGAGGCCGGGCCGGAGGCGGTGGCGCTGCGGGTGGAGTCGCGGTGGGGGACGTATCTGATCTTCAGCGAGTTCTCCCGCGAGGCCGGGGTGGAGGGGGTGCGGTTCAGGGGGAAGTTCGGCGTGGTCTGCCGGGCTGCTAAGGGAAAGCGGTGGATGCTGGC
>CAYRZX010000118.1:4729-16384 GCA_964428665.1 uncultured Gemmatimonas sp.
TTCGGGTTTGCGGGGGCTCCTGCGGTCTGGAAGGGGCGGGTGGTCTCGCAGACGGAGCGGGAGATCGTGGCTGACACGGATCGGCCTGCGGGATGGGCGGCGTTGCCTGAGGGGGTCACGAGCTATGTCCTGGCGCAGACAGCCCCCTGTCTGACGGGCTTTCCGGTGAAGGCGGTGGGGAAGAATCGGATCAGCGTGGATCGTTTCCCGCTGCCGGAGGCGAGGCGGTTCGAGCTGATGGCGGTGAGGTACAGCGAACGGTGAAGGATGAAACGTCAGAGTTAGAAAGGATGCATGCGCCATGCCACAGATCACCATACCGGTCCGTTACTACAAGGACTATCCGGGCGGCTATGACTACGGATACGAGGACCTGACGCTCGACATGGCCAGATGCGCGTTTCTCGTCGTGGACGTGGACGGCGCGTATTCTTACAAGGCCGACGGGCAGCCTCACCCGACCACGGTGGGCCTCATCGCGCCGGCGCTGGCGGCGGCGCGGGGCGCGGACATGCTCGTCGTGTACGTCAACAACGACATGAGGCTGGTGGCGGACGCCGGGAACATCTGCGCGGAGATCTGGGGGAAGACCAAGACGCCGCACGGGAAGTTCGTCGAGGCGTGGCTGAAGACGCCGGACTTCAAGCCGGTCTACCACCCGAGCGTGGCCCCGGGGCCGGGGGAGCGGAACTTCCCCAAGTGGATGTGGAGCGGCTTCCGGGGCACGGGTCTGGACCAGCACCTGAGGAGCCACGACATTCAGACGCTGTTCGCCGTGGGCTACAGCCGGCGCGCCTGCCTGCACTACACCTGCGCGGAGGCCATAGGGCTCAACTACCGCGTGATCCTGCTGCGGGACTGCTCCAACCCGCCCGGCGAGATCGAGATGCCGGACACGCTGGACCCGAGTCTGCCGGAGGGAGGCTGGGTGAACCGGATCATGCTCCGGAACTTTGAGCATCTGATCGGCTACACCACGACCTGCGCCGAGTTCGTGGCCTCGTGCAAGGCCGTGGCGCGATGAGGGGCTTATGCTGGACACGTTGATCAGAAACGTCACGATCATCGACGGGACGGGGGCGCCGGGGCAGGTCGGGGATGTGGGCATTGCGGGGGACCGGATCGCCTGCGTGGGAGACTCGGCCGAAGGCGCGCGGCTGGAGGTGGACGGGACCGGGCTGACGGCCGCGCCGGGGTTCATCGACATCCACACGCACTCGGACTTCAGCCTGCTGATCGACGGGCGGGGGGCGAGCGCGCTCTACCAGGGGGTGACGACGCAGGTCAACGGGAACTGCGGCATCTCGGCGTTCCCGGTTGGGCCGGAGGGGGCCTATCTGGGCGTATTCGAGTCGGCCCGGCTGCGGGGGGCCGTCGCGCCGGACTGGGACTCGGCGGCGGGTTACTTCGCCGCGCTGGAGCGGGGGGGCATCGGGATCAACTCCGCGTTTTTGATGGGACACGGGGCCGTGCGGCAGGCTGTGATGGGGCAGTCCGTGGAGACGCCGACGCGGGGGGAGATGGAGGCGATGAAGCGCCTCGTGGCGCGGCAGATGGAGGAGGGGGCGCTGGGACTTTCGACGGGGTTGACCTACGTGCCGGGGAGCGCCGCGCGGACGGAGGAGATTGTCGAGCTGACCGCTGTGACCGCGCCCTACGGCGGGATCTATGCAACGCACATGCGGAACTACACGGCGGCCATCATGGAGGCCGTGGAGGAATCCATTCAGATCGGAAGAGAGGCCGGCGTGCCGGTGCACCTGTCGCACATCACGCCCTGCCCGCCCTCCACGGGGCGCGCCGGTGCGCTGCTGGAGCGGCTGGAGCGGGCGCAGGCGGAGGGGCTGGACGTGACGGCGGAGACGGAGTTCTACGCCACGGGGTCGACGTCCATGAGGTCCCTGCTGCCCCCCTGGGCCCTGGTGGGAGGGAACGGGGCGATGGTGGAGCGGCTGCGGCGGCCCGATCTGCGGGCGCGGATGTGGCGGGAGATCGAGGCCAGGGGGTCCGAGCTGGGGGGGAGCACGAAGACAGTGCTCATGCAGCGCGGGCAGTGGGAGAAGCTCTGGCTGGGGAACTGCGCGGTCAACGCGGGGCTGACGGGGAGGACGTTCGCGGAGATCGGCAGAGTTCGGGGAAAGCTCCCCTTTGAGGCCATCTGTGACATCCTGATCGAGGAGGGGGGCGCGGTGAGCTTCTACGGGGAGGACAAGACGAACGCGGACATCGACCGGCTGGCGCAGGGGAGGCTGTGCGGGGTGGGGTCGGACGGCCTGGCCCTGGCGGAGGACGGGCCGCTGGCCGGGGAACGGGAGCACCCGCGCTGCTACGGGGGGATGGCGTATCTGATCCGCACGATGGTCCAGGAGCGGCGGGTGATGCCCCTGGAGAAGCTGATCCAGAAGATCACGGAGTTCCCGGCGCGGCGGATGCGGCTGAGAGATCGCGGCATCCTGCGGGAGGGGGCGCTGGCGGACGTGGTCGTCTTCGACGCGGCGCGGATCACGGACCGGGCGACGATCGAGGACCCGTGCCGGTATTCGGAGGGGGTGCGCTATCTGTTCGTGAACGGCGTGGCCGTGATCGCGGAGGGCCGGGCGACCGGGGCGAGACCGGGGCGCGTGCTGCGCCGGGAGGACAAAGGCTAAACCGCCTTTTCAGTCAGACCGCTGCGATTATAAAAAGCCGGCGAAAGGGGTAGAGGGTGCGGCCGTCGGCCCTGACGGGGTAAGCGATGCGCAGGCGTCGCGCGTATTCCACGAGGAAGACCTCCCGCTCCCGGTCGTCGAGGCCGTTCAGGATCGGGCGGAGCCCGGTCCCTTTCACCCATTCGAGCACCGGGTCATCGCCCTCCAGCACCTGCAAATACTCGGTCTCCCAGATATCCAGGCTCCTGGCATAGCCCGTCAGAAGGTCGTAGTAGGCCCCCGCGTCTTCAACCCAATCTCGACCCACGGCCCGCCTGAGTTGTTCTGTGCCCAGCGCCTTTCCGCCGGGTCCCCCGTCCGCCAGCGTCTCCCGCATCAGACGGTGCGAGGGCGCTCCCCAGCTCAGCGGCATCTGAACCGCAAGACACCCCCCCGTTTTCAAGAATCCGACCAGGCGCGGGAACAACTCCCGATGCGACTCCACCCACTGCAGGGTGGCGTTGGAGTAGATCAGGTCGGGAGGCTCATCGGGCCGCCAGTGGCGGATGTCCGCCTCCATCCACCGGACCTTTCCGGGCTGCGCAGCCGCTTTTTCAAGCATCTCCCTGGAATTGTCGAGCCCATAGACCGTGGCGGAGGACCATCGCTCTGAGAGGAGGCGTGTCACGTTCCCCGAGCCGCACCCCAGGTCGTAGATGACGCCGGGCGATTCGAGGGGGACCCGGTCGAGGAGTTCGAGCGCGGGCCGCAGCCGGTGGTCTGAGAACCTGTGATACTGGCCGGGGTCCCAGCGGGTGCCCGCGATCTGCCCCTGGTGAATTTGGGCTGACACTGTACCCTCCTTGATATTCAGACCTCTATTCCGTTCCACGTCACGCAGACCAACTCCTCCGGCCTTAATTCGGAGACGATGCACGACGTGTAGTCGAAGCCATGCCTGGATATGAGGTCGTGATCGACATTCCTCAACACCAGCGGGAGCATCATCCAGTAGAGGCCACCGTGCGCCACGCACAGGAGGCCTTCGTCTGAACGCCCGTGCTGGCGAACGAGGCCCTCGATGAACGGCACGAATCGCTCCCGGATGTCGTAGAAGCTTTCGCCGCCTTCGATGCGCCGCTCCCAGCGTCTGTGCGCGACCCAATCTTCGAACAGCCCTTTCCACGCCTGCCAGGTCGCTTCGTCGGACCTGCCTTCCAGGATGCCGCAGTCGTACTCCCGCAGGGCTTCCACCACCTCGTAGTCCAGGTCCAGCCGGGTTGCCAGGATCACGCTGGTTTCGACGGCCCGCAGCAGCGGGCTGGAGTAGATCCGGGCGATGGGCAGGCCCTGGAGCCTGTGCGCCAGGGCGACGGCCTGTTCCCGGCCCCTGGCGTCAGCCCGTGCCTGAGCCCACGGTTGGACACCTCGTGCAGGACATTGGCCTGGCTCTCTCCGTGCCGGGCGAAATAGATCCTCATCTCCCGCCGCTTTCTCCTGCTCCTGTGGGGTCGTCCCTACATTGAGCGTGGATATCAGGGTCCGTCGCGCCTGGGCTCGTCCCTCGACGCAGGCGCTCCGATCTCGAACGTGTCCCACGGGAGGCGCTCCTCGTCGAAGACGCGACGGTTCGGGGGGAAGTCCTCCGGGCGGTCCAGGCTGCCCGTCACCGCGTCGATCTCGCCGGGCCGGTCGTCGCTCTCGTAGGTCAGGGACGAACCGCACTCCCGGCAGAACGTCCGCCACGCCTCCGTGTCCGTCCGGAAACGCGCGGGGCTCCCCTTGACGAAGCTGAACCTGTCCGTGGTGAACGTCACCCAGGCCACGGACTGCGCCCCGACGGCGCGCCGGCAGTTCGCGCAGAAACACATGACCTGGTACTTTGGTCTTGCGCTGGCGCGGTAGCGCACCGCGCCGCAGTAACAGCCCCCCTCGATCCGGGTCGTTTCCATCCCCCGCTCCCCCTTTCCGGTTGTTAAAAATCCCGCCAAAATGGATGCTCTGGCGGGATTTTTCGTCACGAACCGTCTGACAGATAGGCGTTTCAAATGCCCTGCATTTTCCAGCACCCTTCATTTTCCAACACCCCGGCCTTGATATTCTTGATGTCCCACGGGGTATACCGGTCCTCCAGCGTATCCCCCAGCTTCTGGGTCTCCGCCCAGCGGTCCCACGCGACCTTCATCCACTCGTGCGGCAGAGCGGCCCGCACCGCAGGGTCCAGTTGCCACGCGTTTCGCACGTCCGCCACCTGAGGCTCCCCGGTGAACGGCCCCGACCACCTCGACCAGCCGATGGACAGCGTGTTGCGCTCGCGATCCGGGACACTGTGCCCCGTGTGGATGTTGGACCCGATGCGGATGAGGGCCTCCCCGGCCCTGAGCCTGATCGCGACCTGGTCTGGCAACGGGTCCACGCCGTTCCAGCTGGGTGTGTGCGGCACCCCCTGCTCCTTCATCCTTTTCGGCAGGAGCACGTCGTGCTCAAACGGGGTGCGCCATCGATTGTGGCTGCCAGGCACCAGCTCGTGGCACTCTTCGTCCACGAGCGCCAGGAACATGCTCACTCCCTTCCGCTCCGCGATCGCCTTCGCGTTGTTGGCGCGGATCTCCTCCCATCGGACCTTTTCGGTCTCCTCGGAGTAAGCCTCAGGGCCTTCTCCCCGGACCTCCCTCTGCGCGAAGTAAGGCTTCCCGGTGCCCCACCACGTCACGTCCCTGTGCCAGCCGAGCTTGTGCTCCTTTTGCCGGGGGTTGCACCACAGCAGCATGGCGCTCATCGTCATCTCCTCAGGCCGGAGCCCGTGACACCAGGAGTGGACGAACCTGAGAAAATCGTCGGAGCCGTGAAACTCCGCAAAGCAGGGCTCCTTGAAGGCGGGATGGATGAGGCCCCGGATCGCCCACGGCTCATCTTCCCCCGTGCGGTGCACGTAGCCCTTCGAGCAGTCGATCTTGCTGTATCCCTGTTCAGGTTGGCACGCCTCGGTCACACGGCGGCCCGCCTCGCGGAGAACGGGGATCCAGGGATTGCCGACAAAGTCGTTGATGATGACGAAGCTGTGTTCCTCCAGGAAGGCCAGACGCTCCGGGGTGGCCCCGGGCGCCGAATGCTCGGGCCTGAAGTCGGCAAAGGCCGGGGCCCGGTAAGACGTGGCAATCGGCTCAGACGCCGTCGCCGCCGGTGATGAAGAGACGTTCATTTTTATTCCTTTCCCCCCGCAAATATTTCTGGATATTCCATCCGCCGCGGCCAGAATACGAATCGGCCGGTTCAGAATCTATCATGTCATAACATGAATGTCAATGAGATTTTCAAGGCGGCGGAAGCGGCTTCCTGATCGCCAAAACCCCGGAGCATCCGGAAAGGCTGCCCAAAACTCGATCTCCGATCCCTTCTTCACTTCCGCAACGCCTCCAGCTTCTCGAAGTACCCCGGAAACGTCTTGCTCACGCACCCCGGATCGTTGATCACGACCCCCTCCACCCTCAGGCCCACGAGCGCGAAGCTCATGGCCATCCGGTGGTCGTCGTAGGTGTCTATGGCCGCCGGCAGAATGCGCCCCGCCGGAGGGATCACGACCCCGTCCGGCAGCTCCACGGCCTGCACGCCTAACTTGCGCAGCTCCGTCACCACCGCCGCGATCCGGTCCGTCTCCTTGACCCGCATGGACGCCACGTTCCGGATCGTCGTCGGCCCCTCTGCGAACGGCGCGAGCGCCGCCAGCGTCTGCGCCAGGTCCGGCATGGCGTTCATGTCCGCATCAATCCCCTTCAGCCGCGCCGGCCCCCGCACCTCGATGAAGTCCTGCCCGGCCTCCACCCGGCACCCCATCCGCTCCAGCGCGTTCACGAAATGAACATCCCCCTGCGCCGACGCCAGATTCAGATGCCTCACCCGCACCCGGCCCCCGGTGAGCGCCGCCGCCGCGAAGAAGTAGGAGGCGTTGGAGGCGTCCGGCTCCACATCGTAGACCCGCCCCCGGTACGTCTGCCCGGCGCGCACGCGAAACCTTTCATACCCGTCCCGCCAGACCTCCACGCCGAAGTCCTTCATCCCCGCGAGCGTCATGTCGACATACGGCTTCGAGACCAGGTCCCCGGCCACCTCCACCTCCACGTCCCGCCGCGCGTAGGGCGCAGACAGGAGGATGGACGTGAAGTACTGGCTGCTCGTCCCCCCGGCCATCCGCGTCCTCCCCCCCGCGATCCCCTCCGCCTCCACGATCACCGGCGGGCAGCCGTTGTCATATCGCGTCCTGCTCCGCACGCCCAGCGACCTCAGCCCATCCAGCAGGTCCTGGATGGGCCGCTCCCGCATCCGCGCGGCACCGTCGATCACGTAGGTCCCGCGCCCCAGCGCCGCGACGCCCGTCAAAAACCGGGCGGAGGTCCCGGAGTTCCCGACGAACAGCTCCGCCTCCGACGCCGGGATGCGCCCCGCGCACCCCTTCACCTCGAACCGGGCCCCCCCCTCGTCCCCCGCCACCTCCACACCCAGCCGCCGGAGGGCGTCCGACATGTAATGGGTGTCGTCGCTGAACAGCGCCCCCCGCAGGACCGATTGGCCCTCCGCCAGGGCGGCCATCACCAGCGCCCGGTTGGTGTAGCTCTTGGAGCCGGGGATCGTCATCGTGGCGTCCACGGGCCGGCTCAGCGACCGGATCTCAAGCGCCTCGGACATGGCAATTCCTTCCTGTCAATCGGAAAACTCGTCCAACATAAGCGGTCAGCCGTCAGCCGTCAGCCGTCAGCGAAAAGCCCAAACAGACTTGGTTCTGCTGATCGCTGAGAGCTGAGAGCTGATAGCTGCTCTTCTGGCACGACTCTTGCGCTATCCGTTGCTCAACTCTGAGTGGTACCGATTGGTCTTGGCCCTCTGCCCGGTAGGAGCCCGCGCGGTGACCGGAAAGGCGGAGGGCTATTTTATGGCCTCCAGCATCTCCCTCCCCTGCCTCGTAAACCCCGCCTTCGCCTCCGGCGGCGACGTCTTCCAGACCAGGAACATCTTCCGGATGTCGTTCAGGAACCCCCGGTTGACCCGCTGCCACGACGCCACGTCCCCGCTCAGCCGGCGGATGTCCACCTCGATCTTGTAGATGCCGTGCTCCCCCGTCGGGATCGCCAGAAGCCGGACCTCCTGGCTGATGCCCAGGTCATAGGGCGCCAGCCAGACCGTCATGCCGATGCGATATTCAGGTTCTCCTAGCGCGTCCTCCGCCGTGAAGATGACATCTCCCGTCACGAACCGCCCGATGGAACTCTCCCCGTAGGACTCGAACGCCCGCGCCAGATAGGTGTAGACCCCCAGCGCCTCCGCCGCCCCGAGCGTGAACGGGAAGTCGAACCGCCAGTCGTCCCCGTCCGGCGCCGGAAATACCCATCGTCTCGTCACGTCCGGCACGGCCATGTCCGCCGCCTTCCGGGCCGGATACAGCGTGGACAGCAGGACCGTGGCCATGACGATCAGCGTGGAGGACACCGCCGACAGGGACGAGTAGTTGACCGACAGCCCGCCCAGCATCCCGAAGGCGTTCAGGATCAAAATCAGCGCCTGCCCGATCAGATACCCCAGCACCGCGCCCAGCGTGGCGAACACCGCCGCCTCGGCCAGGAACAGCGCCGCGATGTGATTCGGGGCCAGTCCCACCGACGAGTAGATGCCGATCTCCCGGAACCGCTCGTAGACCGCCCCCATCATCGTGTTCAGGACGATCAGCGCCGCGATCACCACCGGGATGAACAGGTTGCCCAGCCCCGACACCGACGTCGCGCCGATGGACGAGTAGACCGTCACCCGCTCCCCCTCCCCCACGAACATCGTCAGCGCCACCCGCGCCATGAACCGCTCGATCTCCTCCCGGTAGTCGGACGCGGGTTTTCCCATCTCATCCCGGAAGTCCGTGACCGCGACCGACCGGAGCGTCCCCCCGACCTCCATCACGAAATCGTAGGGCAGAATCAGCGTGTTCACCGCGTCCAGGTGCGTGAACGCCTCGATCGGCATCGTCGCCGCCGCGCGGGGGTCCTGGCTCAGCCCCCGCCAGTCGCTCGTCCCCGTCGTCTCCATCGTCATGTCGATCGGCGTGGGACGCTCGTCATCCATATCCTTCATCCGGTCGAGCTGCCTCGCGTCGATCACCCCCACCACCGCGAAGTCCGCCCCCAGCATCCGGATCGACGCCCCCCCCGCGTCCTCCGGCCTGAGGCCCACCAGCGCCGCCAGGTCGCTCGGCAGGATGCAGACGTTCCGCTCCCCCGGCCGGAACCACCGGCCCGACAGCAGCGCCCGGTCGATCCCCATCACCTCCGGCTCCTCCGGCGTCATCCCCAGCAGCCCGTTGGCGAAGCTCGCCCTCCCCGTCCCCGCGACCTCGAAGTCCACGTAGGCCCGCTCCCCCCGCGTCTCGGCGATGTAGAAGGCGCGAGGGGCCACCAGCGCCCGCCCCCGGAAGTGGCTGGCCACGTAGTCCAGCGTCGAGGGCTGCAGCCCCCGCCAGTTCCGGTCCCGCACCAGCCCGCCCGCGTAGGGGGGCCGGTTGCTGCGCGGCAGCTTGTAGAACCGGAGCGTCGTCTGCACCGACGTGAACGACAGCACCGTGAACGTCAGCAGCGTCAGCGTGGCCGCCGTCAGCCCCGTCCGCAGCGGCCGCTTCTTCAGGTTGGACAGCCCCAGAGACACCGCCGCCGCCGTGGCGCTGCTCCGGCCCACGTCCGTCTCGTAGACCCCCGCCTCCGCCCGCTTCAGCCTCCGCATCTCCTCCGAGAACTTGGAGATCACGATCCAGATCGCCACGCCCCCCATGAACAGGATCACGAACGCCAGGAAGATGATGTAGGGGGACGACGACAGCTTGAACGCCGGGTGGATGACCCGGAGGATCAGGAAGATCAGCAGGAACAGCCCCGCGAACCCCGCGAGCCGCCGCCGCACGTCCGGGAACCCGAAGACCAGCCGCTCGCAGAAGAACGCGAACGGCAGCACCAGCACGAAGTAGAACACGATCCCCTGCACCGTGTCGTTCGCCGTCTCCTTCACGTCCGGGTAGGCCCGCGCCTCCAGCCCCCACCCCCGCCGCGCCGCCGCGATGAACCGCTCGTAGTCCAGCCCCTCCAGACGCCCCTGCGCCTCCAGCAGCGCCGCCCGCGCCTCCTCGTGCAGGGCGTTCAGGCGACGGTTCTGCACCGCATACCGCGCGAGCTGCTTCATCCGCGCGTCGTCCACGACCCACACGTCCCGCGCCGCCCGATAGGACGGCAGCGCGATGATCCCCCCGTCCGCCGCGTAGCCCATCCCCTGCGCCCGCGCCAGGACCGCCGGCGAGACCTCCTCCGCCCGCGCGGGACGGTCGAACAGGTCCTGCGGGGCGTTGATCAACATGTACTTGATCCCAAACAGCCCCGTACTCATCAGGATCTTCACCCGTTCCCCTGGCGGGGCGAAGACCACCGCGGCCTGCGTCGTCCGCCCCTCCCTGACGCTCTGATTGGCCACGTACCGGTACCCGAACGACCTGGGCTGGGCGTCGTTCGCCCCCAGCACCGTCATGTAGTCCAGCGCCGAGAGATAGCTCGCGTCCACGATCTCGAACAGGCTGATCGACCGGCAGCGGAACAGCACCTCCATCATCTCGTTCTCCCACCAGCCGTAGGACTGCCTGATCGGGTACGTCACATCCCCGTCCTGCCCCATGTCGGGCGCGGAGACGATCTCCCCGTCCTCCCCGATCCGGTAGGCCAGGACCTCGTTCGCCCACCTGTTCCGCACGATGTCGAACCGGAAGCGCCCCATCGAGTCCGTCTGCGTCGCGATCAGCGTCCGAACCCCGGCCACGGAGTTCGGCCCCGGCTGCTGGTACGTGACCACGGCCCCCGGCACAGGGACCTTCGGGATCGCAAAATCCGCCGCCCGGTCAAAGTAGAGGATGCGCCCCGACAGGCTGTGCGCCTCATCCCGCAGGGAGAGCTGCGCCTCCCGGAAGAACTGCGCGTCCCCCGCCATCTTCAGGACCAGCCCCGCGACAGCCCGGACCTGCCCCGTCAGCCGCCCCACGTCCGCGTCCGCCATCCGGTCCAGCGGTGTGTCTACCCGTTCGCGGGCATCGTCCAGCGTGGCCAGCGACATCCCCTCGAACCCCACGAACACGGCGGCCTCGTGGTCCAGCGCCAGCGGGACCGGCATGAACGTCTTCCACGTCCGCTTGGCCGGGGCCACCGCGTCCACGTAGCGATCCTCGCCCGGAAACAACCCCGACGCGTAGTCCTCAAACGCATCCGCAAAGGGCGCGAGCAGATTCTTGAGGTACTCGTTCGTGGCCTTCGCCGGGTTCATGAACGTCCCCATCCCGAACCCCCCCACCCGATCCCCCCGCGTGGACAGGTCCAGCCCGATCATCAGCTTGAAGTCGATCCGCTCCGCCTCCGGCATCCGCGCCCGAAAATGGCCGCTCTCCCGCGCGTGGCGATACAGAAAGTCGTGTATCCCGGCCAGCCCCTGAAAGTGCCCCGACGTGGCCAGGAACAGGATCGAGTACTTCGTCCCGTGCGCCTTCAGCGCCCGCGCCACCTCGATCAGCGCCGCGATGCCCGCCGCATTCTCCGCGCCCGGCGCCAGGCCGGGCGTCACGGAGATCGCGTCATAGTACGCCTCCAGGACGATGACCTGGTCCTTCCACCTCCGCCGGGACTGCACCCGGCCCCCCATCGGCATCTCCTCGTCCAGCCCCGGCAAAAAACCGTAGACATTCGCCGTCGGGAGCGTCTGCCAGTCCATGCGGGAGGTCACGCGCACGCGCACGCCCTCCCCATCTCCGCCCCCCGAACCGGAGAGTCGGAGAGGGGGAGAATCGGAGAGGGACTCTTTCCCCGCTTCCCTGCTTCCCCGCTTCTCCGCTTCTGGGTGCAGGAGGGGTTGAGGGTTGACCCCGCTTCCCCGCTTCTCCACTTCCCCGTTTCGAGTTTTTCCCTTCGCCACTTCCTTCAGCCTCTCCGCCCCCTCCCGCTCGACCCAGAACCGGGGGATGTGCGCC
>CAYRZX010000118.1:16484-18414 GCA_964428665.1 uncultured Gemmatimonas sp.
TTCCTTCAGCCTCTCCGCCCCCTCCCGCTCGACCCAGAACCGGGGGATGTGCGCCGGCACGTTCAGGAACTTCTCCGACGCCTCCCCCAGCGTCACCCTCCCATCGTCGTAGAAGATGACCGCCTCTGCGCCGAGCATCCGGGCGTTCAGGGCGTTTGGCCCGCTCCCGAACCCCATCAGCGCGACGCTCCCCGCCACGGCCTTCCCGTTGAAGTCCCGGAACTCCCCCCGCCCCCCGTCGATCAGCGCGCCCGCCACGCCCCCCTCCGGCAGCGACGGCGTCCGCACCTGGTTGGGCCACATCCCGAACAGCGGGATCGTCTCCCCCGTCCCTTCCACCGTCAGCGCCGCCCCCCGGTCCACCGGAACCGTCACCGGGAACGACTCCGCCGTCACCCGCTCCAGGCCGATCTCCCGGAACTGCGCCTCGACCCAGCGTCCCGCCTCCGCGCACCCCGGCGTCCCGGCCACGCGAGAGCGGAGCGACGACAGCCGCGTCATCGTCGCCCGGATGCGCCCCTCCGGGATGCCGTCGATGATCTGACGGATGCGCCGGTCCTCCCCGGTCATGTCCGCCCGTCGGCCCCCCTCTGACCTCCGCTCCTCCAGGCCGAGCGCCCCGCGCATGCCCTCCGACAGCCGCTCCATGTCAAAGACCGACAGGATGACCAGCAGCGCGACCGCCGCAATAGCGAGCAGGATGGAGCCGAGTCTATTCAACATGAAAAATACCTCATTGTAGGGGCGAGGCATGCCTCGCCCCTACACGTCACCTCACCCCTAACAATATCTCCGCCAGCAACTGATCCAGCTTCTCGTACTTCAGCCCCCGCGCCCCCATCGCCTCGATGTCGAACGCCACCCCCTTCAGCCTCGCCGCCTTCTCCTTCGAGTACTTGCCGAGGTATTGTTCATACTCCCTGTTCTGCCCCTCGATCTCCTTCAGCAGCCCCTGCGCCTCCGCGTCCCCCTCGAACCGCCGCGCCTTCTCCCTGAGGATGTTGTAGGTCCTCATGCACCCCAGCGCGAAGTCCCAGGCCCCCTCCTCATCCTCCGTCCGGTAGGCGTGCGCGTCGAAGTGCTTCGGCCCGGCGTATCCGTGTTTCTCCAGAAGCCGAACCAGCAGGAACGCCCCCTTGTAGTCCTCCGACCCGAACCGGAAGTCCTGGTCGTAGCGCCCGAACCGCTGGTCGTTCAGGTCGATGTGGAACAGCTTCCCCACCTCCAGCGCCTGCGCCACCCCGTGGTGAAAGCAGAGACCCGCCATGCTCTCGTGCGCCACCTCCGGATTCACCCCCACCATCTCCGGATGGTCCAGCGTCTCGATGAACCCGAGGTAGTGCCCCGTCGTCGCAAAGTACATGTCCGCGCGCGGCTCGTTCGGCTTGGCCTCCAGCGCAAACTTCATGTCGTAGCCCTGGTCGATCACATACTCGCACAGGAAGTTGATCCCGTCCCGGTATCGCTTCACCGCCGTCACCGGGTCCTTCGTGATGTTCGACTCCGCCCCCTCGCGCCCCCCCCAGAACACATATATCTTCGCCCCCAGCTCGGCCCCCAGGTCGATGGCCGACATGATCTTCTGCAGACCGTAGGCCCGCACCTTCGGGTCGTTCGACGTGAACCCCCCGTCCCGGAACACCGGATGCGAGAACGTGTTCGTCGTGGCCATCGGCACCTTCATGTCGTGGTCCGCCAGCGCCTTCTTGAACTCCTTCACGATCCGGTCCCGCTCCGCCGGCGCGGCGTGGATCGGCACCAGGTCGTTGTCGTGCAGGTTGACCCCGTAGGCCCCCAGCTCGCTCAGCCTCTGCACGATCCGCGTGGGCGGGATCGGCTTGCGCACCGGCTCCCCGAACGGATCGCGCCCGACGTTCCCCACGGTCCACAGCCCGAACGTGAACCGGTCCTCCTTCTTCGGCGTGTACTG
>CAYRZX010000119.1:0-18314 GCA_964428665.1 uncultured Gemmatimonas sp.
GCTTTAACAGTGACCTATCTTAATGCACAAGAATCGTGAAAAGCTATTTAGCGCCAGGCGATAGCGGTCGAAGTGCCGGAAGGGGTCGAAGTCCTTCAGCGACGCGCCCTCCCTGGGCCGGTACCCCTCCGGGTCCGAGTACCCCTGCAGGATCTCCGGGATTTCGCGCAGCAGACGGAGGTGCATGCCGGAATAGCCGGGGGACTCCGTGCAGAACCCGTCGAAGTGAAACGCCTCCTCCATCAGCGCCTCCAGCCCATGGATGGACCGCCGGACGCTCTCCGGACGCCCGAACAGGATCCCCACCGCCCCGCTCAACGCCCGCCCCGGCCCGCACTTGTTGTTGATGTCGTTCCAGTGCTCCGTGTCCTCGCACCCGGCCAGGATCAGGTCCTGCGCGATCCGGCGGTCCATCTCCGGCGTCAGGACAGGCGTCCCGTCCGGATGCCTCGCGCCCCGGATCAGATCGTAGCTCAGCGCCACCTGCAGGATGGCGCCCCCGTCCGACCCGCTGCAACCGAGACGCCCGGCCCCCCAGAAGCCGTTGTACAGGACGGCGTGGTCTCCCTTCTGATGCCGGCCGGAGAAGGCGCTCACGATGGCCTCGACCGGGAATCTCCCTCCGGGCGGGTGCTTCCCCATCCCGGCTGCGACCTCGGCTGGCGGGCAGTCCGCGTAGGTCTCGTCATAGGAGTGAAACAGCCAGTTGGGGTACCGGCGCGCCATGACCTCCATGATCCAGGCCGCCCGCTCGGCGCAGGCGACATCGCCGGTGAGCGCGTAGAGCCTGGCCAGGGGGAGCATCTGGCCGTGACACCAGAGGGCCTTCTTCGCCCTCAGGACCCCGCTCCAGCTCGTGTGCACCGGGGCGCGGCTCCATTTAAAGGCGTACTCCCCGGAGGTGTCCTCCGGGTGCGCCCGCTCCTCCTCCGTCAGGTAGAAGGTGAACGTCTGCCCCATCCGTTTCGCTGTCATGGAGCCGGTCTCCGGATAGCTGGAGTTCGGGTACTCGGTCTTACAGTACTTACACGTCAGCCTGTCCGGGTCGCGGACGTCCCATTCATAAAGCCCCGTCTCCCCCATCGAGGACAGCCGGCCCACGCAGGCCGGGCAGTTCTGCCCGTACTCGGGCCACGGCGTCAGCTCGGGCATCATCCGCTCGAAGAACCCCCTCTCCTGCTGCACGGCATAGGCCACGCGCCGCTTCCAGCCCTCCACGATCGACCGCGCCCACGCATAGCGCCGGAGATTCTCCCGCGCATAGGCAAGGTTATGGATTCCCATCCCCTCTCCTTTCAAAGTCCCCCGCACGCCTCCGCCTGCCCGAAGCGCCGGGGGAGACGGCGGAATTCGCGCCGCCAGCCCCAGCGCCGCGGCGGTCTTGAAGAATTCTCTCCGCTTCGTGATAGCCCTCCTTGATCTTATGAAAAAGGCTTATGTCAACCCCCAGACCAGAAGCGTCGTGTCTGCCGATCCTGAAATCAGCCATCTCCCGTCGGGGCTTATCGCAAGGGCGTGCGCGCCGCCGTCGTGTCCGGAGAGCTTCCTGAGGCGTTGACCCGTGGCCCTGTCCCACAGGAGGACGTTTCCGTCCTGTCCGGCGGAGCAGACGATCTTTCCATCCGCCGAGTAGCGGGCGTCCTCGACCCAGGCCCCGTGATCGAATGCCCTCAGCTCCCGGCCCTCCTTCAGGTCCCACTCGATGACCAGCCCGTCTCGCCCGGCGGAGATGGCGCACCGCCCATCCGGGCTGTAGGCCACGGCCTGGACCCAGCCCCGGTGCGCCGTCGCGGTCTGCAACAGCTCCCCCGCCTCCAGGTCCCACTCCCGCAACGCGCCGTCTCGCCCGCCGCTCAGCGCTCGCCCTCCGTTCGGCGAGGGCGCGAGGCACAGGACGCCGCCCAGGTGGCCGCTCATCGTGCGGACCGCCCGCCCCTGCGCCAGGTCCCACAGACGCGCGGAGCCGTCGTCCGCCCCGCTCAACACCCTGCCCCCGTCCCCCAGGTAGACGACCGCCCGGACGTAGCCGAGATGCCCGGAAAGCGTATGCAGGAGTTCGCCGGTCGCCGTCTCGAACTCCCGCACGGTTCCGTCCTTCGAGCCTGCGGTCAGGCGGTCCCCTCCGGGGGAGACCGCCAGGGCGTGCGCCTCATCGCCGGGGTTCGCGACCGCGCGGACTGCCTTCCATCCCTCCGTCTCCCATACCCGGATTGTCTTGTCCGCCGATCCCGACAGGACGCGCGACCCATCCGGCGTGAACGTCACCGCCTGAACGCTCGACCGATGCCGCTCCCATCGCAGGCGCGGCTCCCCCGTCTCCAGGCTGGTCTCGGTCAGCAGGCGGTCGCCCCCGTAGGACAGGACCCACCCCCCATCCGGCGAGACGCGCATCCGGGTCACGTGGTCCTGGTGCGGGAACCACCGGCGTGCCACCTCGGCCCGCGTCCGGTCCCAGAGGCGGATCGAGCCGTCCCGCGATCCCGTCAGCAGAAACCCGTCGTCCCGCGCGTAGGCCACCGACGGCGCCGCGTGGCCCAGGTGGCCGGTGAACGTCCCCAGACACGTGTAATCGGACAGCCGCCACTCCGTGGCCTGGTGCCGCGTCCCGATCAGCAGCCGCTCCCCGTCGGCGGACAGGCACATGTCGTAGACGACATAGTCTCCGGCAAACATCCTGAGCAGCTCCCCGGAGGCCAGGTCATAGTGAAAGACGCTGTCCTTCTCCCGGTGGTGTCCGATCAGCGCCGTCCGGCCCTCCGGCCCGTAAACGCAGAGGCGGACGAAGCTCTCCTCCGGCCTTTCCGGCGCGATCAGGACCCGCCGCTCGCCCGTGGCCGCGTCCCACTCCTCCAGGGCAGACGTCTCCCGGTCCAGCGTGAGCGCCCGGCCCCCATCCGGCGAAAGGCAGGCCGAGATCAGCGACCTCCTCCCCGTCTCAAACCGGCCCATCGCCCGATGTCCCAGAAGGTCCCACGTCACCACCCCGCCGGATCGGTCGGCGATAAGGGCCATCCCCCCGTCCCCCCGCAGGTCCAGCGCCACGAGGGGATGCCCGGAGACCGGGTAAGCGCCCGCGCGCTCCCCCCGGATCAGGTCCCAGACGTGCAATTCTCCCCCGGAGGTCACGAACGCCTGCTGGCCGTCGTGGGCGTAGGCGATCTGAGAGAGACTATACTGCATGCGGCGCGTGCCGAGCCGCTGGACCGCTCCCTCCGGCAGGGGATCGCCGAGATGGTCCGTGCGTCCAGATTCGCTCATGGTCTCATCCCTCCCGGAGTGACAGGTTTCGCTCAGGTCCCAGCGCGTTTCGGGTGACCTCCGTGTTCCCGGTGGTCCGGACGATGTTCGCCGGGTCGGGGTTGTAGAACCAGTTGTGATGGATCCTGGCCCCCTGGCTCGGCACGCCCCGGATGCCCACGCTCAGCCGCTCCGACATGAACGTGTTGTGGTGGATGTTCATCCAGTCCCCCGCGATGTCCGTGCCGTCCCCCCGGTCGCGCCCCCCGTGCATGTCGAACAGGTGCCCGTTGGCGTTCGGCCGGCAGACGTTGTGCCGCGCCTCGTAGCCCGAACCCGGAGACCCGCTGGAGGCGATGTGGTGCCGGCACCAGTCGAACAGGTTGGCCTCGACCAGGACGTCCCCCGCGCCCAGGCTCACCCCGTAGCCCAGCCCGTTCTGCTGGTTGTGATGGATGAAGTTGTGATGCACATAGGCCCGGCTGGCCCCCTGGCCGACCCGGATCGCCGCCACGCTGAAGCCCGTCACCTCGCAGTTGTCCACCTCAAACCCGAAGTGCGTCGTCCCGACCCCGTTGGCGGACAGCCCGATGCGCTCCCGGTGGGGATAGGGGCCTCTCAGTCGAAGCCCGGTGATGCGCACGCAGTCCCCGGCCGTGGCGAGCATGCCCGGCGTGTCCAGCGCGTTCGAGAAGATCAGCGCGCCCTCCGATCCCCCCCGGCCCCGCGTGCTGGCCAGGGTCACCCCCCCGCGGATCGGCAACTCCGGTTGATCGGTCATGTCGATCTCAGCGTCCCCCGGCACGAACACCACCTGCCCCGCCCTCGCCCCCCGCAGGGCCTCGCGCAGCGCCTCAAGGCTGCGGACCACGAAATCGCCCCCGGCAAGGACATCCCTGTACCCCTCCCCGCCCCCGATCGGGTTGCCCGTCGGCTGAGGCTCCGCGCCGAAGGTCTCCCCCCTCTCCTCGACCTGGACCTCCTGCTCCCACCGCGCCGTCCTCTCGGTCAAAACCCCTCCCCCGGTCGTCCGAACGATGACTCTCATAGGAATCTCCCTCTCTGCGACCCTCTACGGCAGATGCGTATCCTTCCCCCCGCCTTCGGGGAGTCTTCCTCCCGGCGTGTCCGGCGTCTCCAGCCCGTAATCGGCCATCACCTCTGCGTAGGCCCTGGCAAACCAGGTGGCCGTCAGCCCGTTCTCGTACCGGTTGTGAGGCCGGTCGCCCTGCTGGAACCGCATCACCAGGTCCTCCCGGCGCAGCGCCTCTCCCACGTCCCGGAGCGCCCGCGCCTCCAGCCCCGCCCGGACCGGGTCGTCCTGATTTTCGAGCAGCCGGACCCGAATCAGCCGGTACAGGAATTGGACCATGGATCTGGTATACCGGAACCGCCGGACATTGTCCACGAGCCGGCGCGCCACCGTCGCGTCTGCCACCTCCAGGAAGACCTGATCGAGGACCCGCTCCGCCTCGTCCAGAATCCGGAGCGTCTCCAGGAGCGAAGGCCCGTCGTTCTTCAGCCTGTAGGTCGGCGCATAGGGCAGGTGTTCGCTGGTGAAAATCCTGAGCGGGGACCCGGAACTCCCTCTCTGTTTCAAAATGGGGAAGAGGCAGTGCCTCGGCTTCTCCAGCCCCGCGTAGTGTTTCAGCGGCTTGCAGTTCCGCATCGCCTGCTCGAGCAACTCGTAAAACCGGCCCATCGCCTCCGAGTGGCCCCGGTACCGGTGACCCAGGTAATCCTCGAAGAACGCCCGGCAGTCCAGCCGATGGTCCCAGAGCTGGGCGGCGAACTGCGCGTTCGTCAGCGAAAGCGTGCCCCAGTGCGCCGTCGTCACGTGCATGTAATTCAGATGACGCGCGCCGACCGCGTGGTAGAACGGGATGTCCACCGCCATCGTCCGCGCAAAGGGGATCGCCAGGGACGCGAAGCTCGACACGTTGTAATACTCCCCGATGAACATCTCGCCCCTGAACGGGCAGTCGGGGTTCTCCCGCCAGTCCTTCAGAAGCCGGGCGAGGCCCGCGTTGATCTCGGCGCAGGCAGGGTCGTCGAGCGGATGGGAGTAGCAGCGTTCGATGGTGAAGAAGATCACCAGCGTCCCCTCGTGGTCGAACCCCGATGGCAACGCTTTCGTCGGGATCGGAAGCGTCTCGTGGTAGGCCGGGATGTTCACGCGCACGTCCCGGCCCAGCCGCCCCTCCCTCCGCGCCCGCAGAATCGCCTGGCGACAGTCGTGGGCCAGCAGCAGGATCTGGTCCGTCGGGTTGCCCAGCCTCCGGCAGTTCTCGCACTCGCACCAGACCCCGTTGTCCAGCGGCCAGACCTGCACGATGTCCGTCCACCGGTTCTCCCCGGAGATCAGGTCCTCCACCATGTTCTCCGCCAGTTGCTGTCTGACCTCTGCGTTCGAAAAGCAGATGTTGTAGCCGAACCCCCGCTCGATCTCGCCCCGGCGCTCTCCATCCTTGAGGCAGTACCACTCCGGGTGGTCGGCAAAGTATTTTTCAGGAGGCGCGTAGCGGTGGTAAATGCTGTGTCCCCCGGTCAGAAACTTCAGACACAGCTTGCGGCAGAACGGCTTGTTGGACTGGGCGGCGAACCAGAGATTCAGCCTGTTCCGGGCCATCCAGAGCAGGAATGCCTCGCTGCCCCGGTCCTCGCCCCCGTGAAACCCCCGCGTGACGAACGACGGGGACTGGCTGAGATCGAGGTCCGGCAGCGGTCGGGGGAGCGCCTCCGGGACGTGCGTGTCGTGCTCGTCCGGCCCCAGCCAACGGAACCCCAGCCGCCGGAGCAGTTCGTAGACGCCGTAAAGCGCCCCGGCCCGGTCGCGCCCCAGCACCAGGTAGCCGCAGACCTCTCCCTCCCGGACAGCCCGGATCGCGAACGATTGTTCCGCCTCCGGCGGCTGCGCCTCGCCGAAGCGCTCCGGGACCCAACCCCCTGCGGCCTTTAACGCAGAGGGCGTCAGAACCGCGATGAAAGGCGCTTGTGGAGAAGCGCCCTCGACGGCGCCGGCCTCCGCCTGAACCCCCGGCACGCGCGACAGGAACTCCGCGGCCTCCGCTGCCGCGAACGACAGCGTGCACGCCTCGTGCGCCGGCCCTTCCGCTGCCGTCCAGTCCACCTCCCCTTCGCCCCGGGCCGCCTCTGCGACGCCCCGGAAAGGCCCTTTCGGCGCCAGAATACTCCATTTCATTCTCCTGCCCTCCTGATTCCAGGTTTCTGTCACTATGCACGTATCTCGACTAATTTAAACCGGTGAGAACCCAGGATCAAGCAAAAACCCTGGAATAGACTTGACCCGGTTTGGTGGATACTTTACCTTTGGGGGAAAATGAGTTCATCCCGCCGAAAACCCAGATAACAGAAAGACGCCATGCGGCCCATCAAAAAGTCGCACACCTTTCGGCCCGCGCGCGCCGCGGCCGCGGCGGTCATCATATGGACAATGGGCGCGGCGCTGGGGGGGATGTCCACAGCCGCCGAGGAGGTCCTCTGGACAGGCAATGGACCTTACGGAGGGGACGTCACAGCCCTGGCGATGGATCCCGCAAGCCCCCGGACGGTCTATGCTGCGACGGCCAGCGGCGGGCTGTTTAAAACCACCGACGGGGGCGGCTCGTGGACAGCCGTCAGTGCGGGGCTGACCAACATGAATGTCAACGCCCTAGTTATCGACCCGGCGACCCCGCAGACCGTCTACGCCGGAACCGCCTGCGGCGTGTTCAAGACCGCCGACGGAGGCAACTCGTGGACAGCCGTCGGCGCAGGGCTGGCCAACGCGAACGTCAGCGCCCTGGCCATCGACCCGGCGACCCCGCAGACCGTCTACGCCGGGACATCGGCGGGCCTTTTCAAGACCGTTGACGGAGAGACGACCTGGGGAAGGCTCGATATGGGATCGACGGACGCGAATGTCAGAGCCATCGTCATCGACCCGTCGACTCCGCAGACCGTCTACGCCGGAACCCCCGGAGGCGTCTTCAAAACCGCCGACGGCGGGAAGACCTGGAGAGAGAGCAGCAGAGGGCTGGCCAGCGCAGACATCCAGGCCCTGACCGTCGACCCCACGCATCCGCAGACCATCTACGCCGGAACCCCCGGAGGCGTGTTCAAAACAACGGACGGCGGGAAGGCCTGGAGGGAGGTCAGCAAAGGACTGGCCAGCGCAGACATCCAGGCCCTGACCGCCGACCCGACCAGTCCGCAGACCGTCTACGCCGGAACCCCCGGAGGCGTGTTCAAAACAACGGACGGCGGGAAGGCCTGGAGGGAGGTCAGCAAAGGACTGGCCAGCGCAGACGTCCAGACCTTGGCCGTCGACCCCACCCGCCCGCAGACCGTCTACGCCGGAACCACCGGAGGTGTCTTCAAAACCCTCAACAGGGGGCGCTCCTGGGACCGTTCGGGGCTGACGAACGCCCGCGTCTATGCCCTCTCCCTGGACCCTTCCAACCCTCGGACGATCTATGCCGGAACGGAAGGGGGAGGCGTGTTCAAGAGCGCAGACGGAGGGAAATCCTGGATAGCCGTGAACGGAGGATTGACCGACACCCAGGTCCTCTCCCTGGCGATCGACCCCGAAAACTCTCAGATCGTGTATGCCGGGACATCCGGAGACGTATTTAGGACCGCCAATGGCGGGATGACCTGGTCCCACAGGGGGCAGGTCCATACGAAGATCCTCTCCCTGGCGATCGACCCCACTGGCCCCCGCACGCTCTGGGCCGGCGCAAAGGACGGCATCCTCAGGAGCGCGGATGGAGGGATGACCTGGAATCGGGCGGGCCTGACAAACACGCCTGTCTTTGCCCTGGCCATTCATCCTTCCGACTCCCAGACCCTGTATGCCGGAGCCCCTGGAAGCGGAGTCTTCAAAACGCAGGACGGAGGGGCATCCTGGACGCCCGTCAACGCGGGGCTGACGTTTGCGAGCGTCCTGGGATTGACCAGGGCCAATGTCTTTGCCCTGGCCATCCACCCCTTCACTCCCCAGGTCGTGTATGCCGGCACATTGGGAGGCGTCTTCAGGACCCAGGATGCCGGGGCCTCCTGGTCCCCCCGAAACGCTGGCCTGACCCATCAGGAGATCCAGGCCCTGGCCATCCACCCCTCAGACCCCCAAACCCTCTACGCCGGCGCCTCCGGGGGCGTGTTCAAAAGCGCCGACGCCGGGGCCTCCTGGACCCGAATGAACACGGGCCTGAGCCATCCCCGGGTCTTCTCGCTGGCGATCGATCCCTCGAACCCGCAGATCGTCTATGCCGCGGCGCCTGGAGGAGGCGTGTTCAAGAGCGCGAACGGGGGGAGCTCGTGGGGCTTGGTTGGGCTGACGAACACCTTTGTCTATGCCCTGGCGATCCCCCCTTTGACCCCTCACACCGTATATGTCAGCACCTATGGAGAGGGCGTGTTCAAGGCCTCAACGGGGGAGCTCACAGGCTTCAACAGGTCCGAGGAAAAATGAAACGCTTCCGCGGCTATCCCCTCCTCTTATGCGCCCTGGCGTTCCTCTCGTGGGCGTCGGACCTGGGGCGCAGCACGGCCTGCGCTCAGACAGCGACCCTGAACCCGAAAGGGGAGTTACAGCGGATAAGGGATGCACAACGGAGAGAGAGATGGCTGAGTGAGCCTGAAAGGCAGTTATTCGACACCTCTTATAAACAGGGTATCATGTTCATCAGCCAGGGCCATTGGTTCGAGGAGGCCATCCGCTCCTTTCTCACCTGCCTGAAACTGGACCCCGATGACTACTTCGCCCGCCTGGCTCTGGGACAGTGTTATCTCAGGACAGGCTGGTTTCCTGAGGCGGCAAAGACGTTCCAGCTTGCCGGGGAGAAGGCCCCGGACCAGACCGAGGCCCGCTACTTTCTCGGCGTCACACGGATGCGCATCGCGCTCTTGAACAGGTCGTATCCGTTCAGCGAGGCGATCCCGCCTCTCAAGGAGGCGATCGACCTGGCCCCGGAGTATCCGGATACCAACTGGAACCTGATGATGGCTAATTGGAACCTGATGATCGCCTGCAGGCAGGCCGGGATAGACCCGAATGCGCTGGAGGAACGACACCGGCTGCGCCTCGCGCCGTTCTTCCCCCCCTCTCACGAACCCGTGCGGTTCACCGACGTGGGACCTCAGGCGGGGGTGGCGCTCGTGAACATGGGGCGAGGGAGCGCCTGGAGGGACCTGGACGACGACGGCGATCTCGACCTCTTCACCGTGGCCGAGGGGAGCAGCCACGCCCTTTTTCAGAACAACGGAGAAGGCGCCTTCACAGACATCACCCGACGGGCGGGAGTGGCGGACACCCTGGGGGGATGGAGCGCCCTCTGGATCGACTACGACAACGACGGCGCTCCGGATATCTTCGTCACCCGGGATGCCTGGAACGGCCGGGGGACGAACACCCTCTACCACAACAACGGAGACGGGACCTTCACCGACGTCACCCGGCAGGCGGGAATGGAGGGCGGGGACGACAGCTTCTGCGCCGCCTGGGGGGACTACGACAACGACGGCTGGCTTGACCTCTACGTCGCCCACGGCGTCTCACAGGGGGGATGGCCTAACGCCCTCTACCACAACAACGGAGACGGGACCTTCACAGATGTGGCGCGCCAGGCCGGGGTTGACGACGGCATTCGACCGACGGTCGGGGCCGTATGGGGGGACTACGACAACGACGGCTATCTCGACCTCTACGCGGTGAATTTCAGGGAGAGGAACAGCCTCTATCACAATAACAGAGACGGAACGTTCACCGACGTGACGGCGGCTGCGGGCGTCGCCAATCCTTACAAGGGATTCGTCGCCTTTTTCTTCGACTACGACAACGACGGCCGGCTTGACCTCTTCGTCTCGAACTGGACGGAGCGGATGGAGGAGGTGATTCAGAGCCTCGTCACGGGCGAGCCGGTGTTTCCCGGCAGCCGACCGGCCCTCTACCACAACAATGGAGACGGGACCTTCACCGACGTGACCCGGCAGGCCGGCCTCGCCCGGACCTTCGGGACAATGGCGGCGACCTTTGGCGATGTGGACAACGACGGCTACCAGGACATCTATCTGGCCAACGGAGGCCCCCCCATGGACCGGTTTGAGCCGGACGGTCTCTTCCTCAACAACGGAGACGGGACTTTCGCGGACGTGACCGACTCTGCCGGGGTGGGGAACATCGGGAAGGGGCACGGGACCACGATGGTGGACTACGACAACGACGGGGACCTCGACATCTACGCGCCGGAGGGGGGGATGGGGGGAAATCCGGGGGACAGGCAGCCCAACAGCCTCTACCGGAATGAAGGAAACCGGAATCACTGGTTGAAGGTGAAGCTCGAAGGCGGAAGGCGACCTCACCCACCCCCTGCCCCCTCCCTCTCCGCAGGTGGAGAGGGAGGGGGTAAGAAGGGCCTTTCCCCTTTGTCGGGGGAGGGTGAGGTCCGCCTCTCCAACCGGGACGGGGTCGGGGCGAGGGTGATCGTGAAGGTCGGGAACGCGATCCGGTATGCCGAGGTGAGCGGGGGATGCGGTTTCGGGGTGACGAACAGCCTGTGGCAGCATTTCGGGCTGGGGGAGGCGACGCGTGCCGAGGCGGTGGAGGTCCGCTGGCCGGGCGGCCTGATCGACCGGGTGATAGATGTCCCTGCGGATCGAATGTTGACGATCGAGGAAGCCGGAAGGACGGTGGCATACCGGGAAAGCCCATGATCCCACAAAGGGGCGGTTCGCGAACCGCTCCTACTCCACCACCTTAAACAGCGTCTCCTTCGTCGCCGTCTCCCCGCTGTTCAGGTCGGTCACCACGACCCTCAAAAAGTATCGCCCCGGCTCGAAACCCTTGAGGTCTATCTCCTTGTAGGCCGCCTCCATCTCCCGGAACCCGCGCCCTTTGTACCCCACGGCCACCTCCTCCCGCTTCCCCACGAACGTCCCCACCAGCCGCGAGAGGATGCCCCTCTCCCTCTGCCCGATCACATACTCGACCTGGTACTTCGTCTGCCCCTCCCCGTCCGGCTTCAGGTTGTAGACCTCGTAGTAAATGAACACGTTCTGCCCTCTGCGGTAGCTGCGCGTAGGCATCGGGATCACCCGGAGTTCGCCTTTGCTGAATTTGTCCCCCGGCTGCCCTTCGGAGACCCGCCAGGCCAGCTCCAGGTCGCTCACCCCCAGCCTCCTCCCCCCGTAGGCCTCCACCCGAATCTCCTTCCGGTAAAGCCCCAGCCGGCCCGTCATCCGGTCGCGCGCCCGCACCTCCAGACGATAGGTCCCCGCAGGCGCCTCCAGACGCGCCACGTCGGGTACAAAGGCCCCCTCGCCCCCCTGGTCTCCCGGCGCCTCATAGACCAGCTCTCCCGCCGCCCGATAGACCGTGTCCGAGGCCGTCGGGATCAGGGCGACCTGGCGCTCCACCACCAGCCGCGTCACGTCCTCAGCAGGGACATATCGCGCCGCAGCGCGGGGCACGCCATAATAGACCTCCAGGGCGCTGCGCCCGTCTCGCCCCCGAAAATCGGCCACGTCAAAGTAGAAGTGAAAGGGCGCCACATTGTATTCGGGCGCGTAGAAGTCGGGAGAGACGGCCATCGCCCGTTCGGCCACGCGCTTCGGCGCATACCGGGCGAACTTCGCCACACGATCCAGAGAGATCTCGGAGTCCATCGGCGTCGGGGCGTAGTCGTAAACGCCCTTTCCGGACTCATCGGTGAACGTGATCTCGATGCCCTCGCCGATCCGGGTGTAGACCCACGACTCCCAGGCCACCCTGCTGACCTCTGCGCCGGAGACCGTGACAGGGCCGTATCCCTCGAACAGAAAGGACTGCGGCCTGAAGGCCCTTCTCTGCGCCCTATTGAGCCTCGGGTCTGCCTCTGCCCTGAGCACGCCGGAGCGCCGTCTTTCGGCCTGCGACTGGGCCTTGGTCTCTCCATCGCCCAGCTCTTTTGGGATCGCCTCATCCATATTGGTGTTGGTGCCCCCCACCTGCGACGGCTGATTCGCCTCCGGCCCGATGAAGTATTCAGAGCGTTGGTCCGGGGCGCCGGCGTTGCGGCGGCCTTCCAGTGAGATGCTGCGCACGGGGAACACCGGTCCAATGTAGGTCTCCCCGATCGCCTCCGTCCCGTAAACATCCAGGGCCATCCGCTCCTTGACCCGCTGCACGGCCAGATTCTGCGGCACGTTCATCATCAACGACCTGGCCCGGTGGTCCGGCTCCCCGAACCGGACGTAGACCTCCCCCCGCCGGTCCCACGGCTCCCGCCCCCCCGAGAAGGTCTGCCGGGCATACCAGACCCGCCGGTAGTGCTCCAGCAGCCGCTCGTTGATCGGCGTGGACAGGTCCGGGTCCCGCCCGTTCCAGAAACGCCTGAGAAACGCCTCCTGCTCCGCCCCGGAGGCGCGGGCGTACTCCGCCACTTCCTCCCCCGATGCGATCAGGCGGATGTCCTCGTAGAGCATTCGTTCTTTTGGGTCGATCCGCGAGAGATACGCCCGAAAGAAACTGAGCGCCATGTCTAACTTCTCTCGTTTGACGCACGCCTGGGCGACGATGGGCATCACCTCCACGGCCTCAGGATGCGCCTGCACGAACGCCGAAAGGGTCTCCAGGACCTTGCCGTGGTCCTTCATCTTCAGATAGGCCACGCTCAGCTTGCGTCGGCCCTCCGGGTCGTCGGGCCGCATCGCGATGTATTTGGCATACCAGGGGATCGCCCGCCCGTAGTCCTCCTTCAGGTCTGAGTGCCAATCCCCCATCAGCAGATAGGCCTCCGCATAGTGCGGGTCCAGCTTCAGGACCGTCTCGATGTCGGCCTTTGCGTCGTACTCCCACAGCAGGTAGCGCGCCTTCGCCATCTGATAGCGGGCGTCCGCGTAATCCCGGTCCTGGATCAGGGCATCCCGGAAGTAATCGACCGCCGTAAGGAGGCCCTTGGGGCGCGCCATGGCGATCATCCCCAGGCCGCAATAGGCCCTGGCCAGCGCCCGCCCCCGGCCGATGAAGGCCGCCGTCTTGAAGGCCTTCTCCGCCAGCGCGTAGTCCTTCATCCGAAGCGCAGCGTGGCCGAGCTTGAGAGAGGCGTCTGCATCCCGGGGCCGCTGATGGGCGGCCACGACCAGGAGCGAGATCGCCCGGTCCATCTCCCCGGCCTTCAGGTGGCGGTCGGCGACGGCGCTCAGGGAATCGACCTGACCCGGAGAGAGGCCCGCCGTCTCCACGCGGTACCCCCCCGGCGTCCCGACCAAGCGGAGCAGCCTGCCCCGATGGCAGAGACAGGTGAGGACTGGCGCCCCCGCCCCCTCCTCTGCCCGGTAGACATAGCGCATCGGCCGCTCCGGGTCAGGGTCTGCGGGGCAGCGCAGGACCTGTGCGAGGGTCTCCTGATCCCTCGACCGGATGGCCGCGTCAGTCGCGTGTCCTTCGATCTGGCCCTCCACCCACGAGCGCAGGTCGTCGAGGCTGGGGGGGAGGCGCCCCCCGTGCGCCTCCGCATAGCGCGACAACAGGTCGCCCAGGACCAGCAGATGGTCCTGGCAGACAACCTGCCTGCCCTCCACCTCCGACATCCCAATCCGCTCCCTGAGCGCCTGAATATACGCCAGACCGCTCGCCTCCGGTATCCTCGCGCTCGAAGGCCGTTTGAGAAGCGCCTCAAAGACCCGGATGGCCGCCTCGTGCCCGCTCCTTTCAGCGCGGGCATCCCCCTGGTGCATCGCGTAATAGCCCCTCAGACAGAGGTCCAGGGCATCGCCCAGCCGCCGGAGGGTCATCTCCGCGTCGGAGTCCAGGGGGAAGTCAGGAGGCGCGCCGTCCACCCCAGACCCGCTGCCTTTCTGGCCGTCGGGGGAACCCAGGGACTGGGGGTCGCCGGACAGCGGCCACGGCCTTACCTCCGAACCGTCCAGCCGGATCCGCCAGACCCGGTCTTTCACGAGGGGGATGCTCCGCCCGCCGTAAAGGTGCGACCCGAAGGCCGGGTAGGAGAGGCCCCTCTCGAGATAGAGCAGCCCCTCGTCTCCCGGCAGAAAGGCGACCTCCCCCGGCTCGCCTATAAAGGTCCCGATCCGTCTCCCCCCGCTCCCGTCCGCGCGCATAACCCAGACCTCCGTCATCAGCGGCCTCGGGCCTCCGCGCGGGACGGCGTAGGCCAGTCTCTGGCCGTCAGGAGATCGCACGGGACCGGTCCGTGTGTGGGCTGATGAAAAGAGGCCGAGGATTGCCAGCGTCGTTATGACGGCTATATTCCTCATCGCCTGCTCCTTGCCCGGCTGGCTGATGGTTTTGACGATCAAAGCAGGTAGTTGTAGGGGCGAGGCATGCCTCGCCCCTACTCCTCCACCACAAAGGCCGCCTCCTTCGAGGCGACCTGTCCGCCGATGAGGTCTTTCACCGTCACCGTCAGCGCGACCTTCCCCGGAGCGACCTGGCCCAGGTCGAGCTGAAGGTGCTGCGCCTCCGTCTCCCGCAAGCCCAGCCGCTCCTGGCTCACGGAGACCCCCTCACCCTCCTGCTTGCCCTGGAAAGACCTTGCGATCTGGGAGACGAGGCCGGGCGGCTTCCCGGATCGAATCGTGTACTCCACGGTGTAATTGACCCTCCCGGACTTGTCCCGCTTCAGGTTGTAGATCTCATAGTAGATGTAGACGGGCTGGCCCTTCTTGTAGTGCCTCGTCGGCATCGGGACCACCTGAAGGCCCTGTTTGAAGAACTTGTCCCCCATCCCCCCCTCGGATATTTTCCAGGCCAGCTGGACATCGCTCAGCTTGAGCGGCCCGGCCGGATAGGGCTCGACACTCAGGAGTTTCCGGTACCTGCCGACCTCCCCGTTCAACCGGTGCTCCACCCGGACGTCGAGTCGATATTCGCCGGGGGGAATGTCCAGATGGGCGATGTGGGGGATAAACCCGGCCCTCCCGGTGCGGTCCCCCTCCTCCACGTAGATCAGGTCAGATTCGGACCGGTAGACGGCCCCGGCCCCCTTCCCTGCGAGGGCGACCTTGCAGGCCACCCTCAGACCCGTCCTGGCATCGGCCGGAAAATAGGTCGCCTTCGCCATCGGGACGCCATAGTAGACCTCGACCCGGGTGGAGTCCCCCTTCCCCCGGAAGGTCGCCACATCGTAGTGGAACCCCAGCGGCCATTCCTCAGGGAGGACCTTATACCGTTCGGGCATCACCGCGACGGCCCTCTCCATCACCGATTTGGGCGACCTGCGGGCCAGGGTGGCCAGGGCCTTGATGCCGTCCAGCGTCTGATTCCTCAACCCCGGCGTCTTGTCCAGCTCCGGGATCGGCGCATAGTCGAACGCCCCCCTGTTCGTCTCGTCGGTGAAGTCGATGACGATCCCCCCGTCGATGTCCGCGTAGACCCACGACTCCCAGGCCACCAGGCTGAAATCGCTCGACCCGATGGGCACATAGACCCCCCCGACGGCGTCCGGGCTGTAGGACCGAACCGGAAAGACCGGCCCCACGATCGACCCTGTCAGCGCCCCCGTGACCGCGTCGAACCACTGCGTCCCGATGATCGTGCCCTGCTCCTCCGGCCCCGTGGTGGTGCGAATCTGAGACCCCCCGCCCATGGCCAGCACGGCGTGCATCTCCGAGTATATCTGGTTATAGAACTGCTCCTTGACCGCGTTCACCGCCGCCGTAGGGGGTGGGGTCTGGCCGTTGGAACGGCTGCGATAGTCCGGCTCCCCGTAGCGGATGTAGACCTCCCCCCGGCGGTCGCAGGGATACTTCCCTTTCGAGAAATAGGTCCGGGCATACCAGACCCGGCGACAGTGCTCTAACAGCCGCTCATTGGCCGGCGTCGTCAGGTCGGGGTCGTTCTCCGTCCAGAAGCGGCGCGCCAGGACCTTTCGGCCCTCCTCTGAGGCGCGGTTGTATGAGTCCGCCATATCCCTGGAACAGATCAGCCGGATGTCCCGGTAAAACTCCCGTTCGCGCCCGTCCAGGCCCTCCACATATCCCTCGAAGGCGCCCCACGCCTGCTGGATCAGACCCTGTCTCCAGTAGGCCTGCGCCAGGATCGGCAGCAGCCCCTTCCAGCCCGGATGCGCCTCGACAAGGGAGGGGAGGCGCCGGAGGATCGGGAGGTAGGCCTTTTCAGCCAGGGCGTCTCTCCCCCACGCCATCCAGCCAGACGAATCCCCCGGCTCCGACCTCAGCGCCCGCCCAATGGCCTCCTGTGACCGCCGCTCCTCCTCCGCCCTCCTCACGCGACACCGCTCCAGGAGCTGACGCGCCGGGACATACGTGGAGTCCATCCTGACGGCACGCTCGACCTCCTGGACCGCCTGGGGCAGCCATTTGTGATCGAAATACGTCTGAGCCTTGTTGTACTGCGCCTCCACGTATCGAGGCCGGAAGTGGAGGGCCTGCTGAAAGTAGTAGATGGACGCCTGAAGCTGGGCGGGACGCGCCGCGTAGACCAGCCCCAGCCCGTTGTAGGCCTCCGCGACCTGCTTTTTATCCCCGGCTGAAAGCGCCTTCTTGAACGCCTTCTCAGCGGCATTCAGGTCCCCGGCCTTCAGGCGGGCGTGGCCAAGCCTGAGATAGGGGTCGGCCTCCCCGACCTTCTCCCGGAGGCCCTGCCCCGCCGCAACCGCCTTCGCCGTGTCTGGCGCGCCCTGGCCGGATGGGTTCCCGGCCGCCGGCAGCGGGGAGCAGAAGGCCACGGTAAGAGCCAGCAGGATCCCACCTGAATACGGACCGAAGCGCCATTCCTTCATCTCAATCGCCTTCCTTCCGACACCCTTCACAAGCCCAACTCCCTCACAGGAAAGGTCATCTCACGGGAAAAAAATAGCCGACGGCCTCCTCCCTGTCAAGAAAGAATCCGTCGGCCACACATCCACACCTCACCCTCCCCCATTCCCCCCCTCCCCCTTCCCCCCTCCGAGGGGGGAAGGGAGAAGGGGAGAGAGGGAGTAGGGGGAGGCTAGAACGTCCCGCCGAGCGACACCCGCAGAGGGGTGTTCAGATATTTCCCCATTTAGGCGGACATGCGGCCCACAAAAACCAGGCGGCGCGTCCTGCGCCGCCAAAAGCATCTTTCGCCATTGAGAGATGCTTTTATGATTTGCGTTTCGTTAACAAATGTGTTAACTTCATGCTATGAGAGAGATCCAATTTTATCGAACTCAAGCCAAGAACTGTCCTGTTGAGGAATTCTTGGATTCCTTATCGGGTAAGCAGGCCGCAAAGGTGACCTGGGTTTTACAACTGGTCGCAGAGCTTGATTTTGTTCCCAGGCAATATTTCAAGAAACTGCCAGGCACAGATGATCTTTGGGAAGTGAGCGTGGATATTGGCCGGGATGCGTTCAGGTTGTTAGGATTTTTTGATGGTCCCCGGCTTGTAATTTTGGGCCATGCGTTCGCCAAAAAGACACAGAAGATACCTCGGTCAGACATTTCTTTGGCGGAACAGAGAAAGTGTGACTATTTCAGGAGGAGGAAGCCATGAATGATCTTGAGAGATATATCAAGAAGCGTAAGACCAGAGACCCGGAGTTTTCCAGGGATTACGAAGCAGGTTATCTTGAGTTCAAGATAGGAGTGATGCTTCGTCAGGCACGTGAGGAGGCTGGATTGACGCAGGAGGAATTGGCAAGGAAGTTGAGGACAAAGAAGTCAGCGATTTCCCGGCTTGAGAATCATGCGGAGGATATTCGTCTTTCGACATTGGGAAAGTATGCGACAGCTCTTGGGAAGAAGCTGCATGTATCTGTTGGATGATGAGAAGGGTGTGTGGGAAAACCATTCACCGGGCTTGCCTTCCTGGCAAGCCCGGTGTGGGCCGCACGCCGCCTAACAGCGTGTTTACGCACGCCTCCTCCCGTTGGTCGTCGGCGGGCCTCCGGCAACCCATCGCTTGGTCACTCCGCTTGCTGAGAATCAGGAGCGCAAGCGTCGTGCCCTCGCTATGGGTTCGTAAACGCGCGGGCCGTTAAATGCAATCGTGGCCCCCATTGCGGCGGCGCATCCGTGCGCCGCCTTGAAAAACTTATTGAGGCATGGTTCAATAGAGGGTAACAAAAGCAAAAAGACATTGGCCTTTTCCTGCCG
>CAYRZX010000120.1:0-15369 GCA_964428665.1 uncultured Gemmatimonas sp.
AGCAGGCTGGCCGGGCACTCCGGGGTGAAAGGCCCCTCCACGGCCGCGGCGACGGCGCCGGCCTTCTTGGGGCCGGTCGCCAGCAGGACGAGCCGGCGCGCCTCCCGGACGGTGCCGATGCCGGCCGACAGGGCGCACCGGGGGACCTCGCGGGAGTCCTTGAAAAAGCGTCCGTCGCTGTTCGCCTCGATGGTGCTCTGGGACAGGCTGACCAGGCGGGTGCGGCTGTCCACCGGGCTGCCCGGCTCGTTGAAGGCGATGTGCCCGTTGACGCCGATGCCCAGCAGCCAGAGGTCCACGCCGCCCACGGAGAGGATCTTGGTCTCGAACGCCTGGCACTCCAGATGGGGATTGGCGGCCCTGCCGTTGAGCACGTGGGTGTTCCACGGGCGGATGTCGATCTTGCTGAAGAGATGCCTGTCCATGAACGTGCGGTAGCTCTGGGGATGGTCGCCCTCCAGCCCCCAGTACTCGTCTAAATTGAACGAGGTCACCCTGGCGAAGCTGAGGTCCTCCTCCCGGCGCAACCTCGCCAGCTCGGCGTAGGTCTGCTCGGGGGTGGAGCCGGTGGCAAGACCCAGGACCGCCTGGGGTTTGGCCCTCACCAGATCGGCGAAGACCCTGGCCGCCTGTCGCGCCACGGCGCCCGCGTCGTCACACACGATCAATTTGATGTTTCCGCTCATTCATCGCTCCTTAAAGAAAAGACACGAGTCCATTCCATCTCTCATCGGTTAATATATAAAAACCACCCCCTTAAGTAAAGGGCTTTGCGCGTCTCTCCGCGCGCGAGAAATCCCTTGACAGCATGTGAAGATTTTGACTATTTCTGGCATTTGGAAGTCAAACCATAAGCGGAGGACCGTATGCACGGGTATCGCGCGCTTTCGGGCGAAGAGATCCGGGGGATGGAGCAGGCCGGATGCTCGGCGGAGGACTGGTCCACAGTGCGGGTGAAGGAGGGGTTCGACCCGAGGCGGGTGCGGGACGTGACCTTTGTGGGAGAGGTGACCGTCGGCGCGCTGACGGGCAGCGTCGTCCTCCCGGACGGGGTGAGGTTGCCCTCTGAGATCGCCCACGCGACGCTGGTCGATTGCGAGTTGGGGGACAACGTCCGGGTGACCCGCGTCCGGGGCCACCTGAGCCGTTATACCGTCGGCCCCGGCGCGGTCGTGACCGACATCGGGGCGATGACGACCCGGCCGGGGGCCGCCTTCGGGAACGGGGTCGAGGTGGCGGCGGTCAATGAGGGTGGGGGCCGGGAGACGCCCATCTTCAACGAGATGTCGAGCCAGTTCGCCTACCTGTTCAGCCTGCACCGCTACCGGCCGGAGATGATCGAGCGCCTGAGGGCGATGGTGGAGGCCTATGTGGCCGGGGTCGTCTCGGACAGGGGGCGCATCGGCCAGGGCGCGGTGGTGGCGCACGTGGGCGAGGTCGAGGACGTGAACGTGGGGCCCTTTGCGACCGTCTCCGGGGCGTCCAGGCTCCGGAACGGGACCGTTCTCAGCGAACAAGACGCCCCGGCCCGGGTAGGCGCGGGCGTGATCGCCGAGGACTTCATCATCGGCGAAGGCTCCAGCGTGGACGGGGGGGCGCTGTTGAGCAGGGTCTTCGTGGGGCAGGGCGTCCAGATCGGCAGACAGTTCTCCGCAGAGAACGCCCTCTTCTTCGCCAACTCCGAGTGCTTCCACGGCGAGGCGTGCTCCATCCTGGCGGGCCCCTACACGGTGACCCATCACAAGAGCACGCTGCTGATCGCGGGCATCTACTCCTTCTTCAACGCGGGCAGCGGGACGAACCAGAGCAACCACATGTACAAGCTCGGCCCGGTGCACCAGGGCGTCCTGGAGCGGGGCAGCAAGATGGGGTCCTTCTCCTACATGCTCTGGCCCAGCGTGATCGGGCCTTTTTCGGTGGTCATCGGCAAGCACATGGCCACCTTCAACCTCGGCGACCTCCCCTTCTCCTACGTCACCGAGGAGGGCGGGGAGAGCTTTCTCACCCCGGCGATGAACCTGTTCACCGTGGGCACTGTCCGGGACGGGCAGAAGTGGCCGGCGCGGGACCGGAGAAAGGCCTCCGTGAGGCGCGACCTGATCCGGTTCGAGGTGTTCAGCCCCTACACGGTGGGCCGGATGATCCGCGCCGAGGCCCTGCTGACCCGGCTCTATCAGGAGACCCCCCGGGAGGCGGAGCAGGTGCGCTACGGCGGGGCAATCATCAAGCGCCTGCTCCTGCGCCACGGGGCCAGGAGCTACGGCGTGGCCATCGACGCCTACCTCCACGGCAAAATCCTTGAACGCGCCTCCCCCGTCCTGGGCCGGGGCCTCGACGCCCTGCGCGCCGCCCTGGCCGGGACAGAGGGGGGCGTCTACAGCCCGGAGTGGGCGGACGTGGCGGGCCTCCTCGTCGCCAGGGGCCGCCTCAAGGCCCTGGAGGACGCCATCGCCGCCGGGAGGATCGCGACGGTGGCCGACTTTCACGCGGCATTCAGGGCGGCCTGGGAGAGGTATGCGCAGGACGAATGGGCCTGGGTGAGGCGGACCTTCGAGGCGCGGACGGGAAAGCCGGTGGAGGTGCTGACCCTCGGAGACATCCAGCAGGTCCGGGAGGCCCACCGGAAGGCCTCGGCGACGGCCATCAAGAAGATTCTGGCGGACGCCGAGAAGGAGTTCGGGGAGGGGGCCGCGTTCGGCTACGGGGCCGACGGGGAGGCCGGGGAGATCCCCGCGGACTTCGCGGCCGTGCGAGGGGACTTTGAGGGCAACGCCTTCGTGAGACAGATGCAGGCCGACCTGAAAAAGGCGACGTTGTAGGCGCGATCGGGGATCGCGCCTAAGAATTCCGTGAAACCATTTTGCCGTTTCAGCGATCTAAAGAGAATGTAAGGGCGTAAGAAGACGAACCCATAGAGGGCGGGCATGGACCAGCGGTCCGAAAAAGACCTGATCAAACGGTGTCGAAACGGCGACCGGAAGGCCTTCGCGGACCTGGTGGACCGCTACAAGGTCATCGTCTTCAACCTGGTGGACCGGATGGTCTTTGACAAGGCCATCGTTGAGGACCTGGCCCAGGAGGTGTTCATCCGCGTCTATCAGGGCCTGACCGGCTTTCGGGGGGAGTCGCGGCTCTCCACCTGGATCTATCGGATCGCTTACAACGTCTGCGCGGCGGAGCTGGACCGGGCCAGGCATCGCGTGGATTTTGTCTCCATAGATGAGGGGGAGGACGAGGAGAGGCCCCGCCTGGACCTGCGGGACGCCGGGCAGAACCCCGAGGCGATGTTCTCCAGGATCGATTTCAGGTGGACCATCCAGAGGCTTCTGGACCGGCTCCCCCCGCGCTACAAGGCGATCCTGACGCTCTTCTACCTGGAGGAGATGAGCTACGAGGAGATTGGAGAGATCATGACGCTGCCGATGGGCACGGTGAAGACCCACCTTCACCGCGCCAAGCAGGCGCTGAGGGACATGATCGTGGAGGAAGGGCTTTGGAAGGAAATGGCATCCGGATACAGCGCGCGTCAGGCGATCCCATGAACTGCGGAACCTATCAATCCCTGATCCTGGACTATCTCGAAGGGGCCCTCCCCCCGGAGGGGGCCCGGCAGCTAAAGGCCCACGTCGCCGGGTGCCCGGCCTGCCAGATAGAACTGATGCTGGCGCAGAAGATCGAGGGCGCCCTGTCGGGCCGGAGGCTGCGGATGCCCCCGGAGCACTTCACGGCCCGGGTCCTGGCGGCGGTCGCGGAGAAACGGGTCCTCGCGGGGACCTTCTGGTCGCAGATGCTGCCGCCCACGGCCTACGCCGCCTCCATCCTGGCCCTCATCCTCGGCCTCAGCCGCTATTTCCCCTACCTGTCAAACCTCTATGAGACCTGGTCCGACAGGCTTGAGACCCTGGCCCTCATCCTCGGCCTCCGGGGGGTTGAAGCCGCGGAAGAGCCCAGCCGTGTGGACGCCCTCCTCCAGTCCCTCCGGGAGACCGCCGCGAGCGCCTCCGCCTACCTGAGCGTCTACCGGGAGGAGATCTCCTGGCTCTACACCTCCCACGCCTCCACCGTCCACCTGGCTATCGCGGCCCTGGCCCTGGTCTGGATGGTCTACGACTACCGGCAGGGGGCGAGGGGATAAACGATGAGCGCGGAACGATGAACACGGAACGATGAACGAAAAGCCAAGGGCTATTTTGCTTTTCGTTCATCGTTCATCGTTCTGACTTCATCGTTGCCCTTTGATCACCACAAACGCCTCCGCGCTGTGGTACTCCGGCAGGCCCAGGCGGTCCAGCGTCCTGGCGGTCTGGATGTTCCGCTGCTCCGCCCGCTGCCAGAACTCCCGCTCGTCCGTTCCGGGGAAGAGCGCCCGGTCCTTCTGAGACTCGTGCCGGTAAATGGCGTTGACCTTCTCCCGGAGTTCGGCGCGGCTCAGCGGCACGAACAGGTCCGCCCTCTCCACGTCCCACTCCTGCCAGGCCCCCCGGTAGAGGTAGAGGTCCGGGGCCTGGCCCCGGCACTCCGCCAGCGCCCGGTCGATGGCCTCCTTGCACATCCGGTGCGTCCCGTGCGGGTCGGACAGGTCCCCCGCCGCAAAGACCACCTGCGGCCTGACCTCCTCCAGAAACGCCCGCACGATGCCCACGTCCCCCGGCCCGACCGGCAGCTTCTGGACCATCCCCGTCCGGTAGAACGGCAGGTTCAGGAACCGCACGCGATCCGGCGAGACCCCCACGCACTCGCACGCGGAGCAGGCCTCCGACTCCCGGATGGCCCGCTTGATCTCCTGCGCCTCCCGGATGTCCACGCCCCCCTGCCGCTTCCGGGCGAACGCCCCCTCCACCTTCTCGGAGAGCGCCTCCGCCTCCCGCGGGTCCAGCCCCAGCGCCCGGTTCATCAGCCGGACGAACTGGAGGTGACGGCGCACATCGTGGTCGAACACCGCGATGTTTCCGCTGACCATGTAGGCCACCCAGACCTCGTTCCCCCGCTCCACCAGCTTCCGGAGCGTCCCCCCCATGCTGATCACATCGTCGTCGGGGTGGGGGCTGAAGACCACGACCCGCCGCCCGGAGAAGAGGTCCGGGGTCTCCACGATGCGGCCTCGCAGGTCGTTGAACACCCTTTCGTTCAGCGCGTCCGCCGACGGGCGCCGCTCCAGGAGGCCGGCCAGGCGGTTCTCGATGTAGTCGGTCTCGTCCAGGTGCCGGATGGCCCGCCCGCACTTCCCCGCCAGCCAGATCACCGCCCGCTTCTCCAGCGCCTCGTCCCAGACAGGCTCTCCGATCAGCCAGGGGGTCTTGCAACGGGTCAACTCACTGGCCGCGGCCTCGTCCAGATAGACCGTCACGTCCCGGTGCTGCTGGAGGTAGGACGCCACCACCAGGGGCGAGACCTCCCCCTCCACCGCCCGCCGGAGGGTCTGCGCCTTGTGCTCTCCGGTGGCGATCAGGACGATCTGCCGGGCCTCCAGGATCGTCCCCACCCCCATTGTCAGGGCCTGTCGGGGCACGTTGTCCACCCCGAAGAAGTCCGCGGCCGCATCCCGCCGGGTCACCGTGTCCAGGTTGATCCGCCTGGTGCGCGTGGCCTGGTCCGAGCCGGGCTCGTTGAACCCGATGTGCCCCGTCCGCCCGATGCCCAGGACCTGCAGGTCGATCCCCCCCGCCCCGGCGATCCTCCGCTCATACTCCGCGCAGTGCGCCTCCACCCCCTCCGGCCGGATGTCCCCGCGCGGGATGTGGGTGTTCTCCGGCCGGATGTTGACGTGGTCGAACAGGTTCTCGCGCATGAAGCGGTGGTAGGAGTGGATGCTGTCCGGCGACATCGGGTAGTATTCGTCCAGGTTGAACGTCACGACGTTCGAGAAGTCGAGCCCCTCCTCCCTGCGCAGCCGGACCAGCTCGCGATAGACCCCGATGGGAGTGGAGCCGGTCGCCAGCCCCAGCACGGCCGGCCTCCCCTCTGCCGCCCGCTGGCGGATCAGGTCCGCGACCCTCCCCGCCACCTGCCGGGCGATCTCCTCCCCGGAACAGATCACGACTGGCATGCGCTCTGGTGAATGCGATGCGTTCATCCATCCTTCCTTCCTGTCACGCGCACCCCGAACCCCTCCACCGCCACCTCCCCCTGCGCCTCGCCGTAGCCGCAGGCCCTCAGGAGATGCACGATCTCCACCTCATCGTAACGACGGTGGAAGCGGCTCACCCAGCGCCAGCCCAGCATCGAGGCCAGGAATCGCAGCCCCCCGCGACCTGCGCGCCACGCCGCGCCCTGAACCCCTGCGCGAGGCTCTACGAACCCCGCCCTCCCCCCGCGCCTCAGCACCCGCATCACCTCTCGCAGGACCCCTTCAGGCCCCGCCGTCAGGTAGAGGACGCTGTGCCCCGCCACCCCGTCGAAGACCCCGCCCCGGAAGGGGAGGTGCGCCGCGTCCCCGCACACCCAGACCACCCGGCCCCCCTTCCCCCCCCTTCCCTGAAAGGGAGAAAGGGGGAATGGGGGAAAGGGAGAGAGATTCTTCTCCCCTTCTCCCGCTCTCCCACTCTCCCTTTCGCTTCTTCTTTCCGCCCCTCCACGCCTCCTTTGTTCTGAGCGGCGCGCCTCGGCCAGCATCCGCCTGGAGGCATCCAGCCCCACGACCGTCGCGTCCGGGAAGAGGGCCTCCATCTCCAGGGCCATTGTCCCCGGCCCGGCCCCCACATCGAGGAGCCTCCGGGCCCCCGGCGCGCCCGTCTGTCCGGCCAGCGCCCGGCAGCTCTCGACCCACGGCCCGCGTTCCGTCAGCAGGGCGTAGCACCGGGCGGCGATCCACGAGATGCGCATCAAAATCGTGTAAGGGCGTGATTTATCGCGCCCATCGGTCTAACATCGGACGTGATGAATCGCAGCCCTACGTCGTTAAAAATCGAACGCCTCATCCGTCACGCCCACGTCCACCTTCAGCTCCCGGAACACCACCGTCTCGATACGCCCCCCATCCCACCCGAACGTCTCGACCCGCAACGGCAGGCCCGCCTCCGCGTCCACGTGGAGGACCATCCTCCGGTAATCTCGCGTCGTCGTGGGCGCTGGCCGGACGAGCTCCAGCCGGTGCGCCCTCCGGCCCTCCACCGTCTCCTCTCCCCCGTAGGTCAGCGTCCCGCGGGCCGCGTCTTGCGCGACATCCTCGATGAACGCCCCGAAGTCCGTCTGGTCCACCCGGTGCCCCTGCGGCGACTTCATCCGGGCGTCCGTGACCGCGAACGTCAGCGTGATCGGCAGCCACCGAAACCGGCGCACCCGCACCCGGTCCCCGCCCGTGTAGATCGCCACGGCCCCCCGCCTGGGCCGCTGAAACTCCATGCGGATGCGCCTGGGCTTGCTGAAGGTGTAGCGGATCAGCATCTGCCCCGGCTTCGGGCGATCCGCCCGCGCTTCCACCAGACACCGGTAGTCCTTCAGCGCCGCGAAGCGGGCCCGCATGCCCGCCAGGATATCCTCTGCCGTGGGCTGGGCAAAGGCCGGAGTTGCCGTCAGGAGAATGACGAGGAACGCACAGAAGACAGACCTCACCCTCCCCCAAGGCTGTGGATAAGGCCCTTGATGCCCCCCACGCCACCTGTCGCTCCCATGAGGTCGCGACCCGCCACCCTCTCTCCGTATACGGAGAGGGAGGGGGTATGGGGGTGGGTGAGGTCTCACCCGCCCGCCCTCGCCATCTTCACGGCCACCGGCAGGTAGAGAATGGTCATGGCCCCCAGGATCACCGGGACCGCGCCCGGTGGGCCCCATGCGCCCGTCTTCGCAAAACAGTACGCCAGGGCCAGGAGGATCGCGACGATGTTGTGAATCCGGACAATGTCGATCTGCGCGAAGACGACCCGGTCCGGCGCCTCCCTGTAGCGCAGGGCGGCCCGGCTCGACCGGACGGCCAGGGGGACCGTCAGAAACGCCCACCCGCACCCCGGCGGCATCCACCGCATCCCCACGCCGACGGCCAGGATGAGATAGGTCACGGCCAGCCCTGCGACGTAGAGGACGGCCCCGGCGCGCTGCCCGTACCGGGCGACCAGGTTCCGCTTCCCTCCCCGCCTGTCCTCCGCAAAGTCGGGGATCTCGTTCAGGCAGATCAGCGAGAAGATGAGGACGCCCAGCGGCAGAGCCGCCCAGAGCGCCGGAAAGGTCACCCGCCCCGTCTGAACGAAGAAGGTCCCCAGGCCGATCACCGGCCCGAAGTTGAGCAGCATGACCACCTCTCCCGCCCCGCGGTACCCGAACCGGACCGGGGGCGCGGTGTAGAAGATCGAGGAGAAGAGCCCGACGGCCAGAAAGGCGAGCACCCACGGCCCGACCCGCCACACCAGAGCGATCCCGATGAGGGCGGTGAGGACGTACCCCAGCGCGAAGGCCAGGCGGACGCTCTGCGGGGACAGTAGGCCCCCCGTCAGCACTCCGCTCCCTCCAGAATAGACGGAGCGCCACGCCGGGTCTGCCTCGTCAACCGCGTGCCTGTAGTCGAAATAGTCGTCCGTCAGGTTCAGCGCCACGTGGTTGATCACCAGGGCCGCCAGGACCAGCAGGTGGTTCACCGCGTCGAAGCGCCCCTCCAGGCCCAGCGCAACGGCGCTCCCCACGGTGGCCGCCAGAAAACTTGACGACACGAAATGGTATCGAGCCCCCTGCCACCAGGCGGATAGAGACACGGCAACCTCCGAATAGAACGATGAACGTGGAACAGGGTGGTGGCACGCGACCTCATGGGAGCGTGAGGTGGCGTGGAACGATGAACGCAGAAAGAGCAACGCAGAACGATGAACGCGGAACGATGAACGAAAAGCAAATCAGGTTTATGCTTTTACTTCATCGTTCATCGTTCATACTTCATCGTTGTCTTTGTTCATCGTTCATCGCTTTATCTATTGACATCCCCCACCATATCTTTTATTTTGATGCGCGAAAGGGCCCTCTCATGGACGACAAAAACCCGGATCCCAAGACCCCCAAGCACATCCTCATTCTGGAAGACATGGACGGCATGCGGACCTTTATCGCCGACCTCCTGTCTTCCCGGGGCTACCGCGTCAGCGTGCCCGTGGACAGCTACGTGGGGCTTGCCATGGCCCGTCAGCAGCCCTTTGACCTGATGACCGTGGACCTCTACATGCCCCTGATGGACGGCGTGACCTTCGTCCGGGCGCTCCACGACATGGGGATCTATACCCCTGCCGTGGTCATCACCGCCTATTCCGCCGACCCCAAGATCGAGGAGATGAAACAGCTTGGCATCCGACATTTCCTCCCCAAGCCTTTCAGGCTGGAGGACCTGTTCGAGGCCATCGAGGAGGCGCTAAAAGAGACGTAGGGGCGGGTTATAACCCGCCCCTACTCCAGCCGAAACGTGACTACCTGCCTCATCCAGACCTTGGTCCGGCGTCCCCGGTGATAGACCGGCTCGTAGATGAACTGCCCTACCGCGCGGAGGCACGCCTCCCGCAGGAGTTCCGGCCCTTCCAGAACCGTCACCTGTTCCACCCGGCCGTCCCGGTCCACCAGGTAACGGACGACGACCGACCCCTCCACGCCCATCCTTCGGGCCAGCGCGGGATACTCCGGCTCCACGAACGCGACCTGTTTCGGGGGCTCCTCCACCTCCCACATCTCCACAGCCCCTGCCCCGCCCACCGCCTCCTCCCCGACGGGGAGAGTGGGAGAAGGGGAGAAGGGGAGACCCTCCCCGCCGCCTGTGAAGGCCAGACTATCCGCTCCCTCACCCCCATGAGCCGCAAGGAGCAGGTCCTTCTCCTCTCCATCCGCAGAAACAGGGATCGGGGATTGGGGATCGGGGGCCGGGGAAACAGGAAAAAGCCTTTGCTCCGTTTCTTTATGGCTATCCTGGCCTCCGTCCTTCTCTTCTATACGAGCCGGCTTTTTTCCCTCCCCCTCTCCCTGCCTGCCCTGAGCGGAGTCGAAGGGTGGGAGAGGGGGTTGGGGGGTGAGGTCCAGCTTCTCCATCCGCACCACGAAAGGAGGCCGGCGAAACATCGGCAACCCTCTGCCGCCCCCCCATTCCGGCGTCGCCAGGGCCAGGGCCAGGTGGAGAGACGAGGAGATGGCGGCCGCCACGAGCAGCGCCCGGCCGGAGTAGGCCCGGAGGTCTGTGTCAGATCGTCCGTTCAATACTGTATCACCGCATGAATCTCCCGCCCCTTCAGCTTCTCCCGCCCCTTCAGGAAGGTCAGTTCGATCAGGAACGCCACGCCCGCGACCCGTCCGCCGATCCGCTCGATCAGGGCGCAGCTCGCCGCCATCGTCCCCCCGGTGGCCAGGAGGTCGTCCACCATCAACACCCGCTGCCCCGGCCTCGCCGCGTCCCGATGGACCTCCACCGCATCCGTGCCGTACTCCAGCTGGTACTCCTCCCGCACCTTCTCCGCCGGGAGCTTGCCCGGCTTGCGGATCGGCACGAACCCCACATTCAGCAGGCGCGCCAGCGCGGCCCCGAAGATGAAGCCCCTGGACTCGATCCCCGCCACCACCTCGATCCGCCCGTCTCGATACGGCCCCGCGAGGGCCTCCACGGCCCCGGCGAACGCCGCCGGGTTCTGGAGCAGGGGGGTGATGTCCCGGAACAGAATGCCCTGCTTCGGGAAATCGGGGACGTCCCGGATATAGCGTGTCAGGTCGTTCATAAGATCCTTTCAAAAATTAGAACCTCACCTCAAATCCCGTGTACTGTCCTGTCGCGGGGCGGCGGCTCACCTGCACGTTCGTCACGTGGGCGTGTAGGGGGCCTCGCCTCACGTCCCCCAGGAAGGCGTTCAGGACCCCTTCCTCCCCCTCCACCTCGACCTCCACCCGGCCGTCCGACAGGTTCCTCACCCACCCCGAAAGCCCGTAGCGACCGGCCATCCGCTCCGTGAAGAACCGGAACCCGACCCCCTGCACGACCCCATCCACCAGGATGTGAATACACGCCCTTTCAGGCACGGCCCAGCCCCTCCCACTTCGCCGGGTCTATGCCGAACGCCCGCGCCTCGTCGCAGATGCGCGACCAGGTCGTGTCGTCCACCTCGATCCCCTCCTGCTCCCGCCGGCGCGCGGTCCTGAACTCCGGCTCCCCCGGCGTCAGGATCTCGCGGAACCCCGGCGCGACCCGGCTGGATTGCACGTGGCGGATGAGGCCCTCCACCTCCTCATAATAGGCGCTCAGGTCTGCAAAGTGCTCGATGCGATAGACCGTCAGCAGCACGCCGTTGCTCCTCATCGTCCGCTCCCCGGCCGCGCACCCCTGCCCGCTCAACGTCCCGGCCAGCAGCTCCACCACAAAGCTCAACCCATAGCCCTTGTGCGCCACCACGCCCCCCATGGGCAGGATGGCCCCCGGCGGGTCGGCGGCGAAGTCTCTCGGGTCGGTCGTCGGACGGCCCTCGTGGTCGATGATCCACCCCTCCGGGACCGGCTTGCCCTGGTTGATGGCCAGGCGAATCTTCCCCTCGGCCACCACCGACGTGGTCATGTCCACCATAATCGGGTCCGCGCCCCGCCTCGGCGCGGCAAACGCGATAGGGTTCGTGCTCAGCCGGCCGTCTATCCCCCCGAACGGGGCGATCTGGTAGCCCAGCTTGCCGGCGTTCACGAACGCCAGCCCCAGCATCCCCTCCCGCGCCGCCATCAGCGGGTAGGCCCCGGCCCGGCCCACGTGGCTCGTGTTCCGCAGGGCCACCGTCCCCGTGCCGTGCTCGCGGGCCTTGCGGATGGCCAGGCGCGCGGCGAACGTCGCCCCCACCTGCCCCATCGCCCCGCCCCCGTCCACCACAGCCGTGCAGGGCGCCTCCTGGACGATCCTGGGGGCCGCGCGGGGCCGGAACCGGCCCTCCCGGACGTGATGGGCGTACTCGTAAAAGCGGATGGCCCCGTGCGAGTCGTGCCCGAAGAGGTTTGACTCCACGAGGTGGTCCACCACCGTCCGGGCGTCCTCCACCGAGCACCCGGCGGCCCCGAAAAGCTCGTACCCGATCTGTCTCAGGGCATCAGGTCGAAATTTGGGCATAAGACCTCTCTCACGTTTGCCGTTTGCCGTTTGCCGTCTCACGCCTTAATCTATAACAACGCCACGCGAAAGTCAACCGGCGGCGCGCGGCCCGCAATACCCACAAAAAAAGCGCGGCGATCGTTCGCCACGCTGCGTGAGTCAGGTCCGGCTCCGCAAGGGGAACCCCTGTTGACTTTTACAGGGCGTTGTCGTACATTTTCTACAACTTATCAGAGGGGATAACGCCTTGAGAAAAATGCCCATTGGCAAATACCTGATCATCGACCCCGATATCTGCCACGGTCAACTGATCTTTGCGGGAACCCGCATCCCGGTTCAGTCTGTCCTGACCTTTTTGAAGATGGGTTACTCGATGGATCAGCTCCTGTCTGAGTGGCCGGAGCTGCGCCGGGAGGCCATCGAGGAGGCGGTGGAACTGGCGGCCGAGGCCCTCCTTGAACGCTACCGTCCTGCCCTGACCCCATGAGCCTGATCGTCCTCGACGACCAGTTGCTCCCCATCCTGGTCCAGGCCCCGATACAGGCGTGGGCAACCGTACAACGGCTGCGCGACCTGCGCCCTGCGGAGGTCATCAAAGATGATCGGGTCCCTTCCCTTCTCCGCGAGCTGAAACGCCCCACCTTTGTCACGATCGACGCAGGCTTCTACGACAGAAACCTGTGCGACCCCGCTTACAGCATCCTCTACTTCGCCCTGCGAGACGACCAGCAGCCCCAGTTGCCCGGCCTGCTCCGCCGTCTGTTTCGCCTCTCCGAGTTCAAAACGCGGACCGTTCGCATGGGCAAGGTCGCCCGGATTAGCAGAGATGGAATCGGGTACTGGCAGCACAGGGAGAAGGACATGTATCTCCTGACCTGGCGCGACTGATCGTAGCAGATATAGCATCTAAGCACGGCCGTGCGCCCCTCACCCCGCGCCTTCCAGCACGGGATAGGGCACGACCTTTCTATCCTTGACGTCGAGACGGAAATTGACCCCCTCCAGCGACCTGAACACCAGGGTGGCCACCGCACCGATCTGAACCCGGACACTGGAGAAGACGATTCCATCCACCCGTATGACGGCCTGCTGGAGAACCTCATCTTGACGTCCCTGGATCTGTTCCTGCTCGTCAAGGAACTTTTGCCGGAGCTTGGCCAACTCCTGGAGCTTTATCACCAACTGTATAAAAGCGCGCTTTTTTTCGGGCGAGGCGCTCTGGAGGACCCGCCGGAGGTTTTCGGGCGTGAGGGTTGGAATCCGCAGGACGCGGAGGAGGCGGACGCCGTTGGTGTCGCAGAACTCGACCCCGATCTTGATCTTCTGCATCCGCTCCAGGTAGTTGGGGTCCACCCCCGCGATCAATCGCGTCTGAGTGTCGAACGCAGAGCCTGCCGAGGCGACGTGGACGCTCTCCTTAGCCATCAGGCTCCCGCCCACCACCGCGCTGGTCTGCTTCTTGAGCCGTCCCCGTCCGTGGACCCGGATATGGCCGCCGGCCCTCACGACGGCATTGTGGATGTAGCCCCCCACGACCACGTCCCCCTTTGCCTCGACCGTGGCGTTGGCGATGAACTTGGCGAACACATCGCCCCCGGCCTTCACGGAGGCAGTAGGACCGGTGATGCCGTAGCGCACGACGACATCCCCCCCGGCCTCCACCCTCGCCCCCACATCCACGCCGCCCCCGATGGTGACGGCCCCGCCGGCCTTTACGGTGAACCCGGACGTGACTGTGCCGGCCACCGCGACGTCCCCCACGAAATCCACGTTCCCCCCGGTCTTGTGGCTGACGTCGCCCGATACCTGGAAGCTTGCCTGGACGGAGATCGTGTTGTCAGAGAAGCGCACGTGACCGGCGGTGGTGGCGAAGAACTGGACGGTCTCCGCATCCTCCTGGACGCGCACGTTCTCCCCGGCCTGCGGACGCGCGTCCTTGCCGTCCGCCGCCGTGATCGGTTCGCCCGTAACGGCAGTGCCGGGAGCGCCTTTGGTGGCCTTCGTGTAGACGGCGATGAGATCTTCGGCGGAGACGTTGGCGACGACGTTTCTCTCCCTGAAGTCGATGGTGCCGTCTTCGAGGACCTTGCCGGGCTGCGCAGCCACCTCCACCTTCAGGTGAGTCTGACCGTCCAGCCCGTTCACCGGAGCAGTACCCTGTGCGACCGCCACGATCCGCTCCTCAATCTCCCCGGCGCACAGGCGGGAGATGGCCCCCTCGTCGAGGCCGTGCTGGATGCCCATCCGGGCGATGGCCTCCCGGAGAGGGACTTCGGGAATCGGGCGGGGTGGCCCGATGGGGGGCAGGTTCACAAAACAGGCGGCCATTTTGTCTTTGGAGAGGAGGAGGGGGGGGAGGATCGACACCTGATGAGAGGAGATGACGGCGTATCCGAACGCCTCGGCGTGGAATGACAATTTGTCGTCGGAGAGGCGGACGTTGAGGCCTGCCTTGAAGGCCTCGTCCCGACCGTCCTCGGGCGGATGCTCTACGCCGAGAACGGACGTGCCTTTTGTGCCCTCCTCAGGGGGGAGTTTATGGAGGATACATTCGCCAGGATTCACACGGATGGCCCGCAGGGACCCCTCTTGCAGGCGTTCAACGCCCTCCTGAAAGGCGGCGCGGACCTTCTCCATGTCGGCCAGGACCTCCTCCGTCAACTCCGGGGCGGAGCCTGCCTCCCCCGGTTTGTCCTCCAGACAATCGAGCAGAAACCGGGCATCCTGGCCGTTCACCACGGGGATGCCCCGCGCGATGATGACATCGGGGGGCGACTTTCCGCGTTTGGCCACGGCCCGGAGCACGGCCTGGATGGCCCGCTCGTCGATCCCGAAGACAATGCGGTTCTTCTCCAGGACGGCCACGATCTCTTCCACGGAGATGTCCCGGCGCCGGGGCTCAAACTCCGCCAGGGAGACAGTCATCCTGTCCGGGGGGATGCGCACCTTCACATCCCCGAACTCCTCGTGGAAGGTGAGGGTGGCCGGTCCAAGAAGGAGCTCGGCAGCGGGTTTCTGGGCAGATGCCTCCGGGGCGGGCTCAGCCTCAGGGGGCTTTGCCTCCTCCGGCGTCACGTCCAGGCGGGTCACGACCTGCGGCTGGAGGCTGTCGCGGGAGACCTTCCCGGCGGGGATGGCGTCCAGACCATCTCTCAGGACGCGGTCGATGGCGTCGAGGTCGATCCCCGCATCCACCTCCGCATCGGCCCTGGCCGGGCCGTCGGGCTTCTCCTCTTTTTCAGGTTTCCGGTCGGTCATGGGCTTTTGCCAACAGAGGGTCTGTCTTTAGCTCCACGTCGCTGCCGGACAGGAGGTTCCCCACGTTCTTCATCATCGTCCTCCACTGTTCGTTGTCGCCG
>CAYRZX010000120.1:15469-18065 GCA_964428665.1 uncultured Gemmatimonas sp.
GGACAGGAGGTTCCCCACGTTCTTCATCATCGTCCTCCACTGTTCGTTGTCGCCGTAGAGCCAGGCGTCGCTGACGGCGACGGCCGCCAGCGCCGTCAGGCCCATCAACTTCTCCACGTCCTCTTCGGCGAGGGGGCGACCGCTGAACGGGTTCTGCACGGCGACCACCCCCACCCCCTCTCCCATCCGGAGCATCGGGACGACCGCGCGGCATCGTCCGGATGGGCCTTCCTCCGAGATAACCCGGCCCTCCCGGAATGCTCGGGCCGCATCGGCTCCGACCTCCTCGACCCAGGGGTCAGAGAGCCTGCGCAGGGCCTCCGATGAGGCGAGATCCCCCTGAGATAGCACACCTGCCCCGGCCACGGGCTCCAGCCTCTGTCCCGACGCATCGGGCAGAAAGATCACGGCGCGCTCCACGCCGAGGGCGTCCTGCACGGCCTCGAGGACGGCGGAGAGCGTCTCCTCCAGCGTGTGAACCGTCAGCAGGAGCTGGTTGATCCGGTCGCGCCCGGCCAGCTCCTTCACCTTGCCTTCGAGTTTGTCCGATGCCTCCTGAAGCCCCCGCAGGGCCTCCTGAAGCTCCCGCGTCCGATCCTCCACCATCCGCTCCAGGTTGCGCTGATACTCCTGGTTCTGCATCAGGAGACGCCGGTGGCTGACGGCGTGGCGGATGACATTCCCGAAGTCCGCCAGGTCGAAGGGTTTGAGGATGAAATCGTAGACGCCGATGGAGACCGACTCCCGCGCGTTGTCCACGTCCGCAAAGGCAGTCATCAGGATCACCGGACGGTCGGAGTCGGCCATCAGCGCCTTCCTGGCCAGCTCCAGGCCGTTCATGCCGGGCATCTTGAAATCGGTGATCAGCAGATCGAGGTCGCGCCGATCAAGGTGAGGGAGGGCCTCCTCCCCGCTGGCGGCCGCTAATGTCTGGTAACCCTCGGCATTCAGGTAATCGACAACGATATCGAGTATGGTGTCGTCGTCATCCACGACGAGGATAGAGCCGGTTGCCATAGATGCCATCTCCTTCCCCCGACCCCTGTCTTCCGATACTGGGTCTATTCATCCAGCGCCCGTCGCACCGCCTGCCCCAGCTTGTGGGTGTCGAGCGGCTTCTCCACAAACCCCTTCAGCCCCCTCGCCCGCGGATCATCGGCTATCGTCTCCAGACTGTAACCGCTCATCATCAGAGCCTTCACCGCCGGGTTGATCTCCACCAGCGCCCTGTAGAGGGCCAGCCCCCCCATCTTCGGCATCATCATGTCCGTCAACACCGCCGCGACCCCATCCCGATGGGCGCGATAGACCTCTATCGCCTCCACCCCGTTCGCCGCTGTCAGGACCGTGTAGCCCAACCCTTCCAGCATCGCCCGCCCGGTCGCCAGCACCTCGGCGTCGTCTTCCACCAGCAACAGCGTCTCTGTCCCACCTGCGGGGCGTTCCTCCGCGGAGAAGCCCCGTCGGACCACCTTCACACGCATCGCCGGCAGATAGACCTTGAACTCGCTGCCCTTGCCCACCTCGCTGGTGACGTTGATATGCCCCTCGTGCGTCTTGACGATGCCGTAGACCATCGACAGCCCCAGCCCGGTCCCCTCCCCCACCTTCTTCGTCGTGAAAAATGGCTCGAAGATGCGCGCCTGCACCTCGGGCATCATCCCCACGCCCGTGTCTCGTACGGACAGACAGACGTGATCTCCGGGCCGGGCATAAGGATACTGGCGGCAATAGACCTCGTCGAGGGTCACGTTCTCCAGACTCAGGGCCAGCTCTCCCCCGTCGGGCATGGCCTGGTAGGCGTTGACGCACAGGTTCATGATCACCTGCTGCATCTGCGTCGGGTCGGCGTTCACCAGCGCGATCTCGCCGGGCGTTTTGAGCTGGACGGCGATATCCTCCGGAAGGGTGCGCCCCAGCATCTTGGCCGTCTCCTTGACCAGAGGGATCAGCTGCAAGGACTTTTTTTCGGTGACCGCCCGGCGACTGAAGGTCAGCAGTTGGGAGATCAGTTTCGACGCCTGATTCACCTTTTCGGGGATCCTGGCGATGTACTCCCGCCATCGAGTTTCTCCGCCGGCCCCCATCAGGGAAAGTTGCGCAAATCCGGTGATGGTGGTCAGCAGGTTGTTGAAGTCGTGCGCGATGCCGCTCGCCAGCGTGCCGATCGCCTCCATCTTCTGCGCCTGGCGAAGCTGCGCCTCCAGGCGGGTGCGCTCCTCCTCCACCAGCTTGCGCTCGGTGACGTCATAGAGCACCCCCTGAAGCAGCTTCGGCTTCCCGGAACCATCCCGGATGTTCTGAATGATCTCGTGAATCCATCGTATCTGCCCGTCATTGCGTAAAATGCGGTACTCCCTCTCAGTTGAATGGCCCGGACTTGAACGTATTTTCTCCATGCCTTCGCAAAATTCATGGAGGTCATCCGGGTGGATAATCTGGTCCCATCGCGGGTTTCCTGCCAGAAAATCCTCCTCTGCATAACCCGTGATTGCCTCCACCGCTCCCTGAAAAAATACAGGTGTAAAGTCCAGATGACACTGAAAGGCTATCCCGTGGAAATTCTCTATGAATGAACGGTATCGCCTCTCGCTCT
>CAYRZX010000121.1:0-18039 GCA_964428665.1 uncultured Gemmatimonas sp.
AGCAAACAAATAGACCACGAATGTCAATTCATAAAAACTTGAAGATCGAGTGAAACGTTCTATGCGCCCTTCGAGGTCCTCGATTTTTTTCAGGGTGCGCTCAAGGGTAAGGGTGAAGGAGTGGACGGAGCTTTCGAGTCGTTTGAGAAACCCGACCTTCATCATGCCGATGAGGAAGTCCTCGCGCTGGGTCTGGGTGAAGTTGCCGACCTTCTTCTCGTATTCGGCCCTGTATTCGGGTTTGACGAAGCGGGAGGGGTTGAACAGCGAGAGCCTGTAACGGCTGATCTCGTCATTCAGCCGGTCGTAATCCATGAAGAGATTCTGAGTGTCCAGGGCCGGGTAGATGGAGACCGGCCTGGCGCGGTTGGGAAAGCCGCCCAGTTCTTTCAGACTGGTCTTGTAGTAGCGCTCGATGTGACGCCGGGAGCGGGAGATGGTCAGGGCGTCGAGCAGCTTGAAAAAATCCGAGCCGAGGCGTTCCAGTAAGACGGAAACGGTGCGTCCTTCAGGCCTCTGCTTTGCCCATGTGGAGAAGTGGGTCTGCGCCTGGCGGAGAGACTCTCTGAGATCGGAGATGCCGACCGTCTCGCGAAATGCGGTGTTGGCCTTCTCGTCGTGGATGACGTCGCCCCCAGCGATGATGGAGACCTGGTTGCGAAGGTCGGTGAGGGTGTTGTTGACCGGCGTGGCGGAGAGGAGCAACACCTTCGTGCGGACGCCCGAACGGATGATGTCCTCCATCAGCCGCTCATAGCGGCTCAGGCGGACGATCTCGCCTGCCTCGTCTCGTTTGCCCTTGGTGTTGTTGCGAAAGTTGTGGGACTCGTCGATGACCACGAGGTCATACGCGCCCCAGTTGAAGTTGGCCAGGTTGACGCCGCCTGAGTCTCCCCGGTCGCGGCTCAGGTCGGTGTGGTGAAGGAGGGTGTAGCCAAAACGGTCTTCGGGAAAGGGGTTCAGGACGTTGTTGGTATGAGCTTGATAAATTGACCAGTTTTCGTGCAACTTCTTCGGGCACAGGACGAGGACGCGCTCGTTGCGTGTCTCGAAAAACTTGATCACGGCCAGGGCCTCGAAGGTCTTTCCCAGGCCCACGCTGTCCGCCAGGATGCACCCGTTGTGAGTGAGGATTTTGTTAATGGCCCCCTTTACCCCGTCCTTTTGAAAATCGAAGAGGGTGTTCCAGACCTGGCTCTCGAACAGCGTGGTACGACCCAGATCACGCTCAACCTGACCCGTACCCTCAAGGAATTTCTCAAAAACGTGGAAAAGCGTTTTATAATACAGAAATTCGGGCGAGTGGTTCTGGTAGAGCTGTTCGAGGTAAGTGAGGACTTCGGCCTTCACATCGCGAACCAGCGATTTGTCGTTCCAGAGTTCGTCAAACCAGGCCTTGAGGTCCAGTCGGTCGCGGTTGCTGTCGACCTCAAGGTTCAATTCGATGTTGTTGCCGTTTGCCGCCAGACCGAGTCCGCGCACGGTAAAGTTCGAACTGCCCAGGATGGCGTCTTCCACGCCCCGGTTGGCGATATGGTACATCTTGCCGTGCAGAAATCCCTCCCGGGTGACTGTCCGGACGTCCACTTTGGCGCGAATCCAGTCGGCACAGTCACGCGCCACCCGTTTCTGCGCGAGCCTGTTCGTCAGTTCCAGACGGTCGTTTTCGATCCTGAAGGATTTTCGTTGTTTTCTCTCCGGGTCAATTCCTTTAACTCGATGATCAAGTTTTTTGTGTACAACACGGGTCAGGATTTTGCTCAGGCCAAAAACGCTGAAAGTTTGTGCATCTTTTCGCCTCGGTTTGAGTCAGAATCTGCTGTAAATGAAAGCAATCGAGGCTCCATCCTGTCCCTTAAGGCCCAAATTTGGTGCAGAATCAGGTGAGATTTGCTGCCAATGAGGCCGTTAGCAAACCTTGGGCCGTTCGTTACTGGAAAAAACTTGAAGATCGAGTTTAATAAAACTCGGTTCACCAAAAAGGAACCGGAGTCGTCCGGCCTGGTTGAGTTCCGTTTTTAATGCCTCATAGGCGTAAATCGTGAAATAAGCCGACACAAATGAAAGCTCCGAGTCCCGGCGAATCTTTTCCTTGAGAAAAGACGCAACCGTGCCCCTGGCTGGACGATTGTCTCGAATTCCTGATCCTGCCATGTCTCAACCCTCGGTGTTCGGTCTGGACGGCCTGCCACAGGCAAAAGGATAGGCAACCAGAAGGGGAGAGTCAAGCATTTTTAGGGGTTCTGTAGAATGCGGTCTCTCATCGCCCGCGTCTGGCGCACAGTTCACTCACCTGCGCGTCCGAGAGCGCGCCGGCGTAGAGCCGCAGGTCTGACATCGCCCCGCTGAAATGGCCCTGCGCGCCGAAGCCGATGGTGAGGGGCTGCGTGTTGGCCAGGTGAAACGTGTGGCCTGCCGGGGCCTGAGACGAGGCGGACAGGCGGCCGTTGACGTAGAGGCGCAGGTCCTTGCCCCGTCGAATCGCCGCAAGATGGGTCCAGCCGCCGCCGATGTCTTGCTCGTGGCTGACCACCTGCCCCGCCTGGCATGCGAGGACGCGGCCCAGGGTCTCGTCGGGGTCCACGTCCACGGCGCGGCCCCGACAGGCACCGGTGGAGGCGAAGAGGCGGCCCCGGAAGGCGGTGAGGCTCGTGACCCGGCACCAGGTGGGGCTGTCCTCCTCGGCCCAGTCCGGGCGGCTGGCCAGGCTGGCCAGGAGGGTCCACTGTCCGTCGGCCTCGTAGCGGTAGACCTGGGCCTTGGGGATGACGCCTGCGTAGAGTTTGCCGTTGTAGACGGTGAGGTCCATCACCTCGTTGCACTCGCGCAGGCCCTCCGGCAGCCCCAGCCTGCCGGCGATGGCCCAGGCGTCGCCCTCGCGGCGCAGGACGTACCCCTGCGGCCACGTGCCGATGAGGAGCGCCCCGCCCGCGACCTGCATCGAGTGGATCTGGTTGATGCCGTGAGGCTCGCGGCCGATGCAGGCCCAGGACTGGCCGCTCTCATAGCGATAGACGTTTCCGTGGGTGGCGGCATAGAGCGCCCCGCCGTGAGGCAGCAGGCACTCCAGGTTTCGCCCGTCCGGGGGACCGCAGTCGGTCCAGGCGGAGCCGTCGTACCTGAAGCATCGTCCCCCTCCGGGGCCGCTGTCGAGGCCCGCGTAGAGATGGCCGTCGAAGCTGCCCAGACACATGACCCGCGCGCCGTTCCCGACCTGGCCCAGGTCGCGCCATTCGGACCCGCCCTCGTAGACGAAGACGCGCGTGGGCGAGGGCCTGAACCCCTCTCCCTTCTTCGCCCTGACCCAGTCCCAGACGCCGACGCCGGCATACAGCCTGCCGTCGTGGACGATCATGGACTGCACGGAGAGGTGGTTCGGGTCGGTCCCGAGCCGTCCGCAGTCGATCCACTCCCGGCCCCCGGCCCAGCGGAAGACGCGGGCAGCCTCCATCGGGTCGGGGGCGTCGGCGATGCCTCCGTAGAGTTCCCCTTCGTAGACGATCAGGCAGGGCACGTGCGAGTTGCCCCTCCAGGGCCTGCCGCAGTCCTCCCACGCGCTGACGTGGCCGTCGTCGATGCCGAAGTGGACGTGCCGGGCGTCGGACATGCCGTTGTAGGCGGGGGAACTCCCTGCGACGCCGAGGTTGAGGCCGCAGCGCCGCTCTCCGTCGAACTTGCTCAGGATGTCTCCGAAGACGCCCCTCATGGGCCGTTGAGGTTTGACCCAGACGGAGATCGAGAAGTCCCGATAGCCGAGGCGAAGCGCCCCGGCGTCTGGCACGCGGACCAGGCTGTCGCGGCCGTTGAAGAGGGCCGCGCTTCCGGAAGAGCCGTCGGGGCCTTCGACATAGGCGAGGTTGAGATCCGCTTCGGTGCCTCCGCCCGCGATGTCCTGCGCGCTCCCTTTCAGGGGCCAGTGCGCCGTCAGCGCCGGGTTGTTCACGGGGATGCCTCCTTGAAGAGTGAAACGGGGAACCGGAGACGCGGAGAACCGGGGAAAAGACCATCTCCGTCTCTCCGTTTCTCCCTTCTCCGTTTCGGTTTGTTCCTCCGCGTGTTCCGCGTTCTCTGCGGTTAATTTTTTTGTTAGACGCCCTTATTCTCGTACACGATCTTCCCGCCCACCATCGTCATCACCACCTCCGCGCGCGGGATCTCCTCCGGCGGGAGGTCGAAGGGGTCCTGAGACAGGACGACGAGGTCGGCGAACTTGCCGGGCGACAGCGTGCCGAGGTCGGCCTCCTGCCCGGCGGCGTACGCGGAGCCGCAGGTGTAGGCGCGGAGGGCCTCGGTCTGGGTGATGCGCTGCTCCGGGGTCCAGCCCCCGCGCGGGACGCCGTCCGGGCGCTGGCGCGTGAGGGCGGCGTGCAGGCCGGCGAGGGGGTCGAGGGGCTCCACAGGGCAGTCGGAGCCGAAGGCCAGGACGGCCCCGGCGTCTATGAGGGAGCGCCAGGCGTAGGAGCGGCGGCTGCGGCCTCCCCAGAAGCGGTCGGCCATATGCATGTCCGAGGTCGCGTGGATGGGCTGCATCGAGGCGACGACGCCGAGCCGCTTGAAGCGGGGGAGGTCGTCGGGATGGATGAGCTGGATGTGCTCGACGCGGGGCCGGAAGTCGCCGCGGACCTCCTGCTGACTCTTCTCGAAGGCGTCCAGGCAGCGGCGCACGGCCCGGTCGCCGATGGCGTGGACGGCAATGCGGAGGCCGCTCCGGTGGGCCTTCGTCGTGAGGTCGAGGAGCCGGCCGTCGTCGGCCACGACGATGCCCCGGTTGAGAGGCTCGCCCTCGTAGGGGTCGAGAAGGTCGGCGGTGCGGGGGCCGAGGGCGCCGTCGGCGAAGACCTTGACCGGACCGATGCGGACGTAGTCGCTCCCGTCGCCGGTCCTCCAGCCCGAGGCGATGGCCTCGTCGATGCGATGGTCGGGGATCATCAGGTACGCCCGGAGGGCGAGGTGGCCGCTCCTGTGGAGGTCATCGAGCAGGCCGCGCATGGCGACCCCGTCATAGCCGTGGGCGTCGCAGTCGTGGAAGCCGGTCAATCCGTGCGCGCTGGCGACGCGCTGGGCGTCTAAAAAGGCGGACCGGAGGTCCTCCGGGGAGGGCGGGGGGACGCGTCCGGAGACGAGGCCGATGGCCTCCTCGGACAGGACGCCGGTGGGCTCGCGGCGCGTATCGCGCTCGATGCGTCCCCCAGGGGGATCAGGGGTGTTTCGGTCGACGCCGGCGAGGCGGAGGGCAGAGGTGTTGCACCAGGCCTGGTGGCCGTTCTTGCTCGTGAGGAGGACGGGATGGCCGGGGGAGACGGGGTCCAGGTCCGAGCGATGGGGAGGACGGGCCTCCTCCCAGACCGTGTAGTTCCAGCCCCGGCCCGTCACCCAGGCCCCCGGCGCTGTCTGCTTGACCCGCTCCCGGACCTTCTCCACGCAGCGTCGGAGGGAGGGGAGGTTGTCCAGGTCCACGACCCGGAGGCTGAGGCCGTAGCTGAGGAGGTGGATGTGGGCGTCGATGAAGCCGGGGACGACGGCCAGGCGCTTCAGGTCGAGCCGCTCGACCGGGCCGGAGGCGGCGGACAGGACCTGGCGGTCGTCGCCCACGGCGGCGATCCGGTCGCCCCGGATGAGCAGGGCGGAGGCGCGGGGGCGCGCCGGGTCGAGGGTGTGGATAATGGCGTTGAGGATGGCGAGCATAGGCAAACGATGAAGTATGAACGATGAACGATGAACAAAGACAACGATGAAGTATGAACGATGAACGATGAACGAAAAACAAAACAGATTTTGCTTTTACTTCAGCGTTCAGCGTTCATCGTTCCGCGTTGCCTTTTCATCGTTCAGCGTTCATCGTTCCGCGTTATGGTTTTGTATTCCGTCTTCTTCGCGGTTTGATGCGTTTCGGCCCGACCTGCCGCCTCTCCAGCATGTCCAGGAACGGGGAGTCCCGGATGTCGAGCGGGAGGTCCACGCGGGCGCGGCGGCGGGAGGACTCGTAGCAGGCGAAGATGACCTCCGTGGCCTGGAGGGCCTTGCGCCCGCTCAGCTCAGGCTCCCGCCCGGTCTTCAGGGCGTCCACGAGGTCGAAAATGGCCCGGGTGAAGGAGTCCCCGCCGTGACCCTCGATCTCCGGGACGGCCCAGCCGGGGGTCTGGCCGCTGATGTAGCGGACGGGCGGTCCGTCCTTCACGCCGACCTCGATGACGCCGTCCGCGCCCAGGAGGCGCAGGCTGCACCCGGCGTTCTGCGCGCCGGGGCCGGTCTCCAGCAGGCCGCGGATGCCGTTCTGCCACTGGATGGAGCAGACGGCCTGGTTCTCCACCGGGGTTCCGAAGATGACCTTCTCCTCCCGGCTGTCGATCTGGCCGATGACCCACTCTGCGGGCTGGTCGTCGTTGAAGAAGAACATCATGTCGAGCCAGTGGGTGCCCCAGTCCAGGATGTTGTCGCAGGTGCCCTCGATGCGGCGGATGGGTCCGATTGCCCCGGATCGGGCCAGGTCGCGCGCCTTGCGGAAGGAGGGGCCGAAGCGGCGCTGGTGGTTGAAGGTGAGCTGGACGCCGCGCTCGGCGCAGGCGCTCACCATGTCCAGGGCCTCGCCGTAGGTGGGGGCCATGGGCTTTTCGGAGTGGATGGCCTTCACGCCGGCCCGCGCGCAGTCGAGAACGATGGGGGCGTGGAAGGCGATCCAGACGCAGACGCTGACGATGTCGGGCCGCTCCTGCGCGAGCATCTCCCGGTGGTCCTCGTAGATGCGGGGGACGCCGTGCTCCTGCGCGAAGGCCTCGGCGTTCTCCCGCTTGATGTCGGCGCAGGCCACGATCTCAGTGTCTGGACAGGCCCTGTAGCCTGCCGCGTGGAGGTGGGAGATGCCGAAGCCGGTCGCCCCTTCGGTCCTGCGCGGGCGGCCACAGCCGATGATGCCGACTTTGTAAGCGGACATGGATTTTCTCCGATGTTTTGGCTACCGGCTCACCTGGATTGGCGCGCCGTCGCGCTGGAGAAGGCTGCCTCCGGCCAGGAAGGCCCGGTCCACCGCGCTGTCTTTTCGCAGCCGGATGACGGCCGCCTCGGCGTCGGTCGAGAAGGCCCCGAAGTCGGTCCGATGCCCCGGCCGGTGGGAGAACAGGAGGCAGTCGGCCCTGCCGTCGGAGAAGCGGACGGTGACCCCCAGGGCCTCGTCCGTCGCTAGGATCGGCTCCACGGAGACGATCGGCATCCTCTGCCCGGCGCGCGTGGGGTAGAGGGCGTAGGCGAACCAGGTCGTCCCTCTGCCCTTCCGGGTGTAGATGGCCGCGGGCGCGGGCCGCCACGGGTCGTTGGCCCAGCCCTGCACGGGGTCGTCCTGGCCCTTGACGACCTGCACACTCAGGGCGGGGTCGGCCAGGGGCGCAATCGTGAGGTTGGCGGCGTCCGGGCTGGCCGTGGCCACGGCCTTCGTCTCCCGGTCTATGCGGGCCTCCTCCGCGTCGAGGTGGAACAGGGACTCGTAGGTGTGTTCCGCGCCGTCACTGGCGGACAGGGTGTCGGCGATCACCCAGTATTCGGGCTTCAGGAACAGGACCCGGCGGGTGTGCGTCACCGCGGACATCTCTTCGTAGTCGCCCCGCTCGGGCCGCCGTCCGGCGGACGCGCCCTCCTTCAGCCTGCCGTAGCTGTCCCGGTAGGTCCCCCGCGCGAAGTCGAAGTCAGGACCGGTGACCCAGAGGGTGTCGTTGGCCGGGGGGGCGTCGCCCTCCCAGGGCCGGGGCCAGAAGTAGGTCTCGCTCTTTCCGCGCCGGTACTGTCCCATGCCGTCCACCATCACGGTGTTGTGCCCCGGGGTGGTCAGGACGTAGCGACGCCACCGCGAGGCGTCGTAGGAGAAGTTCCCCGGGTCCAGGGCGAGGAGTCTCCCGTAGGCGTGCAGCATAAAGTGGAGCTTGTCCTCGTGCTGATGCGCGGAGCCGTAGGGTCCTGAATCGAAGAGCAGGAAGAGGGCGTCCGCGTCCCACCCCGACCGCATCGCGTAGTGGCCGCTCCAGGGGAGGCCGACGGAGGTCCAGCCGGGCGCCCGGCCCTCCGCCCGCCCGCTGGCCACGAAGAGGAGGTCCGACCGATGGGGGAACAGGCCGTGCCCGGTCTTCAGCAGGCCCCGGATGTCCTGGTTGCCGGAGTCGTTCAGCCCCGGCATCCGGCCGTCGGGCATGGACACGGAGAGGACGTAGTTGAACATCTTCTCCATGCGGGGGACCAGGTCGCCGGGGAGTTCGGCGTCGAGGCCGTTGAGCCGGGCGCGCTCCAGCAGGTTCACGAAGTTGCGCACCACCCAGTTGCCGTAGCCTCCGGCCAGCTCGTATTCGGCGCCGTCCGGGTAGACCTCGTCGGTAAGCTGTCTATACAGGCGTTCAATGGCCGTCCGTCGCCACTCCCCTGCCTCCCGCAACTCCGGGAAGAGCATCCCCGCCGTGTAGAGGCCCATGGACTCCTCGGTGAGCCAGTTGTGGTGCGTGGGCCACTGCACGAGGTGCCGGGCCTGGTCGCAGACGGAGCCGAGGATGGCCGCGATGGCCTTGTCGGTGAAGGCCGGGGACCCCAGGCACCGGTAGAGGGCGTTGGGCCAGGTGTTCTCCAGCCGGATGCCTGTCGTGAGGGTCTGCCAGGCGTAACAGCCGTAGGGCCATTCGACCCGGTTGCCCGAATGGTCGGGACGGGGGTTCTGCTCGATCCAGTCCACCCAGTCGCGGACAAGCCCCTGGCCAAACCGGTCGTCGCCGGTCTCCCAGTAGGCCTCGGTCAGGCGCGCGAAGTGGAAGTGCCGGTTCAGGCTCTCGTTCCAGAGGTGGGTCTTGTACTCCCCCTCGGTGGGGTTGGCCCCCCAGTCGATCCGCTCGCCGAACCTGGCGGTGTAGTCCGGCGCGCCGTGAAACCCGAACGTGAACTCCCGGCGCAGGAATGCCTCGGCCTTCGGAAAATCTCCGGGCCTCCGGGCGGGCGCGGGCCGGTCCCGCCAGTCGAAGAACCACCGGGGGGCCTGGCGCTCCCGGATGTGCCTGCCCAGCGCCTGCCTGGCCCCTTTCAGGTCATCCGCATCCACCGCCGCCTTCACGGCCCGCAGGCCGGGCAGCTCCAGGTTGAGGGCGTTGAAGAGTTCCGGGTCGGTCATGGCGTGTTCTCCTTTTCATTTTTCATTTTGCATTTTCCTGTTCGAGGTAGACCCTCGGCAGCCGCGCGCTCAGGCAGGCCACGATCTCGTGGGGCGTGCCGTCGATGGCCCGGGTGAGGTCCCACACGGTGATCTGTTCCCCGCCCTGCTGGCCGAGCAGGACGGCCTCGTCGCCGACGGAGACGCCGGGGAGGTCGGTCACGTCCACGACGCACTGGTCCATGCAGACCCGGCCCCGGATGGGGCAGCGCCTGCCGTGGATCAGGACCTCTCCGCAGTTAGAGAGCCGGCGGGGGTAGCCGTCGGCGTAGCCCACCGGGACGATGGCCAGGCGGGAGGGACGCCGGGTGATGAAGGTCTCCCCGTAGCTGACGGGCCATCCGGCAGGGACGGGCTTGACCTGCGTGACCCGCGCTTTGAGCGTCAGGGCGGGCCGGAGATGGATGGGACACGGCCCGTCGAGGGGCGGGATGCCGTAGACGAGCAGGCCGACGCGGACCAGGTCCAGGTGGGCGCGGGGGAGGAGCGTTGTGACGGCGCTGCTGGCCGCGTGCCGGAGAGGGCGGCAGTCGAGGCCGTTCAGCGCTCCGACGAAGCGGGCGAGCTGGGCCTCGATGGCAGGGAGCCGCACGGCGTCTGACTGAGGGAAGTGGGTGGCGACTCCTTCCAGCGTCAGGTTAGGGAAAGAGGCCATCTGCCGGAGGAACGCGGGCGCGTCAGAGATGGGGCAGCCGACGCGGCCCATGCCGGTGTCCACCTTCGCGTGGACGGGGGCGACGCGGCCCTGTCGAACGGCCTCGCGGGAGAGGGCGGCGGCGGTGTCCAGGTCAGACACGACCTGGGCGATGCGATGCCGGACCAGGTCGGGGACGTCTTCGGGGAGGCCGCAGCCCAGGACGAGGACGGGGGCGTCGATGCCGCTCCGCCGGAGGGCGAGGGCCTCGTCCAGGAGGGCCACGCCGAGGGAGGAGGCGCCGCCCTCGAGGGCGGCGCGGGCAGACTCGACCAGGCCGTGGCCGTAGCCGCCGGCCTTGACGACGGCCATGACGCGGACACTGTCACCGACGAACCGGCGCACCTGCCGGACGTTGTGGGCGATGGTGTCGAGGTCAACCTCGATCCATGCAGGGCGCATTCAATAGATCACCTCAAACCGCGACCCCACGTCCGGGTGTTTGGTGACCTGGATGCGGACGGGGAAGGCGTTCTTGAGTTCGTCCACGTGGGTGATGACCAGGACCTTGTCGAAGTCGTCGCTGATGGCCTGGATGGCCTCGATCAGGTGCTCCAGGCCCTCGGCGTCCTGCGTCCCGAACCCCTCGTCCAGGATGAGGGTGCGGAGGCGCGTCCCGGCGCGGCGGGCGAGGAGCTTGGCCAGGGCGATGCGGAGGGCAAAGTTGATGCGGAAGGCCTCGCCGCCGGAGTAGAGTTCGTAGCTGCGCTCGCCGAGTTCGTCGCTGATCTTGATGTCGAGGGTCTCCCGCGTCCCGCCCTTCTTCAGGTCGCGCAGGGACTCGATGGCCACCTGCGTCCGGTTGTCCGTGAGGCGGGCGAGGATGCGGTTGGCCTCCGACTCGATCTCCGGGACGGCGTTCTCGATGATGAGGGCCTGGATGCCGTCCTTTCCGAAGGCCGTGGTGAGGGCCTCGTAGACCTCCCGGTCCTTCCGGGCGGCCCTCTGGTCGGCCTCCACGCCGTCCCGCTCGGCGGCGAGGGCGGCGCAGCGGTCGAGGTGGCCGGACAGGCCCCCCCGCCGCTGGAGGAGGCGGTCGCGCTCGTCGCGCAGGGCGCGGAGGTCGGCCTCGGCCCTGGACCGGGATTGTTCGATCCGGGCGGCCTGCTGCGCGTCCTGCTCGAGGCCCTGGAGCCGGGTTCGAAGGGCCTCGGACTCCTTCAGGCGGGCGGCGGCCCTGCGCTCGATCCGGGCCAGGTCCTCCTTCGCGCGGCTCAGGCGCGCCCCGGCCATCTCCATCCGGTCCCGCTGGGTCGGGGCGTCGGCGGTGCGCTCGGCCTCCTCAGAGATGCGCCGGTGCCGGTCGGGGTCGTAACCGAGGGCGTCGATCCGGGCCGCGACGGCCCTGAGTTCCGCGTGCTCCCGCTGGGCATACCGCCTCTCCCGCAGGTAGAGGTCGGCGGTGTCGAGCTTCTCTTTGAACTCCGGGATGCCCTCGAGGGCGCGCCTCAGGCCCTCGGCGGCGGCGTCCAGCCGGGCCTTCTCCGCCTCAAAGGGGGCAAGCCGGGCGAGGGCCTCTTTGACGGCGGCGTGGCGCTCGCGGCGGTAGCCCACGGCCTCGGCGGCGCGCCGGAGGTCGGCGAGCTGTCTGCGCTCGTCCGGGGCGAAGTCCCCGGCCTCGATCCGGGCCTCCAGGGCGGCGATGCGCTCGCCGAGCTGGCTCGCCTCGCGGACGGCCTCCGACGCCTCTTTGGCCAGGTTCTCCAGGGAGATGATGCGGCCCTGGAGGTCGGCCAGTCCCTTCGTCTGGTCCTTGTAGCGCTGGTAGCGCGCCCGCAGGTCGGAGCGGCGCTCCTCGTCCTCGCGGGCCTTCCGGCGCAGGGCGGTGATCTCCCGGTTCTTCCCCCGGGTCTCCTCGGAGAGCCTGGCCACGAGCGCCCCCCGTCTCCGCGCGTCGAGGAGGGACTCGCAGAGGGGGCAGTGGGCGTCCTCCGACTTCCTGAGGAGGTCGAGCCGGGCGCTGGCCTCGTGGAGGTCCCTCTCCAGGGCCTCGGCCTGGCGCTGGTTCGCGTCGATCTGCGCGGTGAGGGCGCTCCCCTGGTCCCTGAGGCCCTCCCGCTCCCGCTCCAGGCCGGCCAGCCGGCTTAGCTCCGAGACGGCGGCGGTCACCTCCGCGCGGGCCCGCTCGCCCGCCGCGGCCTTCTCGTCGAGGGCGCGGCGCTGCGAACGGAGGACCTCCAGGTCGGCGGTCAGGCGGGCGCGGGCCTCGGCGACGCGCCTTTCGAGGTCCTCCCGCTGCGCGTCGAGGGCCTCGAACCGGGCGCGTCTCTCCTCCCACGTCCGGTCGTCCCTCCTGGCCTGCTCCAGCTCCCGGTGGCCCTTCTCGATCTCGGCCTGTCTCACCGTGAGCCGGCGCGCCTCCTCCGCGGCCTCCTGGGAGGCATTCAGCCGGGCCTCCCACCCCTCCTTCCGGCGCTCGACCTCGTGCCGGGCCTCGGCGATCTTCGCGTCGAGGCGGGCCTTGTCGGCCTCCAGCTCCCGCAGGGTGTGGAGCTTGCTCTGGAGGGCGGCCTCCTGCGCCCGGAGCCGGGCGTGGGCCTCGGCGGCGGCCTCGATCTCCCTCCGGCGCGACAGGAAGGCCTCGTCCTCCTGGACCTGATGGCGGACCTGCTCGGCCTCCTGCCGGGCCTCGCGGGCCTCGGCCTCGGCCCTGGCGAGCGCGGCCCTGGCCTCTTCGGCCTCCCGCCCCCTAACGGCGATCTCCGACCGGCGGGCGAGCAGGTCGCTGAGGGCCTTCTCGCCGGACTCGATGCGGGCCTCGGCCTGCGCAAGGGCCGAGGCGATCTCCGCGAGTTCCCGCTCGACCTCCGGCTTATTCTTCAGCTCGGCGTCGATGTCGGTCAGCCGGGCCTCGCAGCGGTCGGCGATCCGGCCCGCGTCCTGGGCTTTGGCCCTGGCCAGTCGGGCCAGCTCGTCGTAGCGGGAGAGGCCCAGGATCTCGGCCAGGACGGTCTTGCGCTCACGGGGGGGGCGGGTCGTGAACTCGTCGGCCCGGCCCTGCAGGACGAGCGACGAGGTGGCGAAGGTCTCGTAGGACATCCGGAGGAGGGCCTCGATGCGGGCCTGGGTCTTCGTGAGCGAGTTGGCCTCGGACAGGGTCACGTAGGTCCCCCGGTCGTGGTCGAAGGCCTGAAACTCCAGGGAGGCGACGCCGCCGCGGGCGGTCTTGCGAAAGCTGCGAAGGACGCGGTAGCGGTCGCCCTCCAGGTCGAACTCGAACTCCACGCGCATCTCGGACGCGCCGATGCGCAGCAGCCCTTCGTCGGGCTTGCGGTCCGAGGCCCCCCGCCTGGCCTGGCCCCAGAGGGACCAGGTCAGGGCGTCCAGCAGGGCGGACTTGCCGTGGCCGTTCTGGCCGGAGACGCAGGCCACCCTGAACTCGGTGAAGTCGAGGGGGGGGACGCCCTCGCCGTAGCTGAGGAAGTTATGGAGGGTCAGGCGGATGGGGACCATGAGACAGTGCTGAGTGCTGAGTGCTGAGTGCTGAGTAAAAGCAAAGAACAGCGTTTTGGCCTTTACTCAGGACTCAGGACTCAGGACTGATTTTGTTATCCCTTCTCGCTCTCTTGCAGTTCCTGTTCCAGCCGGGAGGCGCAGGCGAGCAGGTCGGGCTTGAGGCGCGCCAGGTCGGGGTTGTTCTCGATGTAGCGCGTCAGGGCGTCCTGGAGGCCGGTCTCCTCGGAGACGGCGGCGCGGCGGAGGCGCTCGGCCTCGCGGGGCTTCCGGGTCACGGAGGCCACGAAGAAGGCGCGGTCGAGGGCGGCGCGCACGGTCTTGAGGTCCACGGCGTCGGGCCGGTCGTCCGGGAGGTCGTAGATCACGCGGACCACGGCGTCCTCTATGTCGCAGCGGGCGATGGCCTCCAGGAGGGCCTGCGTGGGGTCGGCGTCCGGGGGGACCTCGACCTCGACGGTCAGGAAGGGCCGGGCGGGGGTCCGGACGAAGCGATAGGCCGTCTCCCGGCGATGGGCGCGGGGGGGTTGCATCGGATTGTCTATCCGTTGCGCCCCGTCGGAGGAGAACAGGGGAAGGCCCTCGCGCCCCTCTTCGCCTCCGTCGGCGTCCCGGACGGTGACGACGCAGAAGCCCTTGTGCTCCTTCTCCTCGCCGAAGTTCACCCGGTCCAGGCTGCCGCTGTAGACCACGGGCGGCCTGCCGGAGGGGTTGAGGTCCTGGAAGCGGTGCACGTGCCCCAGGGCCACGTAGTCGAAGGCGGGGTTGGCCAGGACGCTGGTCAGAAAGATGGGGTCGCGGCCGATGACGGAGGTGCGCTCGGACCCCGAATAGAGGGCGTCGGCGGCGGCGACGTGGGCGACCAGGACGGCGGGGTGACGGGGGTCGATCTGGTCCGCAAAGTCCTGGATGATGCCGGCGCAGATCTCCTGGATCTTCTGCGCCACCTCGTCGTCGAACAGGTCCTTGTATTCGCTCTTGGTCAGGAGCTGGCTGCGGGAGGGCCAGGGGAGGCCGGCGACCTGCACCGGCCCGGCCCTGGTCTTGACCCGGAGGAGGCGGGGGCGCGCGAGGATGTGGACTTCGGGGGTGTCGAGGGTGCTGAAGATGTCGATGGAGGAGGCGCGGCCAAAGGAGACGGGGTGGTCGTGGTTGCCCGTGACCATGACGACCGGGATGCCCTCGTCGCTGAGGGCCTTGATCTGCGCCGCAAACTCCCGCTGGTGCGTGGGGGTGGGGTCGCAGGTCCGGTAGGCGTCGCCGGCGAAGACGGCCAGGTCCACCTTCTCCTTGATGGCCTCCTCCACGGCGGAGCGGAGGCACCGGACGAAGTCCTGCACGCGGGTGTGGAGGCCGGTGAAGGGGTCGAACCTGCCGTGGCTCTCGACGCCGAGGTGGACGTCTGCGAAGTGGAGAAGTTTCAGGGTCATTGTGGACTAAGAATAGGCGAAGCGCGGAATCGTGTCAAGGACAAAAACATCTCTTGACAAACGGGGCAGAGAGCCGTATACTTGCGCTCGAATTTCAAGCCCTGGTTTCGTGGTCTGTCTCTTTAGCATAAGGAGATGCAGGGAATGTTCGTACCCAAGAGGATATTCCTGGTGAAGGGTGTGGGGAAAAACAAGGAGAAGCTGTCGAGTTTCGAGATGGCGCTTCGGGATGCGGGCATCGCCGAGTTCAACCTCGTCCGTGTCTCCAGTATCTATCCGCCTTACTGCAAGATCGTCAGCCGGATGGAGGGGCGCAAGGAGCTTTCAGCGGGGCAGATCGTCTTTGTCGTCATAAGCGAGCAGGCCACGAACGAGCCCCACCGCCTGATCGCGGCCTCGGTGGGGGTGGCCATCCCCGCCGACCCGAGCCGCTATGGCTATCTGTCGGAGCACCATTCCTACGGGCAGCGGGACGACGACGCGGGGGACTATGCGGAGGACCTGGCCGCCACGATGCTGGCCACCACGCTGGGGGTGGACTTCGACCCGAACACGAGCTACGACGAGCGGAAGGAGGTCTGGCGCATCAGCAGCCAGATCGTCCGGACCCGGAACATCACCCAGAGCGCCGTGGGGGACAAGAACGGCCTCTGGACGACGGTGGTGGCCGGGGCGGTGCTGTTGCCGTAACAGTTGACGTTCAATGTAGGGGCGACCGGCCGGTCGCCCCTACATTTTTTTTGGAATTTTCATGCCCTCGATGATCTTGAGGAAGGGACGGGACCAGCGCCTGAAGGCGGGGCACCCGTGGGTCTACGCCGGGGAGGTGGAGCGCTTCCGGGGGGAGTTCCAGGACGGGGATGTGATCGACGTCAAGGACCACCGGGAGCGCCCCCTGGCCTGCGCTCACGTCAACCGGCAGTCGCAGATCGTGGGGCGGGTCCTGTCGTCGCACCGGGAGCCGGTGGATGCAACGGATAGACAATCCGTTGTGTCGTTCCTGAGGGACCGGATCGCCGACGCCCTCGCCTGCCGGAGGCGTCTGGGCCTCGACCCGGACGCCGGGAGGATCGTCTATTCGGAGGCGGACTTTTTGCCGGGGCTGATCGTGGACCGCTACGGGGGCTGGCTCGTCGTGCAGATTTTGACGCTCGGCATGGACCGGTGGCGGGGGCGGATCGTGGAGGCGCTGCGGGACCTGGTCCAGCCGGAGGGGATCTACGAGCGGAGCGACCTGTCGGTGCGGGAGCACGAGGGGTTGGCGGCGACCAAAGGCCCCCTGTGGGGGGAGATGCGGGGGGTTCCGGAGGTCCTTTTAGACGGCCTCCGACTCCGGGTGGACGTGGTGAACGGGCAGAAGACCGGACTCTTCCTCGACCAGCGGCAGAACTGGGGGCTGGCGGGCCGGTACGCGGATGGGGCGAGGGTCCTGGACGCCTTCTGCTACACGGGGGGGTTCGCGCTCCACGCGGCCAGGGGGGGAGCGGCGTCGGTCCTGGGTCTGGACATCTCCGAGGACGCGGTGGCCCTGGCCCGGTCCAACGCTGAACTGAACGGCCTGGAGGGGCGCTGCGCGTTCGAGGCGGGGAATGCCTTCGACCGGCTCCGGGGGCTCGACGCGGAGGGGGAGCGGTTCGATCTGATCGTGCTGGACCCCCCGTCTTTCACCCGGAGCCGGGGGGCGGTGGAGGGGGCGGCGCGGGGTTACAAGGAGATCAACCTCCGGGCGTTCAAAATTTTGAACCCGGGCGGGATGCTGCTGACCTGCTCGTGCTCTTACCACATGAGCGAGGAGGCGTTCCGGGGCGTGGTCAACGAGGCGGCGCAGGACGCCCGGCGGCGCGTGCGACTGGTGGAGGTCCGGACGCAGGCCCCGGACCACCCGGTCCTGCCGGCGGCAAGGGAGACGCAGTATCTGAAGTGCCTGGTGTTGCAGGTGGTCTAAAGGGAACCGGACCGCCGGGCCGGGCGTTTAAGGGTCAGACCGGATCGATCCGAAAGGGCAAACTGACCCAAAGGTCAGGACGCAAAGAGACGGGTCTAAACCCGCCTGGATATGACAGCCGCACTGCCGAAGACCGATAGCGGTCGAAAAGGTGGCGCGGTTTTTTTCTGCCCGAAAGGCAGGCTTTCGCTTCACAGGAAGGGGATCCCTTTTATGAATATAGGCGTTGAGTTTTCGTCGCCCGGACAGATTGACTTGAGCCTGCCTTCTGCCCGAAGATCACGATTTTACCGGGCGCTCGTCGTCGTTGTCTCCGTCCTTGCCCTGGCCGGCATCTCCGGCGTTCTCCTCGTTCGGCCCGAAGGCGAGTGGATCTCCGGGGAGAGAAAATTCACGGGCGAGGAGTACGAGCGGTTTGAAAGGCTCAGAATGGCGGCGGATATGCTGGTGCGCAAGAGGATGGCCGTAAGCGTTTACGACAACCTGATCCGGCGCCACTCGGAGGACAGGGGATACACGCCGTGGGAGAAGGAGGGCTGGAAGAAGGAGATCCTGAGGCACAAAGAGGAGTTCAACGCGATGGCGAGGGTTTACAACGACAGGATGACAGGGACGGAATGGGCCACCCGCGCAGAGGGCCTTCCGAGAGGGACTCGGCCTTTGCCGAAGAAGTATGAGCTTTACAGCGTTCCTTGAGTCATGACCATCCGCGCTGGCGAAATGCCTCGTAGAGGACCAGGGCGGCGGCCACGGAGGCGTTGAGGGACTCCGCCCCAGGGGCCATGGGGATGCGCACGAGGTGGTCGCAGGCGCGCTGCACGATGGGGCGAAGGCCCCTGGCCTCGCCGCCGATGACGAGGGCCGTGGGGGGGCGGTAGTCGACGTCGGTGAAGGGGCGGGGGAAGTCCGGGCCCAGGCCGACGGTCCAGTAGCCGTTCTCCTTGAGGACCTGGAGGGCGGAGGCGATGTTGGGTATCTGCGCCACGGGGATGCGCTCGACGGCCCCGGCGGAGGCCTTGGCCACGGCCCCGGTCAGGCCGACGGAGCGGCGTCTGGGGAGGAGGACGCCGTCCGCGCCGGACGCCGCCGCGGTGCGGAGGATGGCGCCCAGGTTGTGCGGGTCCTCGATCCCGTCCAGGACGAGGAGGAGGGGGGATGGCCGGTTTGCGCGGTGAAGGAGGTCCTCGAAAGAGGCGTAGGCGTGCGCCGCGACGAGGGCGACCACCCCCTGATGGGGGGCGCGGCAGATCGTGTCGAGGCGGCGGCGGTCGGTGAGTTGATAGGGGATGCCGCGTTGCCGGGCCGCGTCGAGGATGTCGGACAGCGGGGAGGCGTGAGGGTCCCC
>CAYRZX010000122.1:0-14339 GCA_964428665.1 uncultured Gemmatimonas sp.
ACGTCCCCGACCGGCTGCAGGCCGAAACCCTCCGCGTGCAGGCCGGGCAGGAGATGTCAGACGTCGATTTTTCCACGGGTCTTTTCCCTGCCGGCTTCCCCGCCATCCAGAACCCGCTCCTCCCGGCCAACACCCCCGACCCGGCGGGGCCTTACCCCGTGCAGGTCGCCGTGTCGGACGACAGAGGGGTATCCAGGGTCACCCTCTTCTATCGGGTCGGAGGCGGCAGCGCCGTCGCCCTCCCCATGCGCGCCGGAACGGGAGGGGTCTACGCCGCAGACCTCCCCGGCCAGAGCCGGGGGAGCACAGTCGAGTATTACATCGAGGCCACGGACACCGACGGGCACACCTCCACCTATCCGACCGGGAACGCCTCCCCCCTGCGCCTGAAGGTCCTGGACCTGACGGGCAAGCCCCTGGCCTATGTGGCCCTGAGAAAATCCAACGCCATCTCCGTGCTCGACACGGGCGAGGACCCCTCTGCGATGGAGGTCGCCCGCATCTCCGTGGGCGAGGACCCCATCGGCCTGACCGTCACCCCCGACGAAAGGCTCGTCTGCGTCTCCAACCGGGCCGGCGCCACCGTCACGCTCATCGAGACCGCCACCCACCGCGTCCTGGCGACCGTCCCGGTCGGAAGCGAGCCGGTCGATCTGGTCTCTTCCCCCGACGGAAGGACCCTCTACGTCAACAACACGTCGGGCAGCAGCGTCTCGGTGATCGACCTGGACCGGCGGGAGCAGGTCCGCCGGATCGCCGTGCGCGCCTCCTCGTCCGCCTCCTCGCCTCCAGGACCTTACGGCATCGCCGTCTCCCCCGACGGGAAGCGGCTCTATGTGACGGTCATGAATGACAACGCCGTGCTCGCGCTGGACCCGACCAGCGGGGCGGAGATCGCCCGCATCCCGGTCGTCTCGCAGCCCCGCTCCCTGGCCCTCTCCCCGGACGGAAAGCGCCTCTACGTGACCGGCCTGGCCGACGGCGCGGGCGTCAGCGTGGTCAACACAACCACCTATCAGGTGGACGCGAAGGTCTCCGTGTCGGGCACGGCCAAGTCCTTTGGGGTGGCCGTCTCCCCCGACGGCAGGACCGCCTACGTGACGGACTACACGAACAACCTGATCGTCATCGACGGGGCGACCAGCCGGGTCCGGCAGGTGGTCCCCGTGTCCGGCCAGAACACGCGGGGCATCGCCGTCGGCGCCGACGGGGCGTGGGTCTACGTGGCCAACCAGGACTCCGACGACATGGTGATCCTCGAAACCGCCACGCTCCGCGTCTTTCGCACGGTCCAGCTCTCGCAGGGCCCCAGGGACATCGCCTTCCGGAACCGGCCCCTCCAGACGGCTCTCAGTCAGAATGCCGTGGCCGCCGACTTCGACGGAGACGGCTTCGTGGGCCTCCCAGACTTTTTCCTGTTTGCGGCGGCCTTCGGGGCCTCGTCCGGCGGGCCGGGCTACGATTCCCGTTTCGACCTGAACCGGGACAACCAGATCGGCTTTGCGGACTTTTTCCTGTTCGCGGACCAGTTCGGAAAGAGGTATCCATGAAACGCCGTTTCTTTTTCCTGATCGCCGCCCTGCTTTTCTGCCCGGCGCAGGCCCGCGCCACGACGATCGCCGCATTCACATTCGATCAGCTCTGCGAAAAGGCGGAGGCGGTCTACCGGGCGCAGTTCGTCAGAGGCCGCAGCGCGTGGGACGAGGCCCACAGGACGATCTACACCACCACGACCCTGCGCGTCCTCGATCCCGTCAAGGGGGGGGCGCAGGAGATCACCCTGCGGCTGCCGGGCGGCACGGTGAACGACACGACGCTGACCATTCCCGACTTTCCGGTCTTTCACGGCGACGATGAGATGATCATTTTTCTGACCGGCCGGGACGGCGCGGGATACCCCTGGCCTGTGGGGATGGGGCAGGGCATTTACGCGGTGTTCAGAGACGCCGCCGGCCGCCCCAAGGTCGCCCTGCGGCCCGGCCTGAACCCCTCTCCGCTGGCCAAACCCGCCCCCGGAGAGGCCGCGCCTGAGGCCATCCCCCTGAATGACTTCCTCGATCTCATCCGGGCGCGTACCGGGGGGACGGCCAGGCCGGGCGCAGGTGGGAGTCCATAGATGAGGGCTGGCCTGGAACATAACCGGATTGGCCGGCGTCTAAGGGGATGTATGAAAGTCGGCCTTATATGAAATCCCCATCCGGTTGTCAAGATAAATTGCCGGGGTCTCTGCGCTTTCCGGGCGCGAGCTTACGCGGGGGGCGTCCGGTCAAGGCGTGGCGACCGCACGCCGAGGTCCCGGCGGAGGAGGGGCAGAGGAGGGATGCCGAGGCCGTGGTCAAAGGCTCTCTCGTCAACATCCTCGGCAAGTTTGGCAGGCTGTCCAAGTCTCTCTACTATCTCGTCATCACCCGGTTCGTGGGCGCGGAGGTCCTCGGCCTCTACACGCTCGGCTGGTCCCTGATCGATCTCTTCAGCAAGTTCGGGCTTTTCGGCCTGGACCGGGGGGTGATTCGCTTTGTCTCGCAGCGCCACAGCGACGGGGACGTGGAGGGGGCGCACCGGGTCATCGGTCAGGCCCTTGCGCTGGGCCTGATTGCCAGCCTCTTCGCCACCGCGGGTGTCTGGGTCGCCGCGCCGTGGGTCGCGGCGTCGGTCTTTCACCAGCCCGCCCTCTCCCCGGTCGCGCGCATCCTGGCCCTGGCGATCCCCTTCCTGGTCGTCTCCCTGATTCTCCTGTCCGCGCTCAGGGCCGTGCGGATCATGAAGTTCGATGTCTACGTGAAGAGCATCGCAGAGCCGTTCGTCCTGCTGGTGACGGCCGTCGCCCTGTGCGCTCTTGGGTGGACGGTGCCCGGCCTGGCCTTCGCCTACCTGACCGCCTCGGCGGGGGGGATGATCTTCTCCGCGCGCTTCTTCAGCCGCATCTTCTCCCCGTCCCGGTGCATCTCCGGGATGGCCGGGTCTCCGCTCCGGTCGCCCATAGCGGTCTTCTCCACGCCGATCCTGTTCGACGACGCCCTCTCTGTCCTGATGTCCAGGCTGGGTCTCTTCGTCCTGGCGATGTTTCTCCCCGTGGCTTCGGTCGGCGTCTATGCGGCCACGGCTGGGGTGGCCGAGGTTGTGAAGAACATCCGTCAGGCGGTGGACCCGATCTTTGCGCCCGTGGCCTCGGGCCTTGCGCACAAGAAGGAGCGGGGGCGACTCGCGGCCCTGTTCTCCTCCGTGACCCGATGGGTCCTGGTCCTGGACCTGGCGTTTCTGATGGGCGTGGGCCTGTGGGGGGAGGCGATCCTTTCGGCCTTTGGCCCGGCCTTCGCCGCGGGGTTCTGGGGCCTGGTCCTTCTCACGTTCGGTCACGCTGTGAGCGGGGTCTTCGGCTTCGCCGAGACGATTCTCTTAGCTGCCGGGCGTTCCGGCCTCAACCTGCTCAACACGGTCTTCTTCGGGGTCGTCAGCGTGGGGCTTCACCTGCTCCTGATCCCCCGCTACGGGGTCTCGGGCGCCGCCCTGGCCACGGCCCTCTCCCTGACGTTCATCAATTTTCTTCGCGTTGCCGAGGTCGGGGTCCTTCTGGACATCCATCCGTTCCGCCGCTCGCTCCTCAAACCCGTCGTCGCCGCCGCCCTTGCCTTTGCCGCCGGCCTCTCTCTGCTGTCGCTCGGCTCTCCCTGGTCCTATCTCTCCGCCCTCTCCCTGCCGCTCTACTTCGGGCTTCTCGGGGCGTTCGGGGTGGAGGCGGAGGATCGGGAGGTCCTCGAAAGGCTGCGCCACAGGGTCCCCTTCCTCAGGGCCGAGGCGCGATCACCGATCGCGCCCTACAACCGCGCGGCTTCCTAAGTATGCTTTCTGTTTGGAGAATGACCGTGCCTGTCTCGGATGATCTGCGATTTGCGTTCGACGTGCAGGGCTACCTGCACCTGCGCGGGGCGCTGACGCCGGCGGAGGTCGCCGAATACACGCGCTGGATGGACGAGGCGGAGAAGACGGACGTGAAGGTCCTGAACGCGGAGGACCCGAAGGGGATGAAGCGCCAGCTCAACCGGCCCATCTCGCGCGTGATCGACGCTGACCCGAGGTTCGCGCGGTTTCTGGACCATCCGGCAGTCGAGCCCCTCTTAGCCGAGTTCCTCGGGCCGGGCTACCGGCATATCGACAATGAACTCTATTACACCTATCCGGGCTACCCGGGGGGGAAATGGCACCAGGGCGTGCGTCCGCACCCGACAGGGCACGTGGTGGACGGGGCGTTCATCTGTCCGATGGTCAAGGCGTTCTACTGCATGACGGGCGTGGGGCGCGGGGAGGGGGAGTTCGTGGTCGTGCCGGGGTCGCACCGGGCGCAGTTCAAGGTGGAAACCCGCGACCGGATCGACCTGCCTGCGCAGCGCGCCTTCGACGACGTGAGGGCCGGGGACGTCATCCTGTTCAACGAGGGGCTGCTCCACAACGGCCGCCCGAACCCCTCTCAAAAGACGCGCAAGACGATCATCGTCAATTTCGGGCGGGAGGACGCGGGGGTCTGGGCCGGGTACGCGCCGTCGCCGGAGACGCTGAAGGCCGTGACCCCGCGCCAGCGCGAGGTCCTGACGAATCGCGCGCCGGTCTGGGTTGAGCCGGATCTGTCGCAAGCCAAAAACCTGTGGCGCGGGGTGTGGGGCAGGATAGCCGGTTAGCCGGAACATCCCGAAAATGGAGCGGCATCTGGCCTGGAATGCGAGGATAAAAACCTCTCTGGGAAACCGGAGAGGTTCTTTATTTGCGGACCTCTTCACCGACGCCGCCGGTCTTCGACCGTGCGGTCGAACGGCTCGACCAGATGGTCGAATCCTCTTTCGCTTCCCTCTTCTTATATCTGTCTCTTATCCTCAGAGTTGAGTTTAACCCCCTGCGCAACAGATGGTTGGGCTAAGGTCTCATGATTCGCGTCTCTCTGGCACGCCCGTTGCATCAAAAGATCAGTCAACCAGTTAATAATTAATCGGCATTCAAACGTCGAAATAGACGACACCTGTGCGGACAGGTTCAGCGCGGTCAGGCGGATGGCGCTCCTGAAGTGAGGTGTGTCGTGAATGGCTTGAGAAGGTTCGTTATGGGCGCGGCGGCGCTCGCGGGCCTGACGGCAGGCGGGTACGCGGGCGCATCGGCGGAGAAGCTGCCGGAGAACATCTATTTCTCCGAGGACGGCGCGCGGCTCCTGCAGGGGGGAAAGGCCGCAACCGGCCTGTATGACCAGACCGTGTTGCGCACGATCCAGCTGGAGTTCAAACAGGCGAACTGGTGGCAGCAAATGACGGCGAACTACGCGGCCGCCGTGGACATCCCCGCCGATCTCACCGTGGACGGGATCACCTACCGCGATGTGGGGGTGCGGTTCAAAGGCCAGACCTCCTACTCGATGACGGGCGCCTCGCAGAAGAAGTCCTTCAACATTTCGATGGATTATAAAAATCCCGACCAGCGATTGATGGGGTACAGAACCCTGAACCTGAACAACGCCCACCTGGACCCCACGTTTATGCGGGAGGTGACCTACTTTGACATCCTGCGCAGGTACACGCCGGGATCAAAGGCGTGCTTCGTCAAGCTGATCATCAACGGCGAAAACTGGGGCGTCTATGCGCATGCGCAGCAAGAAAACGCGGAACTGATTAAAGAGTGGTTTCTGGACAACAACGGCAACCGCTGGAAGGCAGGGATCGGAACCGGCGGATTCGGCGGCGCGCCCCCAGGCCAGCCTCCACCGACGGGCACGCAGCCATTCCCGATAGGTACGCAGCCTCCACCGACGGGCACGCAGCCATTTCCAAGAGGCACGCAACCGGCGCCGACGGGCACACAGACGCCTCCTGCCCAGACGACGCCGCCTCCGACGCAGATCACGCCGGCGCCGACGGGCACACAGACGCCCCCTGCCCAGACCACACCGCCCGGCGGCCGGCAGCCCGGCGGTCAGCCCGGCGGAGGGGGGGGCGGTTTTGCGAGCGGGGACAGGGCGCTGATGTGGCTGGGGAGTGACTCGACCACGTACAAAAATCTGTACGAGTTGAAATCGGCAAACACGCCCGACCCCTGGGGCCTTCTGATGAAAACCTGCAATGTGCTCAACAACACCCCGCAGGCGCAACTGACGGACTCGGTGGAGACCGTGCTGGCCGTGGACCGCTGGCTCTGGTTTCTGGCCGTGGAGAACGTCTTTACGGACGAGGACAGCTACCTGTCGAAGGGATGGGACTACCAGTTCTACTACGACGTGGAGACGGGACAGATCCACCCGCTCGAACACGACGGCAATGAGTCCTTTGACACCCGCGCTGTCCAGCAGAGCCCGGTGGCGGGCGAGGGCAACGCAAACCGCCCGGTCATCAGCAAGCTCCTGGCTGTCCCCCACCTGCGGCAGCGCTATCTGGCGCATATGAGGACCATCCTGAACGAGTCGTTCGACCTGAGCGTCCTCGCGCCGAAGATGGAGCAGTGCCGGGCGCTGATCGAAAAGGAGGTCATGGCCGACACCAAGAAGCTGTATTCCAACGACCAGTTCGTGAGCGGTCTGAGCACGGTCCAGGGGTTTGTCACCTCGCGCCGGACGTTCCTCCTTGGCCACGCGGAGGTCAACAGGCCGGCGCCTGAGATCGCCTCGGTCGCCCGCAAGACGGGGACGGGGGACAGCGGCTTGGTGGCAGCCGGGCAGCCCGCGCAGGTCACCGCAAAGGTCGGGGGAGGGGTGGGCGTGAGCGAGATGATCCTTTACCACGCCGACGGCGTGATGGGGCGTTTCAAACGCGCCTCCATGTTTGACGACGGCGCTCACGGGGACGAGAAGCCGGGAGACGGCATTTACGGGGCAGAGATTCCCCCTTACTCCGCCGGCAGCTTAGTGCGCTATTATGTGGAGGCGCGGGCCAGCGACGGCGTCGGGACCGCCGCCTTTGCGCCGGCGGGCGCCGAGCACGAGGTGTTTGTCTATCGCGTTTCAAGCCTTGCCGCCAACCCCGTGAAGGCCGGCTCGACGCCGGTGGTGATCAACGAGTTCATGGCCGCGAACACGGCCACCCTAAAAGACCCTCAGGGCGAATACGACGACTGGATCGAACTCCTGAATGTGAGCGGTCAGGAGGTCGATCTGTCAGGGATGTACCTGAGCGACAGTGAGAACAACCTGAAGAAGTGGGCCTTCCCGGACAGCACGAGGCTGGCGCCGGGCACCTTTCTGATCGTCTGGGCGGATGAAAACGGAAAGGCCAATCCGGGGCTCCACGCCAGCTTCAAGCTCTCGGCGAGCGGGGAGTCGGTTTTGCTGGTGGACAGGGACGCGTGCGGCAACCTCCTCTTAGATGTCGTGCAGTTCGGCGAGCAGAGGCCGGACGTTTCGTCGGGGAGGTCCCCGGACGGCACGGGCGAGTTCCAGGCCCTGTCCAGGCCGACGCCGGGGGCCGGGAACGTGAGCGCTGCGGTCTCTTCCGATTTCAACGGGTCCGGAAGGGTCGATTTCGACGACTTCTTCCTGTTCGCGGCGGCCTTCGCGAAGAGACAGGGTTCGTCGGGTTATGAGTCCCGGTTTGACCTCGACAGAGACGGCGAGGTCGGGTTTTCCGATTTCTTCATTTTCGCCTCGGATTTTGGGCGATAGAGGGGTCTGAGGTTGCACAAGAGTATGGAGAGCCAGCGCATCCTGGAGCGGTTCGAGCACAAGTACATCATCCCGGAGAGGCTGTGCGGTCCCATCCGGGATTTCATCTCCTTTTTCTGTGAGCTGGACCCCTACTCGCGCCGGGAGGCGAACCATCAGTACGTCATCACGTCGCTCTATCTGGACACCCCTGACCGCGCCTTCTACCGGGCCGTGCAGGACCGGGCGCTGAATCGGTTCAAGCTCAGGATACGGACCTACGGCGAAGGGGCCGACGGTCCGGTCTTTTTCGAGGTGAAGCGGAGGCGGAAGGAGACCATCGTCAAGACCCGGACGCGCGTGGAGGAGGGGACGTGGCCGGAGTTGCTGAATGGCGATTCCGTCGTCCGGTCCGATCTCACCTCCGGGCGTGAGGTTCAGTTTCTCAACGAGTTCCTGTATCTGGCCGCGATGCATCAGGCTGCGCCTTCCGTGAAGGTCCGCTACAGTCGGGAGGCCTATCGAAGCCCTGTTTATGACTCTGTGCGGGTGACCTTCGACCGGCGGCTGGGTGTTGCGCCGGCGGACGGATATGATCTGCGGAGTCACCTCCGATCCCGACGCTCCATCGACGACCCGGTCTCCGTGGATGCGCCGTTTTCGGGGATTATCCTCGAACTCAAGTTCAGCGGCCACGCCCCCTTCTGGATGACGGAGCTGGTGCGGCGGTTCGGCCTGGCGCGCCGCGGCTTCTCCAAGTACTGCCGGGGGGTGGAACAGGCTGCGTGGGGCGTGGGGGCGCGCTCTTCAACTCTGGACAGAGACGATGAGTGAGATTTTTCAACAGATGTTTGCGGGAGACCCCCTCTCCTGGCGGACGGCCCTGCTGTCCATGACCCTGGCGTTCCTGGCCGGGCAGGCCATCGCCATGCTGTACGTCTGGTCCTACCGCGGCCTCTCCTATTCGCGGGCCATGCCGCAGGCGATGATCATCGTCTCGATCGTCTCGGCCTGGCTGATGCTGGCCATAGGAGACAACCTGGCCCGGGGGGTCGGCATCGTGGGGGCCCTGGCGTTCGTGCGGTTCCGGACCAATCTGCGGGATCCGTGGGACCTGGCCTTTGTGTTCGGCTGCCTGGCCGCAGGGGTCTCCGCCGGGACCGGGAGCTACGGGGTGATGCTCGCCGGGACGGGGGTCTTTATCGTGGTGATCGTGTATCTGAAGGCGGTGCTGTTCGGGTCGCGGCGGCAGTATGACGGGCTGCTGCGGCTGAGCCTCCCTGCGGACCCCGCGATCGAGGCGCGTCTCACCGGGGTGTTGCGCGAGCAGTGCCGGAGTTTCGTCCTCGTGACCCTGCGGGAGGTGGCCCAGGGGGAGGAGATGGAGCATGCCTATCAGGTCCGGCTGCGCGACCCGGAGGACAGGTCCTCCCTGATGGCGGCGCTCTCCGCCGTGCCCGGCCTGCGCGCGGTCAACCTGCTGATGCAGGAAGCCACCGTGGAGCTTTAAGCCATGCGTCCGGTAAACCCTTTCAAGGCCCTGTTCTCAAACGGCCTTTTGCGTCAGGTCAGGCAGAAGGGGCCCTGGGTGGCCTTCCTGGCGGGGGCGGCCCTGGCGGCGCTCGTGTATCGAGAGATCGGCACGTCTTACGCCGTCCTCGGGATCGCCGAGGCGCAGAGGGTCTCCGTGGCGCCTCTGCGCACCGGCCGGGTGGCCTCTGTGAGCGTCCAGCCGGGCGAACAGGTCGCGCCGGGGGATGTGGTGGCCGCTCTGGAGAGCGCCTTCATCGACGCCGAGATCGCCGTGGTGGCCGCCGAGTTCGAGCGGCTGAGACGGGCGGTGGTCCCGCAGCGGGCGGGCTGGCTGGAGCCGGTGCAACGCCTGTCCGGCGAGGTGGAGCGGGCGGCCGTGGAGCTGGAGCAGGTCCGGGCGGACGAAGGGCGAGACCGGGCGGCGCTGGAGCAGGTCAACACGCAGGTCCAGCGCCAGCGCGAGCTGCTTGTGGAGCGTCTGGTCACGTCGGACCGGCTCCATGAGCTGCTTCTGCAGCAGGTATCCCTCACCCGAAAGATCGAGGACTATCCGCGCGTCCTGGCCCTGATCCAGCGCCACAGGGATGCCGCCGCCGGCCGGCTGGCGGCCCTGGGGGAGGCTCCGGACGGCGGCGCATCGCTTAGAGACTCCAATGGATCGTCTCCGCACGGCTCGACGGACGGCGCGGATGCGTGGCTGTCCTCCTCCCGGCTTGCCGTGGATGTCCAGGAGCGAAGGCTGGACCAGCTCCGCAAGGAGCGTGATAACTTAGTCCTCCGGTCCCCCATCAGCGGGCGGGTGGAGGCGGTGCTCCTGCGCCCGGGGGACGTGGCGGCCCCGGACACGCCGGTCCTGACGGTGGTGGCCCACGAGCCCGACCGGGTGGTGGCCTACGTGGACGAGCGAGAGGCTCTGCGCCTTCGCGTGGGGGCGCGCACGACCCTGAGGCCTCAGGATTTCTCCGGCCCCCCCCGGACCGGGGAGGTGGTGTCTCTGGGGGCATCCATCTCGGAGCTGCCGATCCGCCTGCGCAGGATTCCGACCCGGCCGGCCTGGGGGAGGGAGGTGGTGGTCCTCCTGACGAAGGGGGAGCAGCCTTTCGCGCCGCTGCCGGGGCAGGTCTTCCGTGTCACCTTTTTTTCGGACCCTCAGCGCTGAGAAAGATCTGAACAGGGATGGACAGGATAGACAGGATAAGAAATGGTCAGCGGCCGGCGGCCGGCCCGGCCTGCTGCGGGCTGCTGAGTCTCATCCTCATCGTCGCCCTTGCTGGCTGTTACGCCGCTCAGCCGTTGAGGGAGCCCTCCGTCTCCTCCGGGCCGTCCGATGGGGCGTGGTCGCTGACGGAGGCCTTCGGGGACTCCTCCGGGGGACCTAAGGTCGAGTTGCGGGACGGTCTCACGGAACAGGAGGCCGTGGCCCTGGCGCTGCGCCGCAGCCCCTCCCTGAGCGCCCTGCGGCATCGCCGGGAGGCCGCAAAGGGCGAGATAGGGATCGCCCGGGCCCTGCCGAACCCCGAGTTCCGCGTCGGGGATCTGCGCGCAGGCCGCCTCCGCTCCCTGTTCCCCGGCGAAGACGACTCTTTTATCCCCTTTCAGGGCGTTGACCTGGGGGCCCGCTGGTCCCTCCCCTATCCCGCCGTGATGGGCGCGCGCATCAGGGCGGCCAGACACGGGCTGGAGGAGGCGGAGGCGGAGTTGGAGGGCGCCTGCTCCGGGCTGGCCGCCCGCGTCCGCCTGCTTCACGCGGCGGCCTCCGCCCTTGAAGAGGAGGTCAGGCTTGCCGTTAATCTCGTCGATCTGCGCCGCCGGCAGCGCGACCTGACCTCGCGGGCGGTCGAGCGGATGAGCGCCACGGTTCTGGATGAGGGCGCGGCTCAACTGGAGTATCTGGAGGCGGTGGCGGAGGTGGAGAGGCTGCACCTCACCCGCCAGGAGACCCTCCGGGAGCTGAGCGCCCTTCTGCGTCTGCCGGAGGCCGACACCCTCCGGGTCGTGGCGACGGTTTTGTCTTTCAACCTGACTCTCCGAGATGACGCGGCGCTGATCCGGGAGGCATTCTCTCGCGCCGATCTGCGGGCAATGCGCGCCCGGCACGCCCAGGCGGACGCCCGCGTGGCGGAGGCCTACGGGGGGCGCATCCCCTGGCCGGGGTATCTCCAGGTCTCTTACGAACTGGCCGGGAGGCAGGACCCGGGGGGCTGGGAGATCGGCCTCGGCATCGAACTCCCGCTCCTGAACTGGGGGACGGCGAAGGTCCGGCGGCTGGAGGCGGAGCGGGCGACGCGGGAGGCGGAGTTCGAGGCCAGGACAGGGGAGGTCGCCTCCGAGGTGCGGCGCGTCCTGGGGCGTCTTCGGGCGTGCGCGCGAGGCGTGGCTCTATACAGGGACGAGATTCTGCCGGCCGTCGAGCTGAGCCTGGACCAGACGCGCAGGGCCGTCGAAGCGGGCCAGGCGGATCAGAGGCGTCTGCTCGCCGTGCAGGAGAGGGCTTTGAAGGAGAGGCGGGCCTATCTGGAGGCCCTGCTGGGGTATCAGCAGTCTCTCATCGAACTGGACCGCGCCACCGGGAAGGGGGATGGGGGATAGGGGGAATCAAACAGGCTTTAGAGATAGATCGGCGGGGCCCTGCATCGGCCCCGCCTTCTTTTTTGTCTTCCGCGTTGACAGGGACAGGGAGGTGGGTTATATTGGGTTTGCAGGGGCGACCGGTGGTCGCCCCTATAGATCAATGCGACCGGGCGTAGTGGCGGGCCAGCAGGTCGTCCCCCCAGTCGTCCGTCAGGTCGCGCCAGACCGAGTGGATGTGGTTGGCCTGGTTCTGGGTGTTGTCGTACTCGATGAGAAAGTGAGGCCCCTGCAGCCGGTAGTAGTGCGGCCCGCCCTGCTGTTCGGCCCCGGCCCAGGCGAAGTGGATGTGCGCGGTCCCGTCCTTCTCGATCCGGTTCATCCGGGTATCGGCCACGTCCTCGGGCATCCTGGAGACGTATTCGGTCACCAGGCCCATCACGACCCGGCGCTGGGCCTCCGTCATCTCCCCGGCCGCGAGGCCGGCGGGGGCGTTTAGCTGGATGCGATGCTCCGAGCGCGTGACGATGTCCGAGGGGGCCTCGGCGGAGAGGATGACTTTGGCGTGTTGGGACGGGTCCAGAGAGCTGAGCAGGCGGCGGGCCAGGTCCTCCTCGGCGGCCAGCACCCGGAGTCCTGTGAGGTCGCCCTGAGGCACGCGGGCCGGGTTGGCGCCGAAGAAGTTCGGGGTGGGGGCGATGCGCCTGCCTCCCACGGCGAGAAAGTTGACGGACACGTGGTGTCCCTCCACCCTCCATCCCCACGGGGCGTCGTCGGACGGGGTCCCGAACAGGGTCACATAATAGAGGTCGGGGTCGCGCGCGAAACGGCGCGTCGGGCCTTCGAGCTGCGCCAGGACGGATTCGAGGCCCATAATGGTCACGGCCTTCATGTAGCCGCGCCGGCTCAGCCCGCTGGACAGCAGGGCGTGGGCGAGCTTCTGCTGCGCGCCGTCCATCTCCTTGAACGGAAGGCCGCACCGGTCGCGCGGGATGTAGTGCCAGTTCTGCCGCTCCTCGTTCTCCACCGGGAACAGGACGCGGGTCCGCTGCTCCGGGGTCAGGGCGGCCAGAAAGGTCGTGGCGGCCTCGGCCATGCGCTGGGCGGTCTCGGACTCCTGCTCGACGGAGGTATCTATTGCTGCGGCGGGGGATCGGATGTCCATGTCAACCCTCCTTAATATGGGCGACCACCGGTCGCCCCTACAAAACCTAAAAGGGGACCTTCATGACCGGCGGAGAGATTCTCATCGCGTGCCTCAGGGCCCAGGGGGTCCGCTGCCTGTTCGGCATGCCGGGCACTCAGAACATCGGTCTCTACGAGGCCGTCCGAAGGTGCGGGGACGTGCGCAGCGTCCTGATCCGCAACGAGCAGGCGGCCACGCTGATGGCGGACGGCTACGCCCGCGCGGCCGGGGACGTGGGGGTGGCCCTCACGGTGCCCGGCCCCGGCGCGTCCAACGCCTCCACGGGCCTGGGCGAGGCCTACACCGACCGGTCCCCGGTCCTGCTAATCACGGGGGGGGTGGACACGAAGTTTGAGGGGCGCGACCGGGGGAAGATGTTTCATGGCCTGGACCAGGAGACGTTCTTCAAGCCGATCACGAAGTACTACGCCTGCCCGAAGCGTGTGTCCGAGATCCCCGCGGCTGTGACCGGGGCCTTCCGGGCGATGCGCGCGTACCGGCCCGGTCCCGCTGTGCTGGAGCTTCCCCCGGACGTGGTGGCGGCGGAGGGGGAGGCTGAAATTCCGGGCCGCGTCGAGGTCTCACCCCCATCTCCGTCGGAGGCCGATATCCAGGCGGCGCTCCGCCTCCTGAAGGCAGCGACCCGGCCTGTCCTTTTAGCCGGAGGGGGTATCCTGGCCGCCGGGGCATCGGCGGAGCTGATCCGGCTTGCGGAGGCCCTGAACGCCCCGGTCGTGACCACCCGGCTGGGCAAGGGCACGATTCCGGGGGATCACCCCCTGGCCCTCGGCCACGTCCGGGGCCGGTCCGGCCAGGAGGTGGTGGCCCAGGCCGACGCGACCTTAGCGGTGGGGTGCCGGTTCACGCAGATCGACACGAGCGGCTGGACGATGCAGGTGCCGAGGCCGCTCCTCCAGATGGACGCCGACCCGGACGAGATCGGGAAGGAGTACCCGGCGGACGCGGGCGTGGTCGGGGACCTCCGGCAGATTCTCTCTCAACTCCTGGAACGGCTCGATCCGGGGAGTCCGCGCACGGGATGGGCGTCCGTCCTGCCGCCCATCCGGGAGGCGATCCGAAACCGTCCTCCTCTATTCGTCATGCACGACCTGCGGGAGGTCCTCCCCCGCGACGCGATCGTGAGCGTGGACGTGACCACCGTGGGCTATCGCGCGTTCGACGAGTTCCCGGTCTACGAGCCCCGCACCTTTCTCTATCCGTGCCACTATGTCAACCTGGGATACGCCTTCCCGGCGGCGCTGGGCGCGAAGCTGGCCCGGCCAGACCGGGCGGTGGTCTCGGTCAGCGGCGATGGGGGGTTCCTGATGACCGCCTACGAACTGATGACGGCGGCGCAGTACCGCATCCCGGTCGTGGCCGTGGTGATCAACGACAACTGCCTGAGCGCCATCAAGGGGATTCAGGAGAAGACCTACGACGGCCACT
>CAYRZX010000122.1:14439-17902 GCA_964428665.1 uncultured Gemmatimonas sp.
GCCATGATCGGCGCCGCGTATCTGGGGCTCAAGGCGACGCACAAGAAGAAGTGAGTTTTTCGATCACTGTCTCCCTTTTTTGGCCTCCCTGAGCCACGCCTCCGGGTTCTCCATGGTGTCCAACTGCGACGCGATCCAGTGCCGCAGGCGGCGCATCTTGGCCCCCTGAGGGATGACCTCGGAGGCCTCCCACCGCTCCACATCTTTCACCCCCACCTTTAGCTTGCGGGCCAGCTCCCCGACGCTGAGGCCGGAGAAGGCCCGGAGGTAGGGCAGGTCGCTCAGACGGAATGGCCTGGCCATGCCCGGAATGTACCCTGTCACGTCCTCGCTGTCAAGTTTATCGTGTCTGAAAGATCGCACCTTGACAGGGAGATGCGGGCGGGGTATATTTTTTGTCCTGCGCAGGGGGCCGTGTCCACGAGGTGATTTTCAGGAGCGCATCATGAACGAACAACAGAAGCGAGACGCCGTGGCGACGCTCCGCATCCCACGGCCTCCGGAGGGGGGCTATGAAGGCTCGAAGCGGCGGGCGCCGAGGGCGGTCTGGATCGGCCTTGCCGCGGCGCTCCTGATCGCCCTGATCGCCCTGCTCAGGCGCGGCGCGCCCGTGGCCGTGGAGGTGGCCACGGTGACGACGATGGCCCCTTCGCAGGCGGACGCCGTGCTGACGGCCAGCGGCTACGTGGTGGCGCAGCGCAGGGCCGCCGTGGCGTCGAAGGGGACGGGGCGCCTGGAGGCCCTCTATGTGGAGGAGGGGGACCGGGTGCAGGCCGGCCAGGTGATCGCCCGGCTGGAGCGCCGCGACGTGGAGGCGGGCCTGGCGGAGGGCCGGGCGCGCGCGGAGCTGGCGAGGGCCTCCCTGGCCCAGGCGAAGGCCGAACTCTACGAGGCGGAGCTGGCCTACAGCCGTCTGAAGACGCTGGTGGGGGACACCACCGTCAGCAAGGCGGAGTTCGACGCGGCGGACGCCCGCTACCGGCGGGCCGTCGCGTCGGTGGCGTCGGCGGAGGCGGGCATCACCGCGGCCGAGGCCGCCGTACGGCTGGCCGAGGTGCAGGTGGAGAACACGAACATCCGCGCCCCGTTCGACGGGACCGTGCTGACGAAGAACGCAGACGTGGGGGAGGTCGTGGCCCCGTTTGCCTCCTCCGCGAATGCGCGCGGGGCCGTGGTCTCCCTCGCGGACATGGGGTCTCTGATGGTGGAGGTGGACGTGTCCGAGTCGAACGTGGGGAAGGTGCATCCCGACATGCCCTGCGAGGTGACGCTGGACGCCCTGCCGGACCGCCGCTACCGGGCCGTGGTCCACAAGGTCGTGCCCACCGTGGACCGGGCCAAGGCCACGGTGCTCACCCGCGTCCGGCTCCTGGGGCAGGACGACCGGGTGCTGCCTGACATGAGCGCGAAGGTGACCTTCCTCTCCAGGCCCGCTCCGGAGGGGGAGGCGGCTCGTCCGAAGGTGGTGGTGAAGCCGGGGGCGGTGGTGGGCCGGGGGGGGCGCAGGGTGGCCTTCGTGGTGCGACAGGGGGTTGCGTCGGAGACGCCGGTGGAGCCGGGCGAGGCGATGGGGGATATGGTGGAGGTGCGGCAGGGGCTGGCCGTCGGGGACCGCGTGGTCCTGAACCCGCCGGAGGGGTTGAAGGACGGGGCGAGGGTTGAGGTGAAGGAATAATCGCGCATGGTCGAAGTCCACAACGTGTACAAAAGCTATCGCCGGGAGAGCATGGAGATCCCGGCGCTCGTGGACATCTCCCTGGACGTGCCGGACGGGGCGTTCGTGGCGCTGATGGGGCCGTCGGGGTCCGGCAAGACCACGCTGCTCAACCTGATCGCGGGGATCGACCGGCCCGACCGGGGGGCGATCCGGGTGGGGGGGCTCAACATCGCGGACCTGTCCGAGTCGGGCCTGGCCCGGTGGCGGTCCCGGCACGTGGGCTACATCTTTCAGTTCTACAATTTGCTTCCGGTGCTCACGGCGTTCGAGAACGTCGAGCTGCCCCTCCTGCTCACGGGCCTGTCGCGGCGGGAGCGCCGGGGGCACGTGATGGCCGCGCTGTCGCTCGTGGGGCTGGAGGACCGGATGCAGCACTATCCCCGACAGCTCTCCGGGGGGCAGGAGCAGCGGGTGGCCATCGCGCGGGCGCTCGTGACGGACCCGACCCTGCTGGTGGCCGACGAGCCGACCGGGGACCTGGATCGGGACTCGGCCAGGGCCGTGCTGGACCTGCTGAGCGCGCTCAACGCCGATTTCGGGAAGACGATTCTCATGGCCACGCACGACCCCCGGGCCGCGGAGCGGGCGCACACGATCCGGAGATTTGACAAGGGCGTGCTAGAAACAAACTGACCTTATGCGCCTCCTGAATCTCATCCTCCGCAACACCCTTCGCCACAGGCTGCGCTCCCTGCTGACTGCCCTCGGCATCGGCGTGGCCGTGCTCGCCTTCGGCCTGCTCCGCACGGTGGTGGACGCCTGGTACGCGGGCGTGGCGGCGTCGGCGCAGAATCGGCTCGTGGCGCGAAACGCCGTCTCCCTGGTGTTCCCCCTCCCGCTGGCGTACCGCCATCAGATCGCCGTGATCCGCGGGGTCACGGGCATCTCCTACGGGAACTGGTTCGGCGGCGTCTACATCGACGAAAAGAATTTCTTCGCGCAGTTCGCGGTGGACCCTCCGACCTACATGGACCTCTACCCGGAGTTCAGGATGCCGGACGCGGAGCGGGAGGCGTTCTACCGGGACCGGAAGGGGTGCGCCGTGGGCAGGAAGCTGGCGGCCAAGTACGGGTGGAGGGTGGGGGACATGATCCGGGTTCAGGGGACGATCTATCCAGGAGACTGGGACTTCGTCATCCGGGCGATCTACCGGGGGGCGGAGCCGTCCACGGACGAGACCGTGATGTTCTTCCACTGGGACCGGCTCAACGAGGAGATCAGACGGACGTGGGGGGAGGGGGCGGCCAACCACGTGGGCTGGTACGTCCTGCGGATCACCCGGCCCGAAGACGCGGGGCCGATCTCCGACCAGGTGGATGCGATGTTCAAAAACAGCCTGGCCGAGACCAGGACCGAGACGGAGCGGGCGTTCCAGATGGGGTTCGTGTCCATGGCCGGGACGATCATCGTGGCCCTGCGGGTCATCTCCGGCGTGGTGCTGGTCATCATCCTGCTCGTCCTGGCCAACACGATGGCCATGGCCGCGCGGGAGCGGCTGTCGGAGTACGGGGTCCTCAAGACTCTGGGGTTTCGGCCAGGCCACCTCATCGGGATCATCGCCGGGGAGTCTCTGGCCATCGCCGGGCTGGGGGCGGCGCTGGGCGTGGCCCTCACGATCCCGGTCTGCAACGGGTTCGCGAAGTTCGTGACGGAGAACCTGGGCTCCTTCTTCCCCGTGTTCCGGCTCAGCCCGGAGACGGTCTACCTGTCCGTCGGCGCGTCGCTCGCCGTCGGCCTCCTGGCGGC
>CAYRZX010000123.1:0-17833 GCA_964428665.1 uncultured Gemmatimonas sp.
CCGACCCGCGAAACCGACCTCTCCTCCGGCGCCTGCATCGTCTCCCCTTCCTCCGAGCCTTACCGCGCCGCCGCAGACCGCCTGCGATCCACCCTGGAGAAAACCCTCCCCTCCCGCGTGGAGGTCCTGCCGGACGACACCGGCGAGGTCAGGGGCCGTCACGTCCTGGCCTTAGGCAATATGATGGACAGCGCCTTTTTGAAGACCCTCTACTTCCGCGCCTACGACCTGACCGACCGGGCCTGGCCCGGCCCCGGCGGCTGGGCCCTCCGCACCGCCCCCCACACCCTGAACCACGTCGGCCACGTCATCGTCGTGGGCGTGAGCCAGCCCGAAGACGCCCCGGCGGCCGCCGACGCCCTGGCCGAAACCCTCGCCTCCTCCGGCCCCCTCCTCCCCTTTCAGCACCGCGTCCGGCTCGGACAATGGGCCGACCTCTACGCCGGACCTGCTCAGGAGCGGCTCGAAAAAGGGGACGCGGCCCTGGAGGGGGAGTTCACCGGCGGGCCGGGGGACTGGACCTACATGTGGGCCGTCGCGGACCTCGGCATGCTCGCCGTCCAGACCGGCGACGAAGACCTGATGCGCATGTTCTGCCGCCAGATCCTCCTCTTCGCCCGGACGCGCTGGTTTGAGCGCCACCTCCCGGACCCGCCCCAGATCCACGGCTTCCTGAGGACCCTGCTCCTCCCCTTCACCCTCCTCGAAAACCATCCGGCCATCCCCCCCGACACCCGCGAGGAGGTCCTGACCGCCTTTCTCGGCATCTACCGCTCCACGGAGGGGGCCGGCAACCCCGGCTTCCTCGCCCAGGTGGGCATAGACCGGGTGCGACAGAACCACCAGACCATGTCCGCGCTGGACCTCTTCTACGGAGGCCGCTATTTCCACCAGGTCCACGGCCTGGCCGAGGGCCTGGCCTGGATGAAACTCGCCGAAATCTTCTTCGCCCCTCAGATGGCCTCCTCCAAGCCCGTCTGCGACACGCTCTCGCACGGCCATCAGTGGGCCTTCTCCCTGTTCAACACCGCGGACTTCGCGCTCGCCTCCGGCAGGATGGACTACTTCTCCAGCCCTTCCTTCCTGGACGCCGCAGACCGCGCCCTGATGGTCCACACCCACGCCGACCTGCGGGACGCGGAGACCTGCCTGAGGCCCCAGCAGTACTTCCTGATGGCCGCGGCCGCCACCGGGAACGACGAATACCTGCGGCTCTGCGACCTCGAAGACGAGGATGCCCTGGTCCGGCGGGCCGTGCGCGCCCCGTCCGAGCCCCTGCGCGCGTGGGTGACGGGCCGTCCGGCGAAGGCCCCCCTCCGTCTGGGGCGGGTGCGGGCCGCCCCCCTGGCCCGGCTGTTCTACGACTCTCTCGAAGGGTGGAGCTCCTTTGCGCCGCCCGGCGTGTACGTGCGGGACGTGCCGTTTGAGAAGACCTTCGACAAGGTCTTCTTCCGCTCCGGCTGGGAGGAACAGGACGACTACCTGCTCCTGGACGGCATCTCCGGCGGGTCCCACTCCTACCAGGACGGCAACTGCATCGTGCGCTACACGAGCCGGGGCAGGCCCTGGTTCGGGGGAAGGGTGGGGTTCGGGGTGGCATCCGTGCGGGAGCACGTGGGGGTGAGCGTGTCCGTGGACGGGGCCGGGCCGGGGTGCGAGTCCCGCTACGCCTCGCTGCGGTATCTCAAGGAAGGGGAGACACTCAGCGTGGCCGGGACCTCCACGGTCTATCCCGGCCAGGCGAACTGGCATCGCCACATCGTCCACCATCGGGACGGGTGGTTCCTGGTCCTCGACGAGGTCTGGGCCCTGCGGGAGGGGACGTTCCTGGTCGAAGGATGGTGGCACGTGCTGGGGGAGGTGGCCCTGTCGGACGGAGTCCTGCGTTCGGTCCAGGGCGACGCCCGGCTGACCATGCGGCACCTGGGCAGCGGGCATCAGGACCTGATCCCGGTGGTCCACGCCAGCGCAAAGGGGGGGATGCGGTGGGTGCAGCGCGGCCTGAAGCCCCTCCGTCCCGGAGAGGGAATCCGGTTTGCCACGCTGTTCTGGGCCGACGAGGTGGATCGTCCCCGCGAGTTGGCGCTGGTCCGGGAGGAGTCGGGCTACCGGGTGGAGAAAACAGGGGAAGGCGTGTCGGTCGCTCTGAGAGAAGGCGCAGCGTCCCCCGAGGTAGAAGTTAGCAGGGCTATCCTTCCGACCTCAGGCCAGATCGTCGATGCCTCGGATGCGGCTGCCTTCCGTATCTCATCAGGACGCGCGATGACCCCGGCGTGGAGCGGGTCGTGCGACGGCCCGGTGACGGCGCTGGGCGTCCTGGGCCAGGGGTGCTTTTCGGGAGACGAGAAGGGAGGGGTCAGAGCCTTTGACGAAAGGGGCCGGACGGTCTGGTCCGCATCTCTGTCAGGCGCGATCCGGGCCGTGGCGGCCCTGCCCGACGGAGGGGTCGTGGCCGGGGGAGACGCCGAAAAGGTCTGGCGTCTGGACGCGGCCGGGAAGGAGGTCTGGTCCTGCCAGCTGACGTGGCAGCCGATGGTCTGGGACTACTGGACGCTCAAGAACTGCATCGTGCTGAGCCTGGCCGTGGGAGACGTGGATGGGGACGGGAGGGAGGAGGTCCTGGCCGGGTGCGCGGACCGGCACATCTATGCGTTTGACGACCGGGGCCGCCTGCTGTGGCGGTCGGCCTGCCAGTGGGGTCCGCCCGCCTGCCTGGGCCTGGCCCGGCTGAAAGAGGGGAAAGGCCTGCAGGTCCTGGCCGGCCTGGCCGACCCTTCCATCCACGGTTGCGTCCGGGTCTACGACGCGGCCGGGGCCTGCGTGCAGACGCTGACCCGCCCGGACCTGATGAGCTGGGCCATCCCATCCTGGATGAAGGGCCTCCGGGTGGCGGACCTGGACGGGGACGGCTGGGCCGAGGTGATCGCCGGGGTGGACACCAACCACCGGCAGGTGGTCGTCTACCGGCGGGACGGACAGGTCCTGTGGGACGCGGACCTGGGGGGCGCGGCCCTGTGCGTGGAGGCGGCCGGGGGCCGGGTCTTTGCGGGCGCGGCCAACGGGTTCGTGCAATGCTTCGCCTCCGACGGTCGGCGGCAGTGGAGCCGGTTCCTGGCCCGGCCCGTGGTGGGGCTGGCGCCGGGGGAGAATGGCGGTTGCCTGGTCGCGCTCCGGGGAGGTCCAGCGGTCAGGCTGGACGGGGGGGGAGAGGTCCTGTCCTCCGGGAAAGAGACCCCCGGGGTGACCGCCGTGGCGCGGGGCCTGAGCAGCCTGTTTGTGGGAAGGAAAGACGGATCGGTGGAAGTTTACAAATGATGGGGTCAGACCCGCCGCAGGGGGAGAAACCCCTTGACGCCCCGCGAAAGGGCGGCTATATTGTGCGCGGCAATCAACTCCTGACCTTCAACCGGAGGTGCTCCCATGAAAGTGCGCGCCGCAGTGCTCTACGAGCCCAACAAACCGATGGTCATCGAAGACCTCACCCTTGAGGATCCCCATCCCGGCGAAGTCCTGGTGAAGATCGCCGCCACCGGCGCCTGTCACAGCGACTACCACATGATGGACGGCTCCTGGCACGATCCCCCTTATCCCCCGCTCCCGGTCGTGCTGGGCCACGAGGCCTCCGCCGTGGTCGAGGCCGTCGGCCCGAACGTCACCCTCGTCAAACCGGGCGACCACGCCATCCTCTCCTTCGCCCCTTACTGCGGGCGCTGCCGGTTCTGCGTCTCCGGCCAGCCCCACCTCTGCAGCGGCATGAACAGCCCCCCCGGCACCATGCCCGACGGCACCCGCCGGCTTCGAAAAGGGGGCCAGGAGATCAGCCACTTCGGGCGGATGTCCTCCTTCGCGGAGAAGGCCGTCGTGCACGAGTCGCAGGCCATCCCCATCCGCAAGGACATGCCCCTCGACCGCGCGGCCCTGATCGGCTGCGCGGCGACCACCGGCGTGGGCGCGGTCCTGAACACGGCGAAGGTCGAGCCGGGGGCCACGATGGCCGTGTTCGCCACCGGCGGCGTGGGCCTCAGCGTCATCCAGGGCGGCGTCCTGGCCAGCGCGAGCCAGATCATCGCCGTCGACCTCCTGGACAACAAGCTGGAGTACGCGCGGGAGGTGGGGGCCACGCACGTGATCAACGCCCGGCGCGAGGACCCGGTGGCCGCGATCCGGAAGCTGACCGACGGCCTGGGCGTGGACTACGCCTTCGACGCCATCGGCCTCCCCCAGGTCAGCCGGCAGGCCTACGACGCCGCGAGGCGGGGCGGGACGGCGGTCATCGTCGGCATGGCCCCGACGGGCGCGGAGATCCCCATCCCCGGCACGATACCGGGCGACGAGAAGACCGTCAAGGGCAGCTTCTACGGCTCCCCCCGCGTGTCGCTGGACTTCCCGCGCCTGATCGACTTCTACCTGCAGGGCAGGCTCAAGCTCGACCAGATCATCTCCCGCCGCTACCGCTTCGAGGAGATCAACGAGGCCTTCGCCGCCCTCGCGCGGGGCGACAACGCCAGGGGCGTGATCGTGATGGAGGGATAGAGGGAGGGGCTAACGGAGGAGACGACCCATGCGCATCACCGACGTGGAGACGTTCATCGTCGGCAACCCCTGGAAGAACTGGCTCTTCATCCGGCTCGGGACGGACGAAGGCATCCACGGCATCGCCGAGGCCACCCTGAACGCCTTCGCAAAGACCGTGGAGGCCTGCATCCACGAGCTGAAATCGCAGTTCATCGGCCTCGACCCGTTTCAGCCGGAGCTTATCTCGCGGCGGATGTTCCGGGACGTCTACTCCGACGGCGGCCAGATCCACAAGAACGCCGTGGCCTCCGTGGAGATCGCCTGCTGGGACATCATCGGCAAGAGCCTGAACGTCCCGGTCTACAAGCTGATGGGCGGACAGGTCAACCGCCGCGTGCGCGCCTACGCCAACGGCTGGTACCGGGGCCCCCGCACCCCGGAGAGCTTCCACGAGAAGGCTAAGGAGGTCGTGCGCCGGGGCTACACGGCCCTCAAGTTCGACCCCTTCGGCAGCGCCTACCAGGTCATGGACCTGAACGACGAATCCCTCTCCCTCGACATCGTCGCGGCGGTCCGGGACGCCGTCGGCCCAAAAGTCGACATCCTGGTGGAGGGCCACTGCCGCTTCAGCGCCTCCACTGCGCTCCGGATCGCCCGCAAGATCGAGAAGTACAACCCGACCTGGTTCGAGGAGCCCACCCCGCACCACAAGATCGACGCCATCGTGGAGGTCGCCCGGCACAGCCCCGTGCCCATCGCCGCGGGCGAGAGCCTCCACACGAAGTACGAGTTCGCGGAGCTCCTCAAGCACGACGTCATCCACATCCTCCAGCCCGAGCCCCTCAACTGCGGCGGCCTGTTCGCCACCCGCCAGGTCTGCGACATGGCCGACGCCCACTATGGCGTCGTCGCCCCCCACAACGCCCAGGGGCCGGTCTGCTCGGCCTGCTGCGTTCAGATCGCAGCCTGCGCCCCCAACTTCTTCATCCAGGAGTTCTTCGACGAGTTCAACGTCGAGTGGGAGCGCCGCCTGGTCACGAACCCCATCGAGGTGAAGGACGGCTACATCGAGATCCCGGACCGCCCCGGCCTCGGCGTGGACCTGAACCTGGACGAAGTCCGCAGACACCCCTACCACCCCGGCCACTTCCTGCCGTTGTTCAAGGACGGATGGGAGATGCGGGAGTCCACCGCTCAATAGGGGATTCCGGATGACTCTGACTTCTGTAAATGCCTTGACGCAACCAATGCAGGTATGCGATGCGCCGTTGTCTTGATGGAGGTCATCCATGAACCAGAGCGATCCGATCAAGAAGGCGCTGGAATTGCCCGGTGGCGCACGATTCTATCGGTGTGCCCTCCAGGTGAACTCATTCCGCTACCTCAAGCAGTTTAAAAAGACGGTTTCTTTCAGCGATGAAATGCGTTATAACGCAGCCGTCGTGCAGGCGTGCCTTGAAAATGGGATAGAGATTCTCGCTGTAACGGACCACTACCGTGTACAGACAGCGGTGGGGTTATGGAAATCTGCGCAGGAAGCGGGGATTTACGTCTTTCCTGGCTTTGAGGCTGTTACAAAAGACGGCGTTCATCTTCTCTGTCTATTCGACGTCGACAGGGATGTCAATTCTCTTGAACGTGTGATCGGTCAATGTGGCATCCACGAAGACACGGCCGATTCGCCGATAGGTCAACTCGACGTCGAGGAATTTTTGACAGCAGCGCAGACGTGGGGAGCCGTCTGTATCGCCGCCCATGTCGCTTCAGACAGCGGGCTCTTGGCGAAGCTCAGCGGTCAGTCAGGTATCAAGGTTTGGAAGATGCCCCATCTGCTTGCCTGTTCCCTGCCCGGTCCGGTGAGTGATGCCCCGGCCAAGATCCGTGAGATCCTTGAGAACAGGAACCCGGATTATCGGCGCCATCGACCGATTGCGATTCTCAACGCCCAGGATGTGGATAGCCCAGAAGGTCTGGCCAAATCCGGCGCATCGTGCTGGATCAAGATGTCTGAGGTCTCAGTCGAGGGTCTCCGTCAGGCGTTTCTTGATCCTGACTCCCGTATCCGTCTTTCCAGTGATCCCCACCCTGAAGAACACGCGGAGTTCGTGGCCATGGCCTGGCAGGGCGGTTTCCTGGACGGTGAAGGAATTCACTTTAACGAAAATCTGAATGTGCTCATCGGTGGCCGGGGCACGGGCAAATCAACGGTTGTGGAGAGCCTGCGCTACGCCCTCGATCTTGAGCCCCTTGGAGAGGAAGCCCGAACCGCTCACGAGGGGATCGTTCAACACGTTTTGAAGAGCGGCACTAAAATCTCATTGTTTGTTCGTTCTTATCGTCCGACGAAACGCGAGTACCTGATCGAACGAACGGTTCCAAACCCGCCGATTGTCCGGGAGGAGACAGGCAGAGTACTTAACCTGACCCCAGCGGATGTAATGCCAAGAATAGAGGTGTACGGGCAGCACGAAATCTCCGAGCTAACGAAGAGCAAAGAAAAACTTACGCGTCTCCTCGAACGGTTTGTCGAACGCGACCCGGCCCTCTTGCAGCGTAAAGTTGACCTCCAACGAGAGTTAGAGCGTTCACGGGGTCGCGTCCTCGATGTGCGAAACGAACTGAAACAGGTCGAGGAGCGCCTGGCCCATCTCCCGGCGTTGGAGGAGATGCTCCAGCGCTTCCAGGAGGCAGGGCTTGAGGAACGGCTCAAAGAAAAGAGTCTCCTGGTGCGGGAAGAGCGGATTCTTAAAACTACTCCTGAGCGTATTGCCCCCTTCCAGGAACTTCTGGATCAGATGCGCCGGGAGCTCCCTATCGACCGGACTTTCCTCTCATCCAAGGCGTTGGAGGGGCTTCCCGGCAAGGATATCCTCGCAGAAATGGATGTTGCGATGGAGCGTCTGAGCAAGGAGGTAGAGAGTATCGCAGACAGGATGGCCCAGGTCCTTGGGCAAGCAGAACAGGATTTGGATGCCGTCGCGAAACGCTGGGAGGAGCGAAGGAAGGCCGTCCAGGACGAATACGAGCGGATTCTTCGCGAACTCCAGAGGTCAAAGGTGGATGGGGCGGAGTTCATCCGTCTGCGCCAACAGATCGAGGAGCTTCGTCCTCTCCGGGAACGCCAGGCCGCCCTCCAACGTGATCTAAAAGAACACGAAGGCCATCGCCGAAACCTCTTGGCTGAGTGGGAAGATGTAAAGGCCGAAGAATTCCGAGAGTTAGAGCGTGCGGCGAAGAAGGTAAGTAAGAAACTCGACGGGCGGGTTTGGGTACAGGTGGCCTTCGCTGGCAATCGCGATCCCCTCTTCAACTTGCTCCGCGAGCAGATCGGGGGTCGTCTCGCTGAAACCGTCGATGTGCTTAAACAGCGTGACAACATATCGCTCAAAGAATTTGCTGACGCCTGTCGGGCCGGTCGGGACCATCTTGTACAGAAGTTTGATATCCCCTCGACCCAGGCCGACCGGATCGCGCAGGCATCTCCCGACGTGTTCATGCAGGTGGAGGAGTTATACCTCTCTCCGACAACAACCGTTAAACTGAATGTCGCCCCGGAAAGGCAAGCCTCTATCTGGAAGGATCTCGACGAACTCTCTACCGGGCAGAAAGCCACAGCGGTCCTGTTGCTTTTGCTGCTGGAGTCCGACGCGCCGCTTGTCGTGGACCAGCCGGAGGACGACCTTGACAATCGTTTTATCACCGAAGGAATCGTGCCCAAGATGCGGGAGGAGAAACGCCGGCGGCAGTTCGTTTTTGCCACTCACAACGCCAACATTCCGGTCCTGGGCGACGCGGAACTGATCGTCGGCCTCCGGGCCTCCGGTGAGGCGGGGCAGGAAGGGCACGCAGAGATGCCCGCTGAACACATGGGTTCCATCGATGGCCGCCCGGTCCGGGAGCTGGTGGAAGAACTCCTGGAAGGGGGTAAGGATGCCTTTGAGATGCGGAGGCTCAAATACGGCTTTTGAGGCGCGATATGTTAAAGACCGAATTGATGGAACTGATACGAAACGGTGAGAACTCCGGTGTGGAGTTCAAGCGGGACGACGTCCACCCGGATAGCCTGGCGAAAGAAATTGCAGCGCTCCTCAATCTTGAAGGGGGATACATCCTCCTCGGGGTGGAGGACAACGGGACCGTGACCGGCCTTACTCGTGCCCCCAGGCAGGCAGAGGAGTGGGTCATGAACGTGTGTCGGAATAACATTCAACCGGCCATCATCCCTTACTGGGAAACGATTCCATGGGAGAATTCAAAGGTTGTAGGCGTGATCTCGCTTCCTGCTGACAGCCCGGACAAGCCTTATAAGGCCAAGCATGGCCCGGCATGGTCGACCTTTGTCCGCGTCGGCAGCACCTCAAGAGATGCCACTCGTGAGCAGGAGGCCCGGTTGTACCAGGCATCCGGCCTGGTGCGGTACGATGTAAAGCCTGTTCCCGGAACCACTCTAAACGACCTGGACCGTCGCCGACTGGAGAACTATTTCCGCGATATAAGGCAACAGGACTGCCCTCCGACAGAGGACGAGGAGGGCTGGAGGCGACTCCTCCTCAACACAGACTTGATGGTGGAAGATCGCGGCAGGGCGATCTCCACCGCAGGGGCCATCCTCCTTTTTGGTCGAAAGCCGAACCGCTTGCTGCCGCAGGCGGGCATCACGGCAACTGCCTATCCTGGGGCGGAAAAGGAGTATGCAACCCGAGAACGGCCGACGCTGAGAGGTCCCATCGTCCCGCTCAAATCGACAACCGGCGAGGTGCTCGAAACCGGATTGGTCGAACAGGCCATGGATTTCGTCCGCCGCAACACCGCCGTCGAAGCCCGGATTGATGAGGGAGGGAGACGGCAGGATCGCTGGAAAGACTATCCCCTCGAAGCCATCCGCGAGGCCGTGGTGAACGCCGTTGCCCATCGCGACTACACGATTGCGGTGACAGACATCGAACTTTCCCTTTACAGTGACCGCCTGGAAGTGATCTCCCCTGGCCGTCTGCCCAATACCGTGACGGTCGAGAAGATGAAGTATGGCTACCGGGCGACGCGAAATGAGTTGATCAAAGAGATTCTCCGGGACTACCGTCACATCGAGGCTACAGGCCTGGGCGTCCCGCGCAAGATCATCCGGGGGATGCGCGAACACAACGGCACAGACCCCGATCTGATCGAGGAGGAAGACCGTTTCACCGTACGGCTCTGGAAGGAGCGGCGAGAACCGTGATCTTAAAAGCGTGCAAACGTTTCACCAAAGTAGACCGGCGCCAGCAGGATGTTCATACGGCGCTGGCAGAAGCTCGTAGCGCATGGGGAACTGAAAAATCCCTGGAAGAAATCGACCGAGATCAGCGCCCGGCGAAAAGCGGACTGGCCGATTGATGGGACAGATGGGAAATAAGAGAGTCCGCCGCTAAACAAAGGGGGCCGGATGACTCTGATAGAATTCCTGAAGGCCAAATGGACGATCTTTGGTCTCGATGCGCCTATTTTTACGTGGTTGGCTGCGGCAGGGCTATTGATCGGGACGCTCTGCGCACTGAGCTGGCTCTGGTGGCTGGTCCGCAGAGAGCAGCAAATACACTCCAGCGTTACGAACCGACTCAAAGCCCTCCATTCTGAGCGCGTGGTAAGGCCGGGGGAAGGGCTATCAGGATCAACCTATGATGCTGTCGTTCAGATTTTTTTAGGAACTCCGCCTCTTTTATCTGCGTGGCGTGGCTTCAATTCTCAGATGGTGCCCCGACGCATTCCCACTGGCGAAGAACACTTTTATGCCTCAGAGAGTGCGGAAAGCGCGTTCAGTGACGCCGTTGTGATCGATTCCCGGTTGAACCGGAGTTTCTTTATTGCCATTCCAGGAGTCGTCACCGGGAGTGGTCTTCTTTTCACGTTTTTGGCTATCCTGGTCGCTCTGCTGGATGTAAAACTCGTAAACAATCGAGTTCAGGGTCTCGAACTCCTGATCCAAGGGCTCTCAGGAAAGTTTGTGTCATCTATCTCGGGCCTCGGAGCCGCAACCTTCTTTCTTCTTTCTGAAAAACCTCTCCTGCACCGTCTTACTATCAGCCGACAAGCCCTCGTATCGGCTATTGACGACCTGATTCCGCGCCTTTCTCCCGCTCAACTTCTCGCAGACATCCATCGCGACATTGCCGAGCAGTCCAACGCTTTTCGGCTCTTCAATGCTGATCTCTCCACAAAGTTGCGGCGGGGATTCAGCGAGAGCATGGGACCCACCATTGAGCGAATGGTCAGAGCGGTCGATGATCTCAACCAGTTGCTGAGGGCTGCCGAAGCCCAGAGACAGGACGCTTTGACAAGCTCCATTGCAACATTGCTTCGGAACTTTGAACAAATCATAGGGCCTACCCTTGATCGAATGTCCAGCACAGTCGAGGATATCCGTCACCTGCTTCAAACCGCTGATGCACAGAGTCAGGATGCGATCACGGGCTCCATTGAATCGCTGCTTCAAAATCTGGAACGATCCATGGCTGCTTCGCTCGAACAGATGAGCGGCAGGTTCTCCGAGTCGCTTTCAGGGTCTGCCATGCAACAGTTTGACAGGGTGGCCGAATCCTTGGGAGGCACGGCGCGGCTTCTCGAAGGGATGAATGTACAGTTCCAGACGACGCAATCGGCCCTGAATGAACTCATTAACTTTGCGAGGAACTCGACCGCCGATCAGATGGCCCTCGGAAGGACCCAAGTTGAAGAACTGACTGCGGTCCTTCGTGGATTGATGACTCAGATTCACGAGACAGCGGGGTCATCGGTCAATCAAATGGCGGCCACGCTCACTACCGTTGTGCACGATCTCTCCACAAAAGTCACTGAACTTGGGGAAAAAATGAGCAGCAGTATGTTGGAAAGCGCGGAGTTAGCGACAGACACGGCGGGTACAGTTATCGAAAATGCAAAAAACTGGTCCTCTCAGAACGCCGAACAACTCACGCAACTGCTGGAGCGACACGAGGGTCACCTTGGCCGAATAGAGGATATCCGGACTACGCTTGATACCACCCTCGCCCGGTTCAAGGAGGCGCTCGGTCAATACACGACCGTGACGACCAATCTCAAGGAGATTTCGGCACAGGTGAGTGCCCTTGCTACCTCAGCGGCGGGGGTCACCAGAACCATGCAGAGTACCCAGGAAGCTATTCAGCGCGTGGCCGGATCGACCGCACAACAGGTGGACCGGCTTGCCGAGGCGCACCACCGACAGGAGGAAACGTGGCAGCAGGTCTATTCCAACATGCGGCAGTATGAACAGGTTTTTAGCCGAGTAGAGGAATCCACGGGAAGGCTACTCGGACAGATCAACGAGCACCTGAACAACTACACAGCGACATCCAGGCAGGGGTTTGAAGATTTGACTAGGGTTGCAAATGAGCACTTCCGAAACGCTACGGAGCGTCTTGGAGCGTCTGTCCAGGAATTGCAGGAATATCTGGACGATCTGAACGAAACGCTTGAAAGAACCCGATCAGGGAGAGGCAACAGTGGCGGCAGATCATAGCAGCGCGGGTCTCTCAAGTTCGCTCACGGATTTGATGACCTCTCTCGCGGTCATTTTCATCCTGCTCCTCGTCGCGTCCCTCAACAATGCTCAACAAGAGGGAGCAGAGACACGGACGGAGATCCGCGAAGAACTCAAGCGTGCGCTCAACCAATACACAAAACTGGAGGTGAGTGATGACCCCAAAGACCCATTGGGACTTGTTGTGTTGATACCTGAAGAACTCCTACAGTTCGAAAAAAACAAGGACGAGGTACCACTGAAGGGCAAAGATTTTCTCAAGAAATTTGTGCCCATCCTGTCGAGCACGGTATGTGGAGACCGTTTTGAAAAAATGATTCATTCCGTCGTTGTTGAGGGACATACGGATTCTGATGGGGACGATGAACTCAACCTCAAATTGAGCCAAAGTCGCTCCATGTCGGTGATCAGGTTGAGTCTGGAAGTCCTGCGTGATCCCGGCCTTCATCAACTTTATCTTCCTTTTCTGAATCTCATCTCAGCCAGCGGGCGCGGAGAACTCGACCTGATCCACGACAAGTCGGGCAGCGAAGACATGCCTCGAAGCCGGAGAGTGGTTTTCAAAATTCGGGTTCGTTCCCTGGAACAACGACCGTTGGGAGAAGCGTTGGGAGGGATGATGTCGGTCGAAGCCTCGAGGAAACCATGAATTCCAAAGTAGCCCAAGAGTCAAATGCTACACTTTTAGACGCTCTTCGAGGTCTTGAGGCTGCCACACGTCTCTTTATTCAAGATACCAATCAACATTTACCCAAGCCTGAGACTCTACTCACAGACCTTGAGAAAACGATCAATGGGCTTGGTCTGAAACCAGCCTCAAACCCAAAACCTCGTCCCGATTACGTTCAACAATGGCATGAATATCTGGCGGGTCAGCAGCAGAATCTTGAACACCGCACAGTTCGTTACCTGTGCTCGGAACCTGACATTGCAACGAACGAACAGTTCCAAGATTATCTGGATCAGGAAGACGTAAGCCTTTCCGCCCGTTCGCTTCAGTGGCTAGTCAGGTCTTGTCATAACCGTTGGTCCTCAGAATTTGCAACCTCTTCTATTATTGGACGTATACGACGCCGGTTAGAGCGCTATGATGGTCAGGATCGTCTCTTAACCAAGTGGCGAGATAATTCACAGATTATTCTGGGTCAGCATGGGCCTGAAAGGTTCGCCTCTCGAATGATCGAAAACCGTCAACCTATCAAAGCTTACACGGAGGCATGGAAAATCGAGGAGCAGTCTGCGTATTTTCAGGAGGTCGTCCGAATGGCTTCCGGATTCTGCCGGGATCAAGTGCGCTCAGATGCCGCTCTGGGTCAATACTTTCTCTCTGAACTTCTCTCTTGGCATGGATGGGCGTTAGAAAAATTCAAGCATGAAATTGGCGAAACAGTCCTTTCATCGGCGACGGAAAGGCAGGATTTCAAGGAAGACCTCCAGCGATTCGTGCTTGGCGATGATCGACTCCGGGATCCGCGATTACCTCGAAATCGTACAAATTGGTTAGGTGTTCCAGAAAACGCATGTCTCCGATTTATGCAGTGGTTAGAGAGAGAATATATCGAATTCTTTTTTGAACATGCCTTGCCACCGGGACACGACCCACACGGTCGGAAACCCTTCTGGCTTCGTTACGTAAATCAAGTACGTATGTCACGACCTCTGCTCAGTACTGATGACGAATATCGGCTACAAAGACAGATCAGAGAAAAAAGCCTTCTTTTTGGGCGCATCACAAAGACAACGAGTGCTTTCTTGCTTGATTTTGGACCGATCCTGGTTATTGAGTTTAGCAAGACTGGAAATGCATGTTTCGTTTATGAGAAACAAGCTTCCGATGAACTCATACCTGATTTCTGGTCGATACGTCGATTTATCTTCGAAAGGCTTAAACAAGAAAGGGCCTGTGTCGCAAGAATCGTACACAGGCCAGGATGGCAGGAAGAGATGCGAAGAGTTTTAGCACGCTATGGGATTCGCCAGGGTTAGGAGAGAGGCTCAATGAATCAACCCGTGCAAACCTGGCTGTTGTCTGAACCTGCCGATGGTCTGAGCCTATTGGCTGAAACTGATGGCGTCTATCTGCGAAGTGGAGGCGCAGACCTGAGCGATCCCCGCAACTTGCGATCCCATACACCAAAGACCCGACTTGTCCGCCTGCTGCCCACTGTCATTCCTCAGCTTATCGAACTCGGCCTGGCCGTCGTAGAGAACGGGGACATCAAGATTCCTTACCAGGATTTTGCTGAACTTGAGAAGCAGGGGATAGACGCCTTTGACGGCATCGTCCCCTATGCTCCATTCACGCTTGAACTCGAATCAAGCGGGGCGCTTGGAAGAGAAGATTTCAGATATTTTCACCGTTTTCACCTCGGCACTCAGGTTGTGCATCCGGAGCGACTCGGTTGCTTTGTCAAAAGGAGAGAGACGGTCTATCGCCTCGATGCGCAAACCTTCTCGCTGGTAGAGGCCATTGAGGGCTTTAATGCTCTGTCGCCTGGGGCAAAAGCGGGTCCTGACGCTTTCATCAACTTTGCCAAGATGAAGGGGCTTGCCGAAGGCATCGGGGCACAACTCGACCGATATCTGACCCAGGAACGAGTCCTTGTTCCGTCTCGCGTTGGGCTTGATCTGGTCGTGGAAGATGCGGGACGGATTTCGTTTGCGCCAAAAATTGACGGGGTTCCCTCTGCGGCCATGCGGCAGGCGTTCTTTGCCCTGGATGATGTCGATTCGGTCTATTCTCTCGACAGTCTGGATGGTGGGCGCGTGCGGGTCGTGTTGGACGAGACACAACGAGAGGTACTCCGCCGGATGCAGAGGGTCCGGCATCTGAGCGGGGCTGAACGGACGGAGGTACTCCGAAATCCTCAAGCCATTTTTGATGGCGTAGCGGGGGGGATCGACATTGACGCGGAAACCTTCGGGCCTCGTGTAAGAGGGATCGGAGATTTTCCATTCGTCGCTCAGCCCTACCTTCAACGGAGCGGAACCGGCATTTTTGACGGTTCGGAAGGGCAGGGTCATCCCGAAAGAGGGAAGTTCTCAGCGGGGCTTAAATGCCGCTATGCGGATGGCAGCACCGAGGATATGGGATTCACTTCTCGTGAACAGATTCTCAAATTGCAGCGGGAGGCCAGAATTGCACGATTGAGCGGGCAGGGAACCATTGATTTCGCTGGTAAGTCAATCCTGGTTGAAGAGTCTTTCGTTCGGGCGCTGGATGAGTTGGTGGATCGCGTGACACCTCGCAGAATGAGAGGGCCTGATGAGGAGCCTTCGCCTCGGCGCTACCTTCTCATCTATACGAATGAGAATGAACTTGAATACGAAGAATCTTATCAAGGAGAAGGCGGAGAGGCCGGCCTTGAACTCCCGATATCCTTAAAAGCTCAGATGCTCAAAGATCACCAGCGGGCCGGTGTCGCGTGGCTTCAAAGGAATTTCCGCCTGAATCGCCGGGGCTGCCTTCTGGCCGATGACATGGGGCTTGGGAAGACTCTTCAGGTGTTGACCTTTCTGGCCTGGCTTATCGAAAAGGGAGAGTTATCGCGTGAGAGTGCAGATCCTAAAGCCGCCCCCTGGAATCCCGTCCTGATCGTTGCTCCGGTCATTTTGTTGGAGAATGAAACCTGGCTTAACGATATGCGGACGTTCTTTGAGGCAGATGGGGATATTTTTCGGCCCTGGCTGACGCTTCACGGTTCAGAACTTCAAAGGATGAGGCGAAGTGACGTTGAGGGAAGGGAAACGATCATCGGTGAGGCCGTGCTCGATCTGGAGCGGTTCCGTCAATATCGGGTTGTCCTGACGAACTACGAGACCGTCACCAACTATCAGCACTCTTTTGCGCGCATGAAAGAACGCTGGACGGTTGTTGTCACCGACGAGGCGCAGGAGTATAAGACCCCGAACACAAAAATCTCGCACGCGCTGAAAAGTCTGTCCCCCCGGTTCCGTGTCGCGTGTACCGGGACACCAGTAGAGACACGCCTTCTGGATGTCTGGAATATCTTCGATTTCCTTCAGCCCGGTCACCTTCGGAGCGCGGCTGAATTTTCGGAAGCGTACGAAAACCCTGTTGAAGAATCTCCGGAAAGAAGTTCGGAAGCCCTCGCTCAACTCAAGGATCGGCTGCATATCCATCAGCCCCAAGCCTTTGTTTTGAGGAGGGATAAAGCTGAACTTCCGGGCCTGCCGGTCAAACATGAGCACCGGCTTATGTGCGATCTCTCAAGCGAACAGCGCGAATGGCATCTCGATCTGGTCAGCCGGGCGCGGGCAGGCGGTGAAGGGAACCATCCTCTGGCGCTTATCCATCGTCTTATGTATCTCTACCAGCACCCGGCGCTTGTGCCGCGCTATGAGCCGTTGGAAGCAAAAGAAGCCCTCAACCAATGTCCCAAACTCGCGAAAGTGCTGGACTGTCTTCGCCATATACGAGACAGAGGCCAAAAGGCCCTTATCTTCACTCGCAGCCTCGACATGCAGCAACTCCTGGCTGCGGTAATCGGCTCTGAGTTTGATCTCGAAGTCGATATCATCAACGGCGCAACGAGTCGACGGGGGGATACCAGAAGCGCCAGCCGAACTCGAAAAGCGATTGTCAGTCGTTTTCGGGAGAGTTCCGGGTTCAACGTGCTTGTGCTATCCCCCGACGTCGCAGGCATCGGGCTTACCCTGGTGGAGGCGAATCACGTCATCCATTATGGTCGCTGGTGGAATCCGGCCAAGGAGTCACAGGCGACGGATCGCGTCTACCGGATCGGCCAAACGAAGGATGTCCACGTCTATTACCCAATTGCCAAAGACCCTCAAGGTCTCTTTGAAACCTTCGACGAAAAACTCGACAAACTGATCAAGCGTCGTCAAGCCCTCGCCGCTGAATTCCTCGCACCTATGCCAGACGAAGAGAAGTTAGGACGAGCTTTTCAAACGGAGATTTTGGGGACGGAAGGAATCCCGGACACTCAGAGAGACGTTCGCATGGTATCCGGAGGAGACCTTCGCCGTATGACGTGGGACCGTTTTGAGGCTTTGATTGCAGTTCTTGAGGAAAAAGGGGGGGCGCAGGTTCTCTTGACGCCACGCGCCGGGGATGGAGGGATCGACGTTGTCGCCATCCAGGGGCGAGAGATTCGACTGATTCAGTGCAAGCATACGTTGTGGGACGGGACGGTTGATGCGGAAGTTATCTCCGAGATGATCCAGGCTTTTGACGGTTACCGCGCCCGCTACTTGAGATCAACGAGGCAAAGATTTGTTCTTCGTCCGGTCCTTGTAACCAACGGGTGTTTTACCGCCAGGGCGCGGGCAGAAGCCGGGACGAGAGACATCCGGCTTGTAGATAATGTCCATCTCTGCCAACAGCTTGAAACGATCTCCTGCACACTTGGCGATGTCGAAATGGTGGAAAGTCGGCGGCTTGCATCCATGCGCGATGTGCAAACAGCACTGGAGCATCTGAGGTAATTCCATAATATCAGTAAGTTCCAATGGCCCCTAATGCCCACGATTCAGGCGATTTTACCGTGAACCGTAGGAGGGCAGTGGAACGCGACCTCATGGGAGCGTTAGGTGGTGTGGAATCCTATGTGATCGCCCGTCGGTCTGATGCGACAGAATCGCCGGGCGGCCACAGAGGGCCGCCCCTACGCCAAGGGGTAAACCGACAGATTTTGGGCCATAAAGGCCAAGTGGAACTTACTGAATATCGAAGAAGGAAGCGTTTCCATGCCACGCACACCGGCGGTCAAGAAGGGCGCGGCCCTTCAGGCGGAGATTGCA
>CAYRZX010000124.1:0-16335 GCA_964428665.1 uncultured Gemmatimonas sp.
ACGTGGGCCGGGTGATGACCGCGGACCTCTCCGAGGCCGACCGGCGGAAGGTGCTCGGAGAAAATATGGCGAGGATACTGAAGATGTGAGAAATCAGGGATTTGGGATGAGGATTGAGGGGTGAGGGTCGCTCCCCGATTTTTCCTTGACATGAAAGGCCAAATTCCTTACCCTTTTACGCGACGAGGCTGAAGGTTCTCGTCGGAAGTCGAGCCGGCGCGGACGCTCCGGTTCATTTCATCTGAATTTCATTGTCGCCTGCGGGGAGAAGCTCAAGGTCGAAAGACACTTGACGTCATCATCTCACGGCGTATGGCCGGACGACCGGCGGCCTGTCTGAACGGCCGCCCTCCGGCGCACAACTCCCCCCGGCGACATCCTGCGACGGTTGCCGCATCTCCCGAATGGGGAGGGCGGCTTTTTTTTGTAGCTATCAGCTTTCAGCTATCAGCAAAACCAGACCAGCCTTCGTCTTTTGCTGATAGCTAACGGCTGACGGCTGACCGCTGATCCTATGGGCACGCTCAAGAAGGTCTTTCGTTTCATCCAGCCGTTCCGGGGCAAGCTCCTCTTCGCCCTCAGCCTCACGGTCGTCATGACGATCCTGGGCATGGCGCCCCCCATTGTGACGCGCTACATCGTGGACGACGTGGTGCAGGCCGGGAAGTGGGACATGGCGCCGGCCATCCTGATGGTGATGCTGGCGATCAATATCACGTCCGCGGGCCTCAACCTCTGGAACAACATCATTATCTACTTCGTCAGCCAGCGCTTCGTGTTCGACGTTCGCAGGGAGCTTTACCTGCGCCTCCAGCGGCTCTCCCTCGGCTTCTATGAGAAGATGGGCACGGGGAGGCTCATGAACCGGATCATGGGGGATGTCTCCAACATCCAGAGCATGGTCACCTGGCAGACGATCTCCATCGTGAACGACGTCATCTCGTTCTGCGTGGGGATCGCGATGACGTTCTACCTGAACTGGCAGCTCGCCCTGGTGACCCTGGCCATCCTGCCGTGCTATTTCCTGAATTACTATTTTTTCGTCAAACGCATCCGCCGGAAGAACATCGCCGTCTGGCAGAAGATGGACCGGGTGTCCAACATCGTTCAGGAGCGGCTCCGGGGGACGCGGATGGTCCGGACGTTCGTGAACGAGGAGCGGGAGTCTCAGGCCTTTGCGGTCGGGACGCGGGAGGTCCAGGCGGAGGCCATGGAGGGGGCGCAGCTGGGCGCGGCCTTCTCCGGGGCGTCCACCCTGATCAACGGTCTGGGCTACACGGCGATCTACTGCCTCGGCTGCTACATGGTCATCGCCGGGAAGATGAGTTACGGGGACGTGGCGGCGTTCGGGGCCTACGTCTTCCGCATCCTGCACCCTGCCCTCCGGTTCACGGAGATCTCGAACATGCTTCAGCAGACGGCCATCTCCGTGGACCGGGTGTTCGAGGTGATGGACGCGCAGCCGGACGTGAAGGAGGCTCAGGACGCCTACGAGCTTCCCCCCATCCGGGGGCGCGTGGAGTTCCGGGACGTCTGGTTCGAGTACGTCCCCGGCGAGCCGGTTCTGAAGGGGATCAACCTGATCGTGGAGCCGGGGCAGACCGTGGCCCTCGTGGGGCACACCGGATGCGGCAAGACGACGCTGACGAGCCTGCTGATGCGGTTCTACGACATCAAGTCGGGGCAGATCCTGATCGACGGGCACGACATCTCGAAGGTGACCCTCAAGTCCCTCCGCAGGCAGGTGGGCGTGGTCCTCCAGGAGTCTATCCTGTTCAACACCACGATCCGCCAGAACCTGCGCTACGGGAAGAAGGACGTGGGGGAGGGCGAGGTGGTCACCTGCGCGAAGATCGCGGAGATCCACGACTTCATCCTCAGCAAGCCCGACGCCTACGACACGGTCATCGGGGAGGGGGGCATCAAGCTGTCGGTGGGGGAGAAGCAGCGGATGTCCATCGCCCGCGCCGTGCTCACGAACCCCGGCATCCTGGTCTTAGACGAGGCCACGTCCTCGCTCGACTCCAAGTCGGAGTCCCTCATCCAGAAGGCGCTCCAGAACGTCATGGAGAACCGCACGTCGTTCGTGATCGCCCACCGCCTCTCCACCATCCTGAACGCCGACATGATCGTGGTGATGGAGAAGGGGAACATCCTGGAGCGGGGCACGCACTGGGGGCTTCTGGAGAGGCCCGACGGGGCCTACCGGCAGCTCTACGAGGAGCAGTTCGCCAAGGGCCGGCACGAGGCCGTCGCATAGTTTATGGACAAGCTCTTCCGTCTGTTCAACGGTTATATCCGGCCCCAGTGGAGGATGCTTCTGGTGGCCCTGGTGGCGGCGCAGATCTCCACCCTGCAGTGGTTCACCATGGGCTACCTGAGCAAGACGATGGTGGACCATGTCCTCCAGATCGGCTCGTCGGGGTCCGCGAGGGGGAGGGGCGGGCCGGCGGCCTCCGGGGACGAGCGACGCCGGGAGGAGGCGAGGCCCGCGAGCCGGGATGACCGGGTGCGGTCTGAGGCGGCGGGAGGGGAGCGCACCCCCAAGCGACGCTCTCAGGCCGAGCGGCTGCATCTGCTCAAGTGGATCTTCATCGGCTACGTCTGCGTCCGCATCTTCTTCGCCTGCCTCAACTGGTTCTACAACTACCTGATCGTCCGGCTGGGGCAGGAGCTGATCTTCCACCTCCGCAAGGATGTCTACGACAAGCTCCAGAGCCTCCAGCTCTCCTACTTCGACCGCCGGCAGACGGGGAGGATCATGGCGCGGGTGATGGACGACGTGGGCGCCATCCAGTGGAGCATCTCCGGCCTCTTCATCAACCTGTTCTCCAACATCACCACGCTGGTGGTCGGGGCGGCCATCCTGGTCAGCATCAACCTTTACATGGCGATGGTGGCCTTCTGCACGCTGCCGTTTTACGTCATCACGTATCGCTTCTTTCTGTCCCGCGTCCGGGCGGTCAACAAGTTCATCCGGGAGCGGAACTCGGAGCTCTACGGGATCATCGGGGAGAATCTGAACGGCGTCCGGGTCGTCAAGTCGTTCGCCCGCGAGCGCTACGAGGCCCTGCGCTTCTACCACAAGATCGCGCAGTTCCTGCGCCTCCAGAGGACCAACGCCGTTCAGAACACCCTTCTGAGCACGCTCTGCGGCCTGATCAGCGGCGTGGGCACCACGGTCCTGACCTATCTCGGCATCGTCGCCATGCGGGACGGCACGATGACGCTGGGCAATTACCTGTATTTCAACGGCTCCGTCGGCTTCCTGTTCGGCCCGATCATGGCCCTGTCGGACATGAACATCAACATCCAGTATGTGATGACGGCCCTGACGCGGGTGTTCGAGGTGCTGGACGAGAAGGTCAAGATCGAGGAGTCGGAGAACGCCGTCGACGTGCAGGAGATGTACGGGGAGGTGATCTTCCGGCACGTCTCCCTCCAGTATGAGGAGGCGCCCGGCTACGCCCTCCGGGACCTTCACTTCGCCGTGATGCCGGGCTCCCTGGTCTGCATCGTGGGGCAGTCCGGGGCGGGCAAGAGTTCGCTGGTCAACCTCCTCCTCCGGCTCTACGACCCCACCGAGGGGCGGATCACCGTGGATGGGGAGGACATCCGGGACATCAGCCTGAAGTCGCTCCGGAGGCACATCCGCATGGTCCCGCAGGAGGCGATGCTCTTCTCCGGGACCCTGGCCTCCAACATCCGCTACGGCCACCCGGAGGCCACGCCGTCGGAGGTCATTCAGGCGTCGCAGAAGGCGGAGCTGCACGATTTTATCATGTCGCTGCCGGCGAAGTACGAGACGGAGATCGGCGAGGGGGGGGTGTCTCTGTCGGGCGGGCAGAAGCAGCGACTGTCGATGGCCATGACGCTGATCACGAACCCCTCCGTGCTGATCTTAGACGACAGCACCTCCGCGCTGGACGCCAAGACGGAGGGGCGCATCCAGAGGACCGTCGGGCGGATCGCGAAGGACCGGACGACGTTCGTGATCACGCAGAAGGTGGCCATGTGCCGGAAGGCGGACCTGATCCTGGTGCTGAAGGGGGGCCGGCTGGTGGAGCAGGGGACCTACGACAAGCTGGTCCGGCAGCAGGGGGTCTTCTACGACATGTTCCGGACGCAGGTCGAGGCGATGGAGCAGGAGGTCCCGGAGGCGGAGAAGGAGAAGGAGAAGGAGGAGGTGGAGGAGGCGGTGGTGGCGTAAGGCAGGGGCACGGCGTGCCGTGCCCCTACTTCTTATTCCTGTGAAATCGCAAGACCTGTTTGATGAAGGCCTCTCGCAGCGCCGGGTCGGACAGATGTCTCTCCTCTGCGACCGGCATACCCGGAAAGTGTTCCACGAGAACCCGCGCAAAAAGCCCCCGCCCCTCCCGTGACGGCTCTCTCCCTTCCGAATAGACCTCCACGCCCTCCATCCCGCAGCTTGGCGAACGGCTCTTGAAGATATACCCGCTCAGGCCCATCGCCTCCAACTGTCGCACCCGCTCCCGCGCAAACGCCAGCATCCGGTCCGTGTGGTCGATTCCGGTCTGCGTCGTGACCATGCGGGGGGCCTCCGGGTCCCCGATCAGGCGCAGGGTCTCGCGGGGCACGCCCATCCCGACCTCCACCTCCGGGCAGACCGGCACAAAGGTGAAGCGGCGACCGAGCGCGTTCAGGATGTCGTCGTTTCGCCTGTGTCCGCCGTCGTAGCGGACCGGCTCTCCCAGCAGGCAACTGCTGATGCCGATGCGGATGTCGGATGCGCGGTCCAAAGAAAATCCTCACCGCAGAGCACGCGGAGATCGCGGAGGAAAGCGTGAAGCGTATCTCGTGAAGCGTGAAGCGCAAACAGCCCTCACCCCGGTTCACTGCGTTCACCACCCCTCTCCCACATGTGGGAGAGGAGGGAGGCGGGTCGCGACCTCATGGGAGCGACAGGTGGGGCGGGCCGAGCGTAGCGAGGCGGGGTGAGGGCCGAGATACGAGACATATTTTATTCCCTCAGCGCTCTCAGCGCTCTCTGCGGTAAATCGTATTACGCCCCAAACTGCTCTCTAATGAGTTTTGACGATCAAAACCGGTAACGATCACCTTGGAGTGCGGGAGCCATGCTCCCGCTTTCTCCCGGCAAAGCCATGCTTTGCCGGACACCTGCCGGAAGCAGGGCTTCCGGCAGGAAAGGCGCAAGCATGGCTTGCGCACTCCAAACGGTTACCGATCTTGCTTATCAAAAATCATAAGGCATTCTTTGCTCTTTGGAGGACGTCGTCCGGCAGGAGGCGGGCGTCCGAGAGGCGGGCGTTGGCCTCCACGTGGTCCGGGTTCGTGGTCCCGACGATGGCGGTGCAGACGCCGGGGTGGGACAGGGTGAAGCGGAGCGCAAACTCGGTGAGGGGCATCTCCCCGGCCAGGTCCCGGAGCGGGAAGGTCTGCGCCCGGTCCCACGGCCCCCGGTGGAACCCGTCGGGGGGCCGCGCGGTCCTCTGCCAGACGGCGTTGGCGATGGGGCGCTTGATGATGGTCCCCATGTTGCGCTGCCGGAGCGTCGGCATGAGGTTCCGATCCGCTTCCTGATACAGGAGGTTGTAGGTGAACTCCTGCGTGTCCAGGGGCCACTGCTCCGCGGCCCTGGCCGCGGCCTCGCCGTCGTGGGAGACGCCGACGAATTTCGTCCAGCCCTTCTGTTTGGCCTCCAGGAGGGCCTCAAAGGCCGCCTGCACGTCGTCCCTCTCCCCCGGCAGGCCGTGGAACTGGACGATGTCGATCGTGTCCATGCGGAGCTTTTTGCGGCTCTCGTCAACGGTGCGCAGGATACCCTCGCGCGTGTAGTCCTTGACGATCTTCCCCGCCGCGTCCGTGTAGTCCCCGCACTTGGTGGCCAGGATGAACTCGTCCCGGCGGTGGGAGATGAATTTTCCGATGCGGGCCTCGCTCTCGCCGTACATGGCCGCGGTGTCGATGAAGTTGACCCCGGCGTCCAGCGCCCGGAGGAGCACCTGCTCGGCCTGGGATTCAGGGACCTTCGCGTTCCCGATCTGCGCGGCCCCCAGGCCGATCTCCGAGACCTTCAGGCCCGTCTTGCCAAGGATGCGGTAGTTCATGATAGGTTCTCCTCGCAAGCCTATACGCTTTTTCTTTATCGCTGCCTTCCTATGGAAGTCTAACACACTGTTCAGGTTTGAGGTTGAAAAGCAGGATAATACGGCATCTCCTCAACCTCACTCCAGAGGGAGCGTAATTTGGATGCCATCTTACGAGCGGTCTCACCAGCCGCTTTGAGGTATCCGAATTCCTCTGCTGTTGCAGCAGCAAGTTCAAACCGAAGAATCGCTCGTTGACGAAGCGTCGCAATACCCCATTCCTGATCCTTTTCAAGAATCCTAGGCATCCAATTATTAAACGTGGCAAATGCCCAGTATGCACAGGTTCCAACGACTGCCGGGCCGAATATACGATCATCCGCCGCTTCAGGACATCCTTTCGTGAGTTCAGAGCGATAAGCCACTTCGGCCCTTTTCGTGACATCGTTTGGTATGCGGTTTACACACCAGCAAGTCGGAAAGTGAATCCGGGGGTAGACGCCGTCTCTCAGCGCGTGGGAATACTTTCCACTTTCAAAATCCAATAGACGCAGGTCTGAGTCCACCCAATGGCAGTTATCTGGACAAGGATCTGAATGAATATAGGCGTTGAAAGGCCCCGGTTCATTTAATGTTTTGAGGATGGTTTCATATTCCTTGTAGAAGCCCCGTTGCGGCTTCGCGCTGATTGACTTGAAGCTTTTGCGGATGCCCTCCAGGTCCTTTCCGATGGCCTTTTTAGGTGGTCTAACCGTTGGCCCTAATGCATTTCGTAATTCGTCATATCGCGCCTGCTTTCCAATAGACTGCGCGTGCATTCTGCCGACGGTCTCAAAAAGTGTGATCATCGTCTTTTCTGCTACGGCGGCATCCTTATCCCGTAAGGCATGATCCAGCCGCATTCCAGTTCCAAAGTCTTCCATGAGGATGAGACCTGCGTTTCGGTCCCCTCCATAAAAACTCGGCGCTGGAAGGGGGGCCTCACATACCTCGCTCAGGAATTGCAGACCTGCCCACTCGTTGAAAAGCCGTGATGCAGGACCCTCTAACGCATCTGGGGCATACGGTTGGTTTTCTCCAACTCGCGCCTGCTTCATAATGAGCGTCTGAAAAACTTCCGGAGGTCCCTGCACAACTTTTAAACGATGCACGTATGTTCGTCCGCTCAGTCCCTCTTTTTCGCCGACCTCAAGGCGAACCTTATTTCCAAGCGTTTTGGTGAGAATTTTCTCTGCAACCGCGATGTCCTCTTTTAGCTTCTGCTCAGCTGTCTTTAGCATCTGAGTTCTTCCTCCAGAAGGCGCAACAAGAGGACGCGGGTGCGGTCGGCGGCGCTCGGGTCGTCGGGGTGGTCGAGGACCAGGGACAGGGCGCGGTCGAGTTTCGACGTGTCCACTGAAACCCTCCTGCTTCTCACGTTTTCAGGTCAGGCCGCGATGAAGGGGCAGACGCGGTCCAGGGGCCACCGGGGGGCCAGGACCGTTTGAACGGGCGACCCTCTACCAGCGCCTTTGTGGGAGGCGTCAGGAAGTCACCCAACAGCGCCACCACTTCCGGCAGAGAGATCGCCTCCAATTCGCTCCGGCTCAGGAAGCCTTTCCACTGCGTTCCCTTGACCTCGTCCCGGCTGAAGGCAGGGGTCAGGGCTGTGGGCGTCTCCTCGGGCAGGGCCGTCCGCCTCCGGGCAAAGGTGGCGGCGATGGCCTGGCACAATGCCGGGCCACTGAAGGAGAACTCCCGCGCCAGGGTCCAGAGGTCGTAGAAGTCCTTCATGCGGCTGTTCAGGAGGCCCATGGCGACCATCGCCTGATACTTCTCCGCGATCACCGTCTCGTGGGGGTAGACCTGTAAACGAGGCGTAGGAAAGGATAACAGCGCCGGGAAGTCCGCCTCCTGCGCCGGGGGTGTCACGGCATCTCCGAAGCCGACGTCCACCTGCAAGGGAATACGCGATTTGCCCAGCATAGTCAGGAGCCTGACGCGGATGCCCCCGTAGACCTCCTCCTCCCGGATCTCCTCGGCGGAGACGCTGTCCGGCAGGAACCGCAGGCCGTCCTTCTCCACCGGCGTCCGGCAGAGGTCGCGGAACACCTCCTCCAGGCGCTCCCGGCTGTCCTCCCCTTGTCCCAGCAGGTCCAGGTCGCGGGTGGGGCGATGGAGCGCCTCTTTCCAGAGCAGGAATAGCATCGCGCCCTTGAGGATGAACCGCTCCCGGTGTGGCGACTGGCTCAGGCGATAGAGCAGTCGTTCGACCCCATATCGGCTCAGGACGCGCTCGAACGGCAGATGTTGCTGGTGGGCGAGGTTCAGGAGGCGCTGATGGACGGAGGCCGGCAGGTTGCGGGGAGCGCCGAAGTTCATAGCAGCGACTCCAGGTAGGGGCGCATGACGTTCGCCACGCGACAGACTTTCGCGTAACGAAGGAGACCGTCCATCGTGGCCCGGCGTTCGCGCCAGCAGTCCCGCAGGGCCTCCAGGGCCACGTCCAGACCGATCTTGTTCCGGTATTTGAAGCAGTCCGCCACGGTCTTGGCCGGGTTGTAGACCCGAACCGGGACGCCCTCAATCGTGTGCGTCTCGACGCCCTCCGTGAGCGCTGCGCCGGAAAAACGGACGACCCGGAGCGGCGGGTAGTCCAGCCGGGGGCGATGTTTCTTAGGAGAGATGGCGACCCAGACCCGGCTCGGATTCTGCGTGGTCAGGTTGTGAAAGGCCAGTGCGGACGGCAGGCAGATGACCCCGTGCGGAACGTATTTGCACACCTCGGCCAGCGAATGGTTCTCCGTCCAGGCGCCGTCCGTCAGCGTGTAGAGGCCACGCCCGGTGCGCAGGAGTTTTCCCCGCTTGTAAAGGGTCTGAAGATAGACGTGGGGGATACCCTGCGCTGCCAGGTCGCGAGGGCGCAGCACCCCGGCCTCCTGCGCCAGCCGGAGAACCTGTTCCGTTCGGGAGACCTTCTCTGTACGTCTTGCCATACTGCAAAACCTCGGTAGAAGCGAATTTTTACCAAGATTTTGCAGTATTTCTGAGCTTTTGTCAAGCGGAAACTTCTTACTCCGATAAAAGGCGCAACAGGCCGGCGCGGGCGCGGTCGGCGGCGCTCGGGTCGTCGGGGTGGTCGAGGACCAGGGAGACGGCCTGTTCAAGCCCTCGTCGAAGGGTTTCAGCCTGTGCGCCGGACGCCGAGGATGCGGCGGCGCGGGCCATGCTCAGGAGCTGGAAGTCCTGCGCGCCCTCCCGCCAGGCCTCCCACCGCCTGCTGGGAGCGAGAGGCTCTCCGAGTTGAAGCCCCTTAGGCGCGTGCGCCTGAGTGTAGATGACGGCGAACGCGCCGATCACCCACTTCCAGGAGTTCGTGCCGTTCCAGCCCCCGTGGTCCGCGTAGGCCCACTGCGCGATGCCCGTCAGGCCGAGGTCCCACCCCACCCAGTGACGCCGGAGGTAGTAGTCGTAGAGCGGCATCGGGGTGCCGTTGATGCAGGAGTATATCCAGAGGGTCCTGCCGGTCGCCCTGAGAAGCTCGAAGTCCTCAGGGTGGGGTTTGACGAGGGCCTCGTAGCTCGGCATCCAGATGTCCACGTGCTGCGCCAATGCCTTCAGTTCATCGGACGTGTAGCCCCTCGTGGGGTTGGCCAGGAGCCTCACCTCCGGCGCCGCCGCCTTCAGCAGCGCGTAGACCTGCGCCACCTCCGAGCGGGTGTTCTCGTCGTAGACGTACATAAAGTACCGGTCGGGCGGGAGGCCGATCTCCTTCAGGTGTCCGATCCAGGCTTTATACAGGGCGGTCGTCGCCCTGCGCCAGGGGCTGCCCAGGAACTCCAGGTCGGGGAACAGGCGTTTCCCCAGGCTGGTGTGGAAGTCCGCGCCCCAGAAGAAGCCGAGCAGGCGGGCGTGCTGGCGGTAGGTTTCGACTCCCCGGTCCACTATGGAGAAGTCGATCGGAGAGACGAGGTTGCCCTCCCGGTCGGCCTCCACCTTCGGAATGGCGTCGGGGATGATGCAGGTGTTGATGAAGTGCCGCCGGAGGTCCGTCAGCGCCTCCGGGACCAGGTCCCGGATCAGGGCCATCTCGTTCACGTAGGCAAAGTTGAACAGGGCGCAGTCGAGGGTCTCCGGCAGGCGCACGGGGAAGACCTCGACCTCCAAAGCCACCTCAACCGTCGTGGCCTCCGAACGGAGTGTGAGGGGAATAGAGAACCGGCCCGGCTCCGCGCCGTGGCTGTCCAGTTGAATCCAGAGAGGGGCGGTCTCCCCCGGCGCGAGGGTGAGGGCGCCGTCCGTGAGGAGGATCAGCGCGTCCGCCCGATACCGGCGGTCGGGACAGGAGACGTGCCAGCCGCGCCGCAGCGTGATCCGGGGCCCGTGCGCCGGTCGCGTGACGCTGACTTCGATGCGCACGGGCCGTCTTCGCGTGCTGGTCAGGAGGAGGGATGCGGAACCGAAGGCGTCACGGGCCAGGCTCACGGACAACGTGACGAAGGGCCGGTCGATTGTGGGAGGCCAGTCGTGAGGCCCGACGTCCGCCCAGCGATGGCGCGGCCAGGCGATGAAGTCGCCCTCCGCAAAATACCCGGACGCGGCCTGGCCCACGATGTCCCCGAGCCGGTCGCGGAGGGACTCCAGACCCGCGTGGGTGAGTGGCCCGTCGGTCAGCTCTTGATCGAGCGCCTGCAGCGCGGGTTGGACCCCGGCGTTTGAGGCGTTCCTGTCCGTCAGGAGCCTCCGGACCTCCTCGATCAGGTTCCGAAGGGTGTTGCGCTCCCCGAGGAGGTCTGCGGGGGCGTCTGCGTCGGTTGCGTCTGAAGGTGACATGGTTCCAGCGTGGTTATGGACGCCCCCTTCCTCCCCCGTCCCCCTCCCTCCCCACATGGGGGGGAGGGAGGGGGTCTCCAAGGGCCTTGTCGCCTAGATGGGGGAGGGTGGGGGCCTCACTCACTTCTTCAGCTTCTTGACCTTCTCGAACATCGCCGGCGGGAGCGGGAACACCCAGCCCCGGTTTTTGATGATGGCCTTCGACAGCTCCGGCGGGATGGCCACGATGATCTCCGGCTCCTGCGAGAAGTGGCCGTCGAACCCGCCCACTGCGCTGCGGGCGTGCACGCCGGAGAACCCGCCCGGATCGACCCCGTCCTTCGCGAAGTCCGAGCGGCCGCCCCCGAACACGGACTGCCACCGGAAGGAGTAGCCGTTCACGACCGAGGGCGCGTTCCCGAACGCCCCGCCCCCCTGCGAGACGACCATGCCGAGGGCCTTCACGGTGTAGAGCACGTCGTTCAGGTCGCCCCCTTCGCCGCCGCAGGTGAGGGCCCAGTGCAGGACGCGGATGTGGTGGTCAGCGGCCGCCCTGCCCCCCTCCTGCCCGTGCTTGATGACGGCCTCGTCCTCGATCATGGGCAACTTCCCCATGCCCACGCCGGCCAGGTAGGTGATGCCCGACTCCGAGAAGACCACGCCCGCGATGCCCGCGCCGGCCAGGGACTTCACGTTGTCCTCCCACGCGCCCAGGTCGATGCCCAGTTTTCTGATCCGGTCGTAGACGTCGAAGTTGCGCCGCAGCTCCTTCGGGATGATGGATTCGTCATAATAACGTCCCACGCGAGTACCTCCTGTGTATGTCCTTACGATACATACCCCGAGATGACCATCTCCCAGGATATCCCCCCACGGATGTTATACCCCTTCCCATTCCGCTTCGTGTAGAGCCGGACCTCGTCCCCGGCCAGGCCCACGCCGCGCACCCGATACCCCGTCGTCGATGCCCCATCGTCCACCAGGACCGTCCCGCCGATCAGGTCTGCGACCCTGTGAGGGACCAGACCGTCCGCCACGAAATAAGCGTCGTCGTTCCCGTTGACGATCCCCCGCACCTCCCCTTTCAGGCGCCCGGCGCTCAGCGCCATCTCCCGCCCCCCGAACCGGGCCTTGGTCCCCCCGGCCAGGTACAGAAACTGCGATGAGGCCACGGTCAGCAGCCCGTCCGTCTCCAGGACGCCGCCGGAGGTCTCCACTCTCCTCTGCTTCGACGACAGGGCTGCGACCGTCACGTCCGTCCCCAGCCGCGTCTGCACCTCGATCGCCACGACCTCCTCCGTGACCTTCAGGCGTCGGACGCCCGTCACCAGCGGCTCCCCTTTAGATACCTCGAAGACGCTCAGAAAGGCGCTCCCTTCCTGCCCCGTGCGCCGGCGGATCACATAGGGGATGTCCACCTTCTTGTCCGGTGAGTTGGCGTGGCCCCATCCGCGCTCCCCCCAGCCGTCCCCGACGATCACGCCCTCCCCCTCCCCCGGCAAGGCCCAGGCCGAAAACCTGACCGCGTCGTCCATCTGCCAGGTCAGCCGCCAGGGGTCGCAGGAGGCCCCCCGCCGCACGTTTTTGATCCCGTAGGGGGCCGGCCCGTCCGCAGGGGAGAGGTCGATGCCTTCCGCGACAAAGCCGAGGATCGGGCCGTGAAACAGGTAGTCGTGCGTTTTCCCCCCGGCCACGCCGAACAGGTCGATCAGGTAGGACCCCGCCCCGCCGTGATTGACCCACACGATCAGTCTCCGGTAGAACGGGCACTGCGCGTAGGCCCTCGAAGAACAGTCCACGACCTTCACGCGCGGCGTCGCGTCGAACAGGTGGAGGCTGCCCTCCCGCTCCCTCGTGCGCTGCTCCGACTCGTCCACGACCACCAGGTTGTGCGCCTCCGTCCGCACGGTCATGTGCTTGTCGGGCCGGTCCCACAGGTATCCCAGGTCGGTCAGGACCTCGTGTCCGTGCTGGAAGAGGGTCAGGTTGAGGCTGTCCTGGTGATGGTGTCCCCCCCAGTGCGAGGCGTCCAGGATGATTGTCCCCTCGCGCCCGTCCTCGCCCATCCTGAGATACCCCATCCGCAGCGCCGGGAAGAAGGCGTCGGTGAAGACCACCCGATCCTCCGGCCGGGCCGCGAAATCCGGGTCCCGGCGGAACAGGGCGCACTCCCCGCCCGACTCCGCTGCCGATCCGTCCAGATACTCGTTCAGCAGCGCCCGGTACTCCGGCAGGTTGTAGCGGGCGGCCATCAGCTCCGCGTAGTGCGATCCCAGGTTCGTCGGGACATTGGAGTCCGCCGAGACCGGGTACTTCAGGTTGGGGAACAGCGTGTCGTAGAACGCCCGGAACACCGACCGGTAGCTCCCGTCCGCGTACAGGTCGAACTCCTGCATCCTGTCCTTCCGCCGGTACCCCTTCGGGTCGCTGTAGCCGTGCAGCGCCTCCCCGAACGCCCACATCCCCCCCAGGGTCATCAGCCCGTAGGCGGGCGACTCGGACGTGCTCCCATCGGCCAGGAACCAGTTCCGGGCGAAGTGCCAGAACCCCCTGGCCCCGGCCCGCACCAGGCCGGGGTCGCCCACGGTCATGCCCACCAGCCCGGCGGCGCTCAGGTTCGTGACGCTCTTGTTGTTGAGCGCCGGGTCGGCCAGCAGATAGACGGTTCCCTCGATCAGCAGGTCCCGCTCGATCTTTTCCCGCTCGTCGTCCGTGAGGGCGTCGTGAATCAGGTCGTGAGCGGCGGCCAGCTCCCGGATGAGGATCCCCTCCATCCCGAACCCGTTCGCCCGGCCCGAGTTCCAGTAGCCGGAGTGGAGCCTCCGGTCCGGTTTGTTGGGCGGGATGGTCCACTCGTCCTCCGGCAGACTATTAATCTGCTCCGCGACCAGGTGGGGCGGCAGGTCGATCCACTCCCCGTAGCCGGAGTGGACCAGGTAGTTCGGGTAGACCTCCGCAAACCGGAGCAGGATGTCCCGCGCCTTCTCCGCGCAGCGTCGCTCACCCGTCAGCGCGTAGACCTTCGCGAGCGTCTCCGCCTGCGACGCCATGTGGGCGACCTTGCGGGCGCGGATGTTCGCCGTCCAGCTCGAATGGAGGTGGAACCCGAACCCGTAAAACGCCCTGCCGCCATAAAAGGTGATCACCTGCCCGTTCCCGTGCCGGTCCGCCCGGAATTCGACATCCTCCGGGTAGTTCTCGTTGGGATAGACCGCCTCGCACGTCGTGCAGACCAGCCGCTCCGGGTCCTGCGGGTCCCAGCGATAGTTGCCGTGGGATGGGTTGCCCTCGCAGGCCGGGCAGTTCGTGAACAGGCTGCTGCCCGGCGTGGTCGTCTCGATCATCCGCTCCACGTGATCCGGGCCCTGCGCCAGCGTGTGCGCCACCTGGGCCTTCGCGTCCTCCAGGACCTTTTGCGCCCAGGCGTGGCGCTCCAGGTTCGCCCGCGCCCGGTCCAGGTCCGCGGGCTTGAGGATGACGGGGTGGACGACCTGATCGCGGTACTTTTTCCAGGCTGCGAAGCGATCCGTTTCCGATCTGTTCATGGACGATGTGGCCTCCGTTTCAGGTTGTCATTTTCCGATGTCGGTCCAGGCCCACGGCAGAGTGGCCGATGTACATGGCGCCCTCACCTCTGCCGGATAAACTTCTGAATCCTCCCGTCCGTCTGCACCTCGCTCACGTAGAGGTCCCCGCGCGAGTCGGCCCATATCCCGTGCGGGCAGGCCCGGAACTCCCCCGGCGTCTCGCTCTTGACGCCCCGGCCCCAGTCCGTCAGCCGCCTGCCTTCGAGGGTGAGGATGCTGACCCGCTGGTCCAGCTCCGCCACGTAGACGATGTCGTCTTCGTCAATAAAGATGGTGTCCGGATGGTTGAGGCCGGTCCACTCCATCAGGTAGTTCCCGTCGGTGTCGAAGAACTGGATGCGGTTGTTCGACCGGTCGGCCACCAGGAGGCGGTCGTGCCGGTCCACGCGCACGCAGTGGGGGAGGTTGAACTCCCCCGGCCCCGCGCCCGGCCTGCCCCAGGATTTGACCCACTGGCCCTGGGCGGTGTATTTGTGGACGCGGGCGTTGCCGTAGCCGTCGGAGATGTACATATCCCCCTTCGAGTCGAAGGCGATGTCGGTCGGGAGGCGGAACGGCTGGCCGTCCGCGCCCTCCTGGCCCGGCGCGCCGAGGGTCATCAGCAGCCTGCCGTCGGACGTGAACTTCCGCATGCAGTGGGTCTGCCGCTCCACGCAGTAGACGTGGTCCTGCGCGTCGATGAAGATGCCGTGGGCGTCCTTGAGGACGTCCTCCCCCCAGGAGGCGAGGAAGTTCCCCTCCCGGTCGAACACAACCATGGGGTGTTCGCTGCGGCTGTAGACGTAGACGCGGTCCTGCGAATCGACGGCCACCGCCGGGATCCAGCCGAACTTCCAGCCGTCCGGGAGCCGGGCCCAGCCCTCCTGGAGCTTATAGGTGTGCGCGCCTGAGCCGAAGGTCATGGGATATCTCCGTTCGTTTGGGGTTGGGTCTGACCGCTACTTCTCCACACCGCACGCCCGCAGCAGGGTCTCGTGCATCGTCAGGTCGTGTTCTTTGGAATACGGGAACTCCTGTTCTCCCCGGATGCAGCGGGCCAGCTCCTGCAGGTCGCGCACGTAGCGGGGGATGTTCGGCACGGCCACGTCCTGCCAGCCGGTCTGATACCCGCCGTGCGGTTTGTCCAGGCAGAGGCGCACGGCCGGGGGCTCAAGGGGCTGGAGGATGACGCTCCCCGCGTTTCCGAGGATCTCGAAGTGGCGACGGGCGGAGGACCCCACCTCCAGGGCGGAGGACTCGATCACGGCCACGGCCCGGTCGAACTCCAGCACGGCGAGGGTGTTGTCCGTTAGCTGATCGTCGAACGCCCCGTCGTGGCGCATAAAGGGGGTGACCCGGCGAGGGCGGCCCATCAGCAGGACGAGCATGTCGATCAGGTGGCCGGCCAGCTCGAACATCATCCCGCCAGGGTGGAAGTCCAGGGTCCTGCGGTGGGGCGCGTCATAAATGGAGTTGATGGTCCCGTGGAGGTAGTGGACGTGCCCCAGCCACCCCTCGCGCACGGCCTGGCGGATGAGGTCGAAGCCGGTGTTGTAGCGGAACATGTAACCCATCTGGACGATCAGCCCCTTCCGGTCCGCGGCGTTCAGCAGGGCGCGGAAGGCGGGCAGGGAGACGCCGGCGGGCTTGTCCAGGTGGAGGCGCTTGCCCGCGTCGATGACCTTTTGCCCCAGGCCCACGAGCTGCCGGACCTCGCTCTCGACGGCGACCATTTTCAGGGAGGGATCGCCCAGCAGGTCCGCCTCGGTCAACCAGCGCACGCCCGCGAACGCGGCCTCACGCTCGCGCCGGGCCCGCCAGGCCGGGTCCGGCTCGCAGACGCCGACGAGGTCGTAGTCGTCCGACTCCTGAAGCACGCGCAGCTTCCCGGCGGCGTGGCCGTGGCCGGT
>CAYRZX010000124.1:16435-17764 GCA_964428665.1 uncultured Gemmatimonas sp.
TCGAAGACGGCGCGCTCGGTCACGTAGAGCACGGGCTGTCTCCGCTGGCGGGCGTAGCCCCCGCTGAAGGTGATCTGCTCCACCGCCTCCACGAACTTCCGGTGCTCCCCTTCTTTGAGGATCTTCAACTGCCCGCCCGCGATGGACACCTTTAGCCCGCCCGCCGTGAAGGTCCCGCAGAACACGACCTTCCGGGCGTTCTGGGAGATGTTGATGAACCCCCCGGCCCCGGCGATGCGCGGGCCGAAGCGGCTGACGTTCACGTCCCCGTCCCGGTCCGCCTGGGCCATGCCCAGGAAGGCGGCGTGCAGCCCGCCGCCGTCGTAGAAGTCGAACTGGTAGGGCTGGTCCACGATGGCCTCCGGCATGGCCGACGCGCCGAAGCTGAGGCCTCCGGCGGGGACGCCGCCGATGGGCCCGGCCTCCACGGTCATCGTCAGCCGGTTGAGTAGGCCCTCCTCAAAGGCCACGGAGGCCACGCCCTCCGGCATGCCGATGCCCAGGTTGATCACGGCCCCGTCGGTCAGCTCCAGCGCGGCGCGGCGGGCGATCACCTTCCGCTCGTCGAGGGGCATGGGGGGGATGTCGGGGAGCGCCCCGTCGCCCACGTAGGCGGGGTTGAAGGCCTCGTCGAAGGTCTGGGCGTGGTTCTCGGGCTTCGAGATGACCAGGGCGTCCACCAGGATGCCGGGGATGACCACGGCCTTCGGGTCAAAACCGCCCTCGCGGACCTGTTCGACCTGCACGATGACGAGGCCGCCGGAGTTTTTGGCGGCCTGGGCAATGGCCAGGGCCTCCCCCCGGATGGCCTCGCGCTCCATGGTGACGTTGCCCCGCCGGTCGGCGGAGGTGCCCCGCAGCAGGCCGACGTGGACCGGGAAGGCCCGGTAGAAGAGCCACTCCCGCCCGCTGAGATGAACGACCTCCACCAGGGGCTCCTGCGTGACCGGGTTGAGCCTGCCGCCGCTGATGCGGGGGTCCACGAAGGTCCCCAGGCCCACGTGGGTGATCAGGCCGGGCCGGCCCGCCGCGATCTCCCGGAAGAGCTGGGAGATGACGCCCTGCGGGAAGTTGTAGGCCTCGATCTTCTCGTCCACGGCCAGCCTCCCCATGCGCGGGGCCAGGTTCCAGTGGCCGCCGACCACGCGTTTGACCAGGCCCTCGTGGGCGAGGTGGTTGATGCCCCGCGTCTTTCCGTCCCCCTGGCCGGCGGCGTAGACGACCGTGAGGCTCCGGGGACGGCCGATGGACAGGAAGCGGGCCTCGACCCCGGCGGTCAGCTCCTCCGGGTGGCCGATGCCCACGAACCCGCCCGTGGCGACGGTCGCG
>CAYRZX010000125.1:0-10584 GCA_964428665.1 uncultured Gemmatimonas sp.
GCCGCCGTCACGGCAACCGCAAACATCAGGGATAGAATCAGACGCTTTCTCATGGGAAGACCTCGCAGAATAAACGATGAACGATGAAGTATGAACGATGAACGAAAAGCGGAATAACCTTTGTGGTTTTCGTTCATCGTTCCGCGTTCCGCGTTCATCGTTGCTTCTCAATCACCACCGTCATGAACATCGCCAGATACCGTGCAACAGGGGATAGGACCCACTCGACGAGCCGCAGCGGAGAGAACAGGAAGCCCGGCGCGAAGCTGCGGTAGTTGACCCCCCCCGACAGGAGATACACAAAGAGGTCGTGATGCGTCACGACCCTGAGCCGCAGCCCCGGGAACCGGCGCTCGAACTCGGCGCGCCGCCTCCCGAACAGGACCGAGGCAACGGCCAGGTTGGCGCACCGCAGCGGCCTCCCCTTTTCAACGACGCCGGAGAACTCGCACGGCTCGTGGTGGAGGAACTTGTAGACAAAGTAAGAAAAATAGCTGACGTGGGGCTCCGTGAACACGATCCGCCCCCCCGGCGCCAGCGCACGCTGCGCCTCCTCAAAGAAGCCAAACGGCTCCCCCAGGTGGTGCAGCACCCCCATGAAGACAATGTTGGCCAGGCTCCCGTCTGCAAAAGGCAGACGCTCCGCGTCCAGAACGAGTTCCACCTGCCTGACCCTCAGCACATCGGAGGTGAGGGCCTCCGGGCAGACCTCCTTGAAGAACCCCCCCCCCGACCCCACCTCCAGCGTGCGCCCCGGAACCCGGGCCAGATGGGCCAGGTGTCGCCCGTAGTAGCTCAGGTAGAGCCGGCGGAGCATCCCCTTCTCCCTCAGGGCCTTCCGGTTCTGCGCGGACCAGGCGACCTCATCGTCCGACTGGAAAGTCTGCCGGACGTCGGGGAGCAAGAGGAGACGACGCCACGCCCCGTGTTTCGCAATCATAAAAGCCTCTTTCCCTCCGGATCGAACATCCGGGACCGCGCCACGCCGAGCCGATGCAGCCGGTACCTGAGCGTCGTGTCGACCACCTCCAGGGCGTATTTCACGCCCCGCCAGAACCGGATGGAGGACGATTCCGCAAAGTATCGCGCAGGGCACGTGACCTCCCCCACCCGAAACCCGAAGAAGAGGGACTGGGCCAGAATCTGGTTGTCAAACGCAAAGTCGTTCGAATTCTCCGCGATGGGAAGCGCCTCCAGCACGCCCCGCGAGAACGCCCGGTAGCCCGTGTGATACTCCGAAAGCCGTTCATTCATCACGATGTTCTGGAACAGGGTCAGCAGCCGATTGATCACGAATTTATAGACCGGCATGCCCTGCCGGATCGCGCCCTTCACGATGCGGGACCCCAGCACCACGTCGAACATCCCGACCTCGATCAGATAGGCCATCGCCGGGATGAGCTGCGGAGGGTACTGATAGTCGGGATGGACCATGATGACGATGTCCGCCCCCAGCCGCAGCGCCTCCCGGTAGCAGGTCTTTTGATTCCCCCCGTAACCCCTGTTCTCCGGGTGGACCACGGTCGGGATGTTCAGCCTTCGGGCCACCTCCACGGTGTTGTCCCGGCTGGCGTCGTCCACCAGAATGACGGTGTCCACCACGTCAAACGGAATGTCACGATAGGTGCGCTCCAGCGTCCGCTCCGCGTTGTAGGCCGGAAACACCACGACGACCTTCTTGCCCCGGATCACCGCCGCCTCCTGGTCGACTGTCCTCCACACGGAAATCAGGTTTTAATCTGAAACTCAGGAAATCAGGGAACAGGCCCTTTTTTCCTGAGTTCCTGAGTTCCAGATGATCCACTCGCGCCTCACCTGCCCTGTCGTCGCTTCGCAGCCTCCTCCGCCCCGATCCTCGGCAGGTCGATCCCCCACCCGTCCGGCTCCTGAAAGGCAAAGCGCGGCTCCGACAGGCGTTGCAGCAGGTCAGGGCGCTGATTGAGCTTGTAGACGGCGACCGCGAGCTCCTCGGACGTGGCGATCTCCCGCGCGTCTTTGAGCAGGCATCCGCGCAGCAGAAGGATGTCCTTGAAGGTCACGGCCAGCACAAACGTCTCGTATGCCTCTCGCGCCGACCTGAGGGGGAGCAGGGCCCTGTAGCCGGGGTCGAAGGCGCGGGCCTCGCCGGTGCGCCTGAACACGAACACCCGGGGGTGGTCGAACTGCCGCCAGGTCACGTCCGACCCGTTGTCGTCGAACGGGACCCCCAGGAACCTCGGCACGGCCACGAACTGCCCGACGGGGGTGTATCCGAATCCCCCCTCCATCAAGGCGTCGTAATACATCGTCGCGAAGGGCAGGCGGCCCCGCATCGCCAGGCGGTCGTCCGAGATTACCAAATAATCGGCCTGCCTCAGATAGAGGTCGTAGAGGGCCGAACGATAGTAAGGGGTCCCCCTCAAACGTTCGACCCGGCCCACGGCGTGGCGGGTCCCCTCCACGTTGAAGGAGAGGATCTCGTAATCGTCCTGGAACAGGGCATCTCTCAGGGACTCCGCCTGAAACCGGGCGGCGAGCAGGTCGTCGATGTCGAGCACCCGAAACCGGTAGTCCTTCCCTGAGAGGAGCGTCCGCACGTCGTTGTGCCCCCGCTCCAGGAGCACGGCCGACCCGGCCGGGACGTGGGCGGCCACCCACCTCGCGGCCTCGACCCGGACGTCCGGCCCCCCGTAGATGCCCGTGAACGCAACGGCGTAGGCCGAGGTGTAGAGGCCCACGGCCGACGCGAACGCGATCCCGGCCACGCGCAGGGCCCTGCGCCCGGACCCGCACAGCTCCGCCATGAGCCGGCCCGCCAGCACGGCGACGAAAGGCGCCCAGAGGACGAAGTAGCGGACATATTTCCCCTGAAAGCGACCCGTCGCCAGGAAGTAGAAGACCACGAACGAAAGCAGCAGGAGGTCCCCTCGCCTGTGGCGATAGGCCCCCCACGCGATGCCCGCGAAGACCGCCACCTCCAGCGGAACCCCCAGCCCGGCGGGGAACAGGTTGGTGATGTAATACAGATAGGGAGGCGTGCCCGCAAAGTGAAACGACCCGCGCATCATGACCTGTCCCATGTTGACCAGAATGGCGTTGGTGGCGGTCAGCATGTTCGCCGGGTCGAAATAGTCGCGGAAGCGCAGGACCGAGGAGGGGACCAGAAGGGCGAACGCCGCCACCGACGCGCCCAGCGCCATAAACAGTCTCCGGTCGAACAGCGCGGAGAGGTAAAACGTGAAACGGAGACCCCTCCCCCGGCCCCTCCCCCAAAGGGAGAGGGGAGAAATCTGCCTGCTCCCCCTTCCCCTACGGGGAAGGGGGTCGGGGGGTTGGGTCCCCGCTCTTCTGATCCAATGCGCCACCACGAGCGGCGCGAACAGCTCGACCGCGTGCAGCTTCGTGGCGCACCCCAGGCCGATCAACGCCCCCGCCACGCCATAATCCTTTCCCCCTCCCCTCTCCGCCACGCGCCAGAACGCCAGAAACGCAACCGCCATCCACAGCCCCAGCAGCGCATCCACCGTGCAAAAATGCGAGGACTGGATGTGCAGCGGCGTCACCGACAGAAGAGAGGCCCCCGCAAGCCCTGCCGGCCGGCTGTAGAACCGCGCCCCGATGAGATAGACGACCAGCACCGTCAGCGTCCCCGCCAGCGCCGACAGGCCCCGGCCCGCCAGCCGCGTCCAGTTCGCGTCCCGCACGCCCTCCAGGTGGAACAGGTCAAACCCCGCAAAGACGGAGAGAACCTTCCCGAAGACCCAGAAAAGGTACATGAACACCGGCCCGAAGACCGAGTAGAGCCTCATCTGCCCGTCGACCAGGTGGTGGGGATGGATCGACCGGCTCAGGCTCTGCGCCGCCATCGTCAAAAAGTTGGCGTCCGGGTGAAACCCCGCCTCCTGGATGGACAGCTCGCGCCCGTCCACGCGAAGGCCCCGCAGCGAGGCGATCCCCCAGTCCAGCCCGTAGAACCGCAGCGCCGCCCCGAACAGGAGGACCGTCAGGATCGGCAGGTGTCCCCGAATCCGACTGAAAGACGGCCTGATCATACCAGCCTGCGGAACCCCTCCTGCTGCTCCCCGGTCGTCTCCAGACGCGACGCCAGGTCCCCGGCGTCCAGCCCGGCCCGGACCTCTGCGAACGCCTCGTCCGCCGCCGCCACGAACCCCGCGATGACCTCCTCCGTGTGCGCGACCGACAGCGGATGCCCGGCCCCGGCCAGGAACCCCCGCCGGAGCATCTCCTGCTGGTAGACCGACATCATCGCCTTCCGCAGGCCCGCGTCCCCCCCCTCGAACGCCAGGCTCAGCATCGGCTCGTAGCCCGCGCACTGCGCCGGGACCCCGCGCCGGGCGATGGCCTCCGTCAGCCCCTCCTTCAGCAGCCGTCCCCGCTCCCACAGCAGCCGCTGCGCATCCACCCGCCGCATCTCCTCCAGCGTCGCCTTCGCCGCCGCCAGCCCGATCGCGTCGGACCAGTAGAGGCTGGAGATGAACTGCGTCGCCGCCCCCTCCATCACCCCCCGCCGGCCCACCACCGCCGAAAGCGGGTACCCGTTCCCCAGGGCCTTGGCGAACGTCGTCAGGTCCGGCGTCACACCAAAGTATTCCTGCGCCCCGCCCCGCGCCAGCCGGAAGCCCGTCACCACCTCGTCGAAGATCAGCACGGCCCCGTGCTCCGTGGCCAGCCTCCGCACCCCCTCAAGATAGCCCGGCGCCGGGGCCTTTGAACGGCAGGCCTCCATGATGATCGCCGCCACCTCCCCACGGTGGGCCTCCAGCGCCCCCCGCAGACTGTCCAGGTTGTTGTACTCGAACGGAATCGCCGTGCCCGCCAGCCCCTTCGGCACGCCCCTGGGCGAAACCCCCGGAAGCAGGTGGGCGTTCAGGGCCTCCGCCGACGCCAGATTGGCCGCGATGTACCAGTCGTGCCAGCCGTGATACCCGCAGAACAGGACCCTGTCCCGCCCCGTGTAGCCCCGCGCGACCCGGATCGCCATCGCGTCCGCCTCCCCCCCGCACTTGGAGAACCGGACCATCTCCGCGCACGGGACCGCCTCCACCAGCATCCGGGCGACCTCCACCTCCAGCGGGTTGTTCAGCGTGGAGCAGGTCGTCCGCCGGACCTGCTCGACCACCGCCCGGTCCACGGCCTCGCACCCGTAGCCCAGCACGAACGGCCCGAAGCCCGCCAGAAAGTCGACGTACTCATTCCCGTCGATGTCCCATATCCGGCACCCCTTCGCCCGCTCCGCGTAGACCGGCCACGCCCCCGGCAGGAAGAGCGAGGGCCTCCGGCTCAGCAGCTGCGTCCCCCCCGGCATCAGCCGCTCCGCCTCCTCGAACAGCGCCCGCGACCGGCTCACGTCTGGCAGGGCGCGCACGGCCTCCGATACCCTTGTCATTAAAACACCACCTCTCTCCGCGTCTCCGCCGACCTGTACATCGCCTCCGAGATCTCCGCCACCTTCAGCGCCACCGCCGCCGTGTCGATGAACGTCGTGTGCCCCAGCAGCGTATGCACCCAGTGGACCTGGGGGTTATCGTAGGCCGCCGCGTAGGGGTCCATCAGCTGCCGCTGCCGCTTGAACATGTCCACGTTGATCGGCGTGTCCCCCACCAGCCCCCCGTGCTCCCCGTAGAACGTCAGCGGGTTGAGCTTCAGCCCGCCCAGCGACCCCATCACCTGGTCCCCGCTCCCCCCGTCCATGTTGGACGCCCACGCCTCCTCGAAGAACATCGTCACGTCCCCCCGGAACCGCACCATCCCCGTCACGAACTCCTCCACGCTGTAGCCGCTGTCCCGCCGCCGCCCCTCGTCCATCGGGATCTCCTGGAACGTCGAAGCCGTCACCGTCTCGATCTCCGGGTTGCCGAGCAGGTAGATCATCATCCCCATGTGGTAGATCCCCATGTCCAGCAGCGCCCCGCCGCCCGAGTTGTCCCGCTGCACGAACGCGGGCGACCCGTAGCCGTCCACATAGGGCCTCCCCCGCCGCCGGTAGTGGCTCGTCTTGGCGTAATACACCCGGCCCAGCGCCCCCCGCTCGATCATCCGCCTGGCCGCCTGCGCCTCCGGCGTGAACACCGTCCCCATCTGCACCATCAGCCGCCTCCCCGTCCGGCGCGCCGCCTCCATCATCGCGCGGGCATCCGTTGCGGTCGCCGCCATCGGCTTCTCGCAATACACGTGCTTGCCCGCCTCCAGCGCCGCCACCGTCGCCGGCCGGTGGAAGTGGTTGTGCAGGCAGACGTCCACCGCCACGATCTCCCCCAGCTTGAGCATCTCGCGGTAGTCCGTGAAGACCCTCGGAATCCCATTTTCCGCCGCCACCCGCCTGGCCTCCTCCTCCCGCAGGTCCGCCACCGCCACGATCTCCACCTCCGGCATCTCCCTGTACTTCCGGACGTGCGACTTGCCGATCTGCCCCGTCCCGATGATGCCCACGCGCACCTTCCCGTCCTGATTGGCCATCCTACCTCTCCTTTTGGCGGTTCAAGATTTCTCACACGTAATTCACCCCGTACCAGAGCGCCGGGATCGGGAAGATCTCCCGCAGCGCCTCTCCCGCCCGGCCGCCGCGCGCCAGCAACTTCTCCTCGGCCCCCTCCAGCGTCCCGAAGATCAACTGCACCGCCTCCCCCTGGTCCTCCGCCACCACCCGGTCCCCCCCGCACAGAAAGACCATCTGTTCCCCCTGCTCCAGAAAGACCAGGCTCCTCGCCCCGGTCTCTCCGAGCCGCTCGGCGAAGTAGGGCCGCATCCGCTCCATGAACTGTGCGAAATGGATCAGCGTCACCGTCCCGGAGGCGTTGGCCGGCGTCCCCGTCAACCCTCGCTCCACGAGCAGCCCCTGCATCAGTTTGTCATACCCTGCCACGTGCACGCGCAGCGCCTCCAGATCGTAGCGCCTCACGACCTCCCCCAGCGCGCCCGCGACGCTCCGCCGGTCCCCCGCAAACTCCAGCAGCTGGACCTTTCGCTCCCTGTCCTGCTCCCGGAGCAGCTGCACGATCACGTAGCCCCGCAGCGCCCCCTGCTCATAGAGCGTCAGAAACTGCGCGGGCCGGTTCATCACGTAGCTCGTCAGCGCATTCCGGTAGTCCGCCGGCGGCCTCAGCCACCGCACCGGCTCCCGGCGGTAGACCTCCGCGATGGCCTCCGCGTCCTCCAGGCCCGCCTCTCTCACCTCCACGCCCGCGTCGTCGAGCCGCCCTGCGTCCGCCCTCGCCACGTCGAAGTTGAAGTCCTTCCCCACGTAGCGGCAGCCGTGCCGGTGGTACATCTTCCGGTAGCCCGACACCAGCATAAAGTCCACCCCGTCCTCCCGGCAGACCCGCATCCAGTCCTCGAACAGGGCCGTGGCGTAGCCCTTCCCGCGACACTCCGGGTACGTGGACACCCCCCCCAGCGACGCCACGCGGACCGTGCAGCCCAGGAGGGAGGCGTAGCGCCGGATCGTCCCGATGTGCGACACCACCTTCCCGTCCTGCACCACCACCCGCATGTTGCCCGTGTTTTCGGGGGAGTACAGGTGGGGGTATTGCTCCACGAGGCCGGGCCGGAACACCGCGCTCAGCAGCGCGTCCAGGCTCTCGAATTCATCCCGGCAGACACTTCTCATACCGTCTCTCCAGGACGGCTCAGGCTCTCTGGGCATAGGTATCTCCTCGACTCACGTCACCTGATTCTGAAAAAACTCGATGATCTCTTTTCGCGCTATTTCCACCTGTGCGCCGCGACTCCTCTGCTCTTCTCCAGCGCCTCGACCCAGCGGTCGCGCCACGTCTCGTGGTCCGCCAGCACAGACGCCGGATTGGCCCGGCTCCGGGCCACGAAGTCGGGGTAGAACGGCCGCCCCGTCGGCGTGCCCGTCTTCTGGTAGCGCAGGTCCATGCTCCACCGCACCGTGTCGGTCCGGTTGGGATGGGAGCGATGGGGGATCTCCTTGTGCATCAGGATCACGTCCCCCTTGCGCACCGGCAGCAGCAGCGGCTCTGCGTCCGGCATCAACTCCGGCGCGATGTGCGTGCCCCCCTCGCGCAGGTGCCTCAGCAGCCCCCCGCCGTGCACGCGGGGGAGAATCTCCAGACAGCCGTTCTCCGGCGTGGCGTCCACCATCGGGATCCAGACCGTCAGAATAAAGTGGGGATCGGCCTCCTCCCACGTCACCCCGGCGTCCTGGTGCCAGGGCACCACGTGCTGGTCGTGCCCCCCCGGCGTCAGCCCGCTCGGCAGCTTCGCCCGGATGTGCTGGATCGGGCTGCACGTGATCTCCGGCCCCACGACCCCCTCCACGATGTCCAGCAGATGCTCATTCCTCAGGAACTCGAACGACGCCCTCCCCCGCAGCCGCATGATGTCCAGCTCCCCGTAGACCTCCGTATTCTCCCGGCAGATGCGCGCCAGCCGGCGCTCGAACGGCTCCTCCTCGTAGAGGCGGCTGAGCTTGCCCTCCGCGTGGAGCTGCCGGGCGCGCCGGTCGATGTGGGCGCTGTATTCGTCGATGACGGGGTTCAGGTCATCCTCCTCCAGCCCCTCCTCGACGACCAGGAAGCCGTCCGCGTTGAATCGGTCTATTTGAGTTTGAGATAATCTCATAGGGCCTCCGTATATGACGGCCCTCACCCCGCCTCGCTCCGCTCGGCTTCCCCTCTCCCATAAATGGGAGAGGGGTGGCGAACATCGTGAGCCGGGGTGAGGGCTTTTTACTCCGCCTCACACCACGCCTCCCCGCTGCTCAACCTCCTCCCGACCTGCCAAGCCTTCCCCCCCACCGTCACCCGCAGCGCCAGCGCGTCCGCCCCGGCCACAAAATCCTCCGGCACGTCCGCCGAGACCTTCGGGACCTCCGTCCCCCGGTAGGGGACCAGCACAGTCACGAACGTCGTCGGGGCCAGGCTCGCGTGGCGGAGCCGGAACGCCGTCCGACGCGCCCGCCTCCCGTACTCGCACGCGAACCACCCCTCCTCCTCCTCCAGCGTCACCGGGGCCTTCGGGTCCGTCCAGACCAGGACATTGGCGTCCGGGAAGCGCGTGTACGCCCGCCTGACCTCCGGCTCCAGACGCGCCTCCCCCACCGCAAGCTGGAAGTGGAGGTCGAGCGCCCCCTTCGGGTCCCCGATGGCCTCGTCCACGAGTACGAAGAAGGCCCTGTTCACGAACCAGACCGTGCGGCGGTGGAGCAGGGCGCTGTAGGCGTGGACCCGACGCCTCGGCTCAAACGTGCCGAAGTGGTCGTCGTACGCGTCATTCTCCACGGTCAGCGCGTCGAACGCCTTCTCCGTGCGCCAGAGGAGCTGCCGTCCCCGGTCCATGCAGTCGTGCCCGTCCAGCGTCAGCGTCTGGTGGACCGCCGTCCGCCGGTGCCAGGCCCGCCCCTCCTGGTCGTGCCCGTAGGTGTAATAGCCCGTGTCCGGCATCAGCCACCGGCCAAAGGCGTAGAGCTCAAACGTCCCGTTGTCCGGCTGGTCGTGCCCGGAGATCGCCAGCGGCGAGCAGTGCAGCGCAAAGTGGATGTCCTCCGTCCCCCAGCCGGACCGCATGACGTACATCCCCGCCCCCGGAAACGCATAGCTCAACTGTTCCGGCAGGCCCTTCAGGTCCAGCTTTGCCCTGGCCTCATACTTGGGGTCCTTCAAAAGCGCCGACGCCTCCGTCAGCGTCCTGTACAGGTCCCACTTCGACCGGTCGTCCGTGTGGACCGGGTGCCGGGCGCAGTCCCCGAACATCGGGAACGCCAGCTCCGGCGTGGCGACCGCAAAGATATAGTCGTACATCCCCCGCACCCGGTCCCGGTAGCTCTCGGGCGCGTCCACGCCCATCTTCTCCCCCCGCTCCCAGATCTCCACCGCGTCCCGTAGCACGCCCAGGTGATAGCCCGAGGACCACTCCCGCTGGACCCCGTCCGCCGTCGTCTGCGCCAGCAGATTCTCGTGCGCCCGCCGCACGGCCAGCGCCGCCCATCGCCTCGACTCCGCGAACTCCGGGAACGTGTAGGCCACGTTCATGAACCCCCGCTGCTCGAAGATCGCCTTGTTGTGGATCCGCCCCATCGGGATGCGCTCGGTCTTCACCTGATGGTCATACAGGCTGGCGAGCAGGATTCCCAGGAACTCCGGCGTGAACGCCTCCGCGTGCGCGAGCGTCCGGAACGTCGTGCAGAGGTTCGTCGCCCGGATGCCCGTCTGGATGTCCAGCCACGCGAACCCCCTCCAGTGCGTGTAGACCGGGTGCGCCTTCTCGTGCCGCTCCAGCGGGTGCCTGGCGATCCAGTCCGACGCCAGCTCCACGAACGCCCTTCCGTACTCCTCCCGCCGCGTGGCCGCGAACGCCCTGGCTAAGGGCTGCGCCCAGTAGAACCGGTAGACCGCCGCCACCCACTCGATGTCCCCGCGCGGGTCCCACTCCCAGTCCATCTCCGGCCCGTAGTCCGCCGCCTCGTAAGGCCCCCACTGAAAGATATGCTTCACGATCCGGTCCGCGCCCTCAAACGCCTCCTTCCCCTCCGAAGGGGGCGGCAGCGGATACGCCTTCCGGTAGTGCGTCAGCAGCGCCGCCAGCGCCCCCGTCCGGTCCCCCTTCTCCGCCGCCCTCCGCGCC
>CAYRZX010000125.1:10684-17653 GCA_964428665.1 uncultured Gemmatimonas sp.
GCCGTCCCCCACTCCCCCGGAATCGGGGAAGGCCCCCCGGCCCGGATCGCGTCCACGAACGCCCGCATCTCCGCCCCGATGTGCCCCCCCTCCGGCGGCGTCAGCGGGACCTCCTCCACCTCCCCCCCACGCTCCACAAACACCTTTCCGAACGTCTCCTGCCGGAGAATCCCCTCGCTCCCAAAAATTTCCACCCCTGAAAAGACCCCCTTCGCGCTCATCCCGCCGCAGAAGAACTGAGCCACGCACCCGGAGGCGTAGCGCGTCGTCCAGAGCGCTGTGTGCTCAATCGAAGGGTTATCAGACGGAGCCAGGACCGTCCCCCAGGCCTCCGCCTCAGTCGTGTCCAGAATCCAGCGCAATCGGTCAATCTGGTGCACCCCGTTGGCCCACAGCGCCCCGCCCGCGGCGAGCTTCGGGTCGAAGAACCACCTCTGCCGGCCGGGGAGATAGTGCGTATAAGGCAGGGTGTCCCGCGCAGACAGCGGGACCCCGACCTTCCCCTCCCTCATTAGCTCCCTCGCCCGGACGACCGCCGCGATAAAATGGTGCGCGTGCCCGATCATCAGCACCTTCCCGCGCCCCTGCGCCCGGCTTGTGACCGCCTCGCACTCCGCGACGCTCGCCGCCATCGGCTTCTCTAAGAGGACGTGGCATCCGGCGTCCAGAAACTGTAACGAGACCGGCGCGTGCAGCCGGTCCGGCAGGGCCACCACCGCCGCATCCACGGCGGTCCCGCTCGCCAGCAGGTCCTCCACCGAGGCGAACGGCGCCGCGCCGAACTCCTGCGCGAGCGGCATCCGGGCCTGCTCGGACAGGTCCACGACCGCGGTTAGCCGCACGCCCGCTGTCCTCGCCGCCGCCCGCGCGTGCGACCGCCCCACGGCCCCGCACCCCACGACGGCGATGGAAAGAATCTCAGGCATTAGATTTTTCTCCTACTCATACCGGATCACCCGCCCCGCCTCCTGCATATCCCGGAACGCCCCATCCCCCACCGCCGCCACCAGCGCGGCCCCGAACGCCGCCTCCTCCCGGTGCGCCGGCGTCTGCATCCGCATCCCGAACGCATCCGCCAGGATCCCCCTCAACAACGGGTTCTTGCGGATGCCATTGCCCGCCCCGATCAGCCTCGTTCGCCCTCCAGCGCCCAGCCTCTCCATCTCCCCGTACATCAGCCGGAACTGCTCCGCGATCCCCTCCAGCAGGGCACGCGCCATGTGCCCCGGCGTGAAGTTCGCCGCGCCCACCCCGCCCCAGATCCCTCGCCGGCCCGGCTCCCGCCGCGTCCCCGTGAACAGCGGCTCGCACCGCAGCCCCTCGCACCCTGGCGGCACGGCGGCGGCCAGCCGGGTCATCTCATCGTAGAGGTCCTCGTCCCCGCGCCCCCCGAAAAACGCCTTGCCCACTTCCCGGAATACGTCTCTCAGCCACGCATACGACCGGCCTCCGACCAACCCGGCCCCCACAAGCAAATACTTCCCATCCACATAAGGCCGCGCCTCCAGCCCCTCCGTCAACATCGCCCGGTCCACATACGCCGAGACCTGCCCCCCTGTCCCGATGTTGACCAGCAGGTCATGCCCATAATCCCCCACGCTCCCCGCAAAGCTCGCCTGGTTGTCCCCGCACGCCACGCAGACCGGCAGCCCCTCCGGCGCCCCCGTCGCAGCCGCCGCAGCCCGCGTCAGCCCGCCCGCGCGGGAGCCTGACGGCCGCGCCTCCGGGAGCATCCCCCTCGAAAGCCCCAGCGCCCCGATCAGCCCCTCCTCCCATTTCAGGCCGAAGACATCGAACAGCCCGGACCCCGCCGCGTCCGTCGCGTCCGTCACGGGCCGCGTCCCCGTCAGCGCGGCGACGATGTAATCGGGCAAAAACGAGGCGGTGAACGATGACCCCGGCAGGGCCCCATTGACCGCCATCCAGAACAGCGTCGTCCCCAGGTATCCGGCGCGCGGCTTACAGATCCGCCCTCCGGCCCCCACTTCATCCGCCAGCGCCTGCATCCGTTCCACATAAGACCTTCCGTCCGTCGCCTCCATCCCCCGCCGGTCCTGCCAGCCGATGAACGGACCCACCGGCGCCCCCGCCTCCGACACCAGCAGCATCCCGTGCATCTGCCCCGTCACGCCGATGCCCGCAACCCGCCCGCCTGCGCGGACCGCCTCCCGGATCGCCCCCAGGGCCAGCGCGACCATTTTCGCCGCGTCCCACTCGCTCCGGCCCCGGCGCCTGTCCTCCGGAGAAGTCACCTCGCACGCATTCGGGACCGTCCGGACCGCCACGACCTCCCCGGAGGCCACGTCCAGCGCCAGCGCCGTGATCGTCGTCGTCCCCACGTCCAGACCCAGGTACCGCGCCACCGCTCAACCCTCCGGCAAACGGCAGACCACAGACAACAGACCACAGACAACAGACCACAAGACCAAAGTCAACAGTCAGTGGTCTTGTGGTCAGTGGTCTTGTGGTCTCGTAGTCATTGCAGTTTCCCCCGCCCCAGAATCGGCCACACGACCTCCACCCTCCCGTCGCGAATCCCGTAGAAGACGTCGTGCAGCGCCACCGTCACATCCCCATAGGCCACGATCCACTCGATCTTGTCCCCCACCCTCGGCGTCTCGCCCGGCGCCTCCAGCTCGATCTTTCCGTGCTCCGCGGACAGCCCCACCGACTTCACGTTCGCGATCCCGGCCGGCTCCGGCGGCCCCGCCTCGGTGCTCATCGTCTTTCGGCCCGCGTCGCAGATGATGCGCGTGGGCGTGGGCCTGCTCGTCACCGTGGACAGGACCGTCAGCGCATGCTCGTGGCCCGGAACGCGGAAGTTCCGGCTGTAGTTGAGGTCACCCAGCACCCCGCCCCCCGCCTGAATCTCCGTGACCCCCGGCTGGAAGGCGCTCATCCAGTAGGTCCCCGTCCCCCCGCAGCTCACGATCTCCACAGGCAGCCCCGCGTCCCGGCACAGCTTTGCGCTCCCCGTGAGCTTCTGAAGCGCCTCCGCCACGACCCGCCGCTTCTCCTCCTGATCCGCGATCCTGAGCGCCAGAGACTCCCACGTCATCACCCCCGCGAACTGCAACCCCGGCAGGGCCGCAATCTTTCGGGCCAGGCTCAACACCGGCTCCCCCGGCTCCACGCCCGCCCGGTTCATCCCCACGTTCACCTCGATCACGACCCGCAGCCGCACCCCCTTTTCGCGGGCCGCCCGGTCGAGCGCCTCGATCTGCTCCACGCAGTCCACGGCCGAAACCACGTCCGCGTGCCGGCGCAGGTTGACCAGCCGGGCGACCTTCTGCGGCCCCACGACCTGGTTGGCGATCAGGATGTCCCGAATGCCCGCGGCCGCCATCACCTCCGCCTCGCCTAACTTGGCGCAGGTCACGCCGCTGGCCCCCGCCCCCAGCAGCATGTGGGCGATGGCGGGCGTCTTGATCCCCTTCGTGTGCGGCCTCCAGCGCACCCCCGCCTCCCGGACGATGACCCTCGCCATCCGCTCGATGTTCCGCTCCAGCGCGGCCAGGTCCACCAGCAGCGCCGGAGTGTCGATCTCCTGCTTGGGCAATCCGATCAGGCTCATGGAGATGATCCTTTCTATTCTGGTAAAATACCTATGCTGTAAAAATGACCTTCCCCCCTCGCGCCTCGTCCGCCACGGCCAGCGCCTCGGGGGCCTCCTCCAGGGAGAAGCGGTGGGTCACCGCAGGCTCAAAGCTCAGCCCGCTGACCGCGCAGAGCCGGCTCAGGTCCCACATCCAGCCCAGCGGGAACACCACCGACCCGATCAGCGTGGCCGCCCTCCCGTGGATGTGCGTCGGGTTGATCACCTTCTCGTCGCTCCCCACGCCCAGGATGGCCGCCCTCCCCTCCCGCCTCAACGAAGGCAGGATGTGGCCCCGGGCCTGCGCGCTGCCGGAGGTCTCGATGACATGGTCCACGCCATCCCCCCCGAACCCCTCGGCGCGCCCGAACGCCCGCACGGCCTCGACCGGGTCGGCCTCTCGCGCGTCCACCGCGGCCTGCGCCCCGCACGCCAGCGCCAGCCGGACGCGCACCGGCGTCACGTCCACGCCAATGACGCACAGCCCCAGGGACCTGGCCACCAGAACGCAGCTCAGGCCCACCGGCCCCAGCCCGAACACCGCCACCGACTCGTGCGCCACGGCCCCTAATCTCCGGAGCGCCCCGTAGGCCGTGCCCCCCACGCACGCCATGAAGGCCCCGTCCACAAAACTCCCGCCCGGAGGGAGCGGGATGCAGTTCTGCTCCTGCGCCACCAGGTACTCCCCGAACGCCCCGGAGACGTGCACCCCGATGATCCGGTGCCGGACCGAGCAGGCCACCGTCTCGCCTCGGGCGCACGAATAACAGACCCCGCACCCCTGATGGTGGTGGACGCTCACCCGGTCGCCGGCCTTCAGACGCTGAACGCCCGGCCCCACCTCCTCCACCGCGCCGCTCGCCTCGTGCCCCCGGACCTGGTCCGTGGCCTTCTCATCCCGGTACACGTGCAGGTCAGACCCGCAGATGCCCGCCGCCCTCACCCGGATCAGGACCTCCCCGTGGCCGGGACGGGGGACGGGGACCTCGCGCACCTCGCAGCGCCGGTTGCCCAGGAAGACCACGCCCTTCACGCCTGCGTCACCTCCGGAAACTTTAACGGCGTCCGCTGTCCCACGTGCGGCGGCCTCAGCAGGTCCCGCTGCAGGTCGTTCCTCGCCAGGTCGTGGAACCGCCGCAGCTTCTCGTAATCGCCCCACGTCGAGTACCCCGGTGAGTACTTGTAGAGCAGCGAACGCCTCCGGTGGTCCCCCTGCCAGCGCCGCGTCCCGTGCACCAGGGCCTCCGTGAAGATCAGCATGTCCCCCGCCCTGAGCGACGGGTTCACCACCAGGTGCGAGGTCACCGGCGGGCGGTGGACCAGGTTCGCCTTGTGGCTCCCCGGCACGCAGATGAACCCCCCGTCCCCCGGGTTCACGTCCGCCAGGGCATACATGATCACGATCAGACCGTTGTACATCTTCCCGTCCAGCCACTGATACTGATGCTCCCCCTGGTCCGCCCTCGGCCCCCCGTGCAGGTTCTCCCGGGCCTCCGTCTCCCGCGTCATCTGAATCGCGTAGGCGTGGTCCAGCCGCAGCCAGTCCCCCACCATCACGCGGATGACCTGGAGCGTCCTGGGGTACGCCATCAGGTCCAGAAAGCATTCGGGGTCCATGTCCATGAACGGGAAGTGGAAGCTGTCCTCGGCCCCCTTGCTCGCCTGGTCCGCGTCGATGATCCGGTTCATCCGGTCCACCTCTTCAGCCGACAGGATGTTCCGGTAGACGATGTATCCGTTCAGGTCGAATTCGTATATTTCATCCTTTGTCATAAGAGTTTCTCCTTAAAAACTCCTTCTCCCCCAAGGTCCCTTGATCGGCGGGTGCCAGTTCTCCGGCGGGTCGAACGGCGCGCCCGTCAGCCGGCCCTCGACCAGCACCTCGTCCCGCCCGAACGGGTACTCGGCAAGACGCCTTTCGAGACGCCGGTGCGCCTCTTCGGCCACACCCTTAAACGCCTCCTGTTCGGCCAGGTCGGTCAGCTCACCCGGATCGGCCTCCACGTCGAACAGCTGTCGGTGGTCCCCCGGCTGCCAGTAGATGTATTTGAAACGGCCCCACCGGAGCATCGCCGAGTGGCCCGGCGTGCCGGGCAGGATGTCATACGCCGCGGCCACCTCTCCATTCTGCGGGGCAGCGCCCCCCCGGAGCATCGGCAGCAGCGAGTCCGCCGTGGCCGTCTCAGGCCTGGGCACGCCCGCCAGGTCGAGCAGCGTCGGCATCAGCGTGGAGACCCCCACCGGCTCCCCCTGTCTCCCGGCGCGCACGATCCCCCTCCGCCCCCGCCACGCCTCAGGCACATTCACGATGTAGGGCACGCGGGCCGACCCCTCGTAGAACGTCGACTTGAAGTACTGGTTGTGGTCCCCCATCATGTCCCCGTGGTCCGAGGTGAAGGCGATGACCGTGTCCTCGCGCAGGCCGAGCCGGTCCAGCGCCCTCAGCACCCGGCCCACGCAGACGTCGATGTGCGTGATCACCCCGTAGTAGCAGGCCTTCGACGCGCGCATCTGCGCCTCCCCGATCGTCTGCCAGGTGTAATACAGGATGCGCCGCTGGTTGATCGGCAGCTCGTCCTCCATCCCCCCCGGCATCAGGTAAGGGGCGGGCACGTCCTGCGGTCGGTACAGCGTGTCAAACGGCCGGGGCGGGTCGTAGGGCGAGTGCGGCTTGTTGAAGCTGCACCAGCAGAAGAACGGCTGCCCCCCCCGGTCGCGGCTGTGCCGTTCGAGGAACTGGACCGTCTCCCGCGCCACCCAGGACGACACGTACTCCGGCTCCGGGATCACGGACGGCGCCGCGAACACGTCGTTGTTCCCCACCCCGTGCGCCCGCGAGTAGCCCCCCCAGTCCGTCTCGCGCCGCAGCCAGGCCAGGTAGTCGTCGTCCATCTCCTCCGGCATCCGCCCCGACTCGTGCACCTGCATCTCGTGGAACCCGTAAGGCTCCTTCACGGGATGGAAGTGCCGCTTCCCGAACACCCCGCAGCGATAGCCCGCCGCGCCCAGATGTTCAGACAGCGTCTGTCCGGGCGGAAACGCCCTGGTCCGCCACCGGTTCTGCCCCAGCGTGAGCGGGTGCTGCCCCAGCATCCAGCAGGAGCGCATCGGCACGCACACCGGCGCCTCGCTGTAGGCCGCCTTGAAGAAGACACCGTCCCTTGCCAGCCCGTCCAATACGGGCGTGCGAATGACCGGGTTCCCGCCCGCGCCCAGCGTGTCGCCTCGCTGCTGGTCGGTTGTGATGAGGAGAAGATTAGGATAGGAAGTCATGGAGAAAGCCCTTATATCAACCAGGTGTCCCTGATATTTTCTGTCCAACCTTTGTCACGATTTCCTCCGCAACAGCCAGAGATTGAACAGCCTCTTCGCGG
>CAYRZX010000126.1:0-17632 GCA_964428665.1 uncultured Gemmatimonas sp.
GTATAAGGTAGAAAACGGATGGGCGAACGGACGATGAGGTCAGAGGTACATATAGATAAGGGACGGGCATGAAATTCAACATCACCACCCGGACGATCACGGGATTCCTGCTGATGGCCGCCCTGCTGGCCGGCGTGAACCTCGCGATGATCTTCTACATCGACCGCCTTCAGACCCTCACCGTGACGATCCTGGACAGCAACGTCTCCAGCCTCCTGTCCTCGCTGCGCATGGTAGAGGACATTCAGGCGCAACGGCGGCGCACGGCAAACTTTTTGCTTACTGGAGATGAGGGGTGGGTGAATCAGCTCCTCAAGGACCGGGAGAGGTTCACCGCCATTCGTCAGTACGTCGAGCAGACAATCCGCACCCCCGAAGAGCGGGCCGCCTTGACCCGGATCGACGCCCTCTACGAGGGGTTCCTGCGGGCGCAGGACGAGGCCATCTCCTGGTATCGCCAGGGGCAGATGGCCATGGCGCGGGACATGCTGGTCGGCGCGAGCAGGCAGCAGACCGAGTCCCTGCTGGTGACGTGCGAGGAGTTCAGCCGGCTCAACGAGCGCGCCATCGAGGCCGCCCGCGCCCAGATGCTGCAGGACAACGCCAGGGCCAGGCGGACGATCTACGGCATCGCCGTGGCGGGCGTGATCATCGGCGGGCTGCTGGGGGTGGTCATCGCCCGGAGCGTCGTCCGGCCCCTCGCGGAGCTGGTCCTCAAGGTGCGCAGCGCCGAGGACGCGGGGGAGGTCGTGGAGCGCCTGGAGATCTCGGAGGGCCAGGCGCTGGAGTCCCTGGGGCAGGGCGTGGAGTCCCTGGTGCAGAAGATCAGGTCCGTGAGCGCAGACCTGGCCCAGAGCGAGCGGATGCTGATTCAGGCCGAAAAACTCGCGATGGCCGGGCAACTCGCCACGGGCCTCGCCCACGAGATCCGGAACCCCCTGGCGGCCATCAAAACGATGATCTTCGCCCTGCGGGCGGACCTCCCCCCCGAAGACCCCAGGCGGGTGGACTTCGACGTCATGAGCGAGGAACTCAACCAGGTGGACCGCTCCATCCAGCGCCTCCTCCACTTCGCCCGGCCCCCGGCGCCCGTATTCGCCCCGGTGCAGATGGATCGCCCCCTCGCCAACGCCGTGGCCCTCCTCTCCTCCAAGGCCCAGAGCCAGGGGGTCGAGGTCGAGGTGAACGCGGACCCCGGCGTCGTCATCCGGGCCGACCAGAGGCAGATCGAGCAGGTCTTCGTCAACCTGATCCTCAACGCCCTGCAGGCGATGCCGGAGGGGGGGAGGATCTCGATAACGACGCAACGGAAGACGAACCAGGACGAAACCCTCTCCTCTTCCCCGCTCCCTGAAACGGAGAAGCGGGGAAGCGGGGAAACGGGGAAAGAGTCCCTCTCCGATTCTCCGGCTCTCCCCCTCTCCGGTTCGGGGAAAGGGGATGGGCGGTGGGCGGAGGTGGAGGTGGCAGACACGGGCTACGGCATTCCGGAGGACCTGCTGGGGCGCATCTTCGAGCCGTTCGTGACCGGCCGGGAGCGGGGGACGGGGCTGGGGCTTTCCATCGTGCGGAAGGTCGTGGAGCAGCACGGGGGACGGATCGCGGCGCAAAACAGGCCGGAGGGGGGCGCGGCCTTCACGATCCTATTTCCGCTGGAGGAGGACAACAGGGTATGAGACAGGTACTGATTGTGGACGACGAGGCCGGGATGCGACATTCCCTCCAGCGCCTTCTCCAGTCGGCGGGCTACGAGGTCTCCACGGCCAAGAGCGGAGAGAGGGCCCTCGCCCTGGCGAAGGAGACCCCCTTCGACGTGGCGGTGATGGACATCCAGATGCCCGGCCTGTCGGGCCTGGACGCCTTCCGCCGCCTCCGGGAGATCGACCCCAAGCTCCCGGTGGTGTTCATCACGGCCTACGGCACGTCGGAGGCGGCCATGCAGGCCGTCGAGCTGGGGGCCTACGACTACATCCTCAAGCCGTTCGACGTGGGCGCCTTCAAGGAGGTGATCGACCGGGCGGCGGAGTTCGGGCATCGCAGCCGGACGCATGTCACGATACACCCCCCCCTCCCTGACGGAAGACCGTGAGACGTGAGACGAGCGTTGATCGTGGACGACGAGGCCGGGATGCGCCACTCCCTCCAGCGCCTCCTGCAGCCGACTGGCTACAGGGTCTCCACGGCCAGGAGCGGGGCGGAGGCCCTGGCCCTGGTGAAGGAGACCCCCTTCGACGTGGCCGTCCTGGACATCCAGATGCCCGGCCTGTCGGGCCTGGACGCCTACCGCCGCCTCCGGGAGATCGACCCCAAGCTCCCGGTGGTGTTCATCACGGCCTACGGCACGGCGGAGACGGCCATCCAGGCCATGCAGATGGGGGCCTACGACTACATCCTCAAGCCGTTTGAGGGGGACGCCTTCAGGGAGGTGATCGACCGGGCGGCGGAGGTCGGGCATCGCAGCCGGACGCGGGTCACGATAGAGTCCCCCCCCGCCTTCGACCCCTCCGAGGACCGGATCGTGGGCCTCAACCCCGGCATGCAGGAGGTCTACAAACGCATCGGGCAGGTGGCAGGCGCGGACGTCCCCGTGCTCATCCGGGGGGAGACCGGCACGGGCAAGGAATTAGTGGCGCGGGCCGTCGTGCAGCACAGCCGGAGGGCGGAGGGGCCGTTCCTGGTCGTCAACTGCGCGGCCATTCCCGAGGGCCTGCTGGAGAGCGAGATGTTCGGGCACGAGCGGGGGGCGTTCACCAGCGCCCACGCCAGGCGGATCGGAAAATTCGAGCAGGCCCTCGGAGGCACGATCTTTCTGGACGAGATCGGAGACATGGCCCTCTCCACCCAGGCCAAGATCCTCCGGGTCCTCCAGGAAGGGACCTTCGAGCGCCTGGGCGGGAATGAGGTCATCCAGACCGACGCGCGGGTGATCGCGGCCACGCACCGGGACCTGGAGGCGGACTGCCGGGAGGGGCGCTTCCGGGAGGACCTCTACTACCGCCTGAACGTGGTGACCATATCCCTGCCCCCCCTGCGAGAGCGAAAGGACGACCTGCCCCGCCTCGTGGACTACTTCGTCAGCCGGTTCTGCGCGGAACTGGGCGCGGAGCGGGCCTCCGTCTCATCGGAGGCGATGGAGCGCCTCCTCCGGCACGCCTGGCCGGGGAACGTCCGGGAGCTTCAGAACGTCCTCAAGAACGCCATCCTGACCTGCCGGGGGGGCATCGTCACGGCGGAGGACGTGCGCCCCTCCGAGACCCCCCCCTCCTCAGACAGCTCCTCCCCCCTCGCTGCGCTCGACCTCGCCCGGCTGAACGCGCTGGACAAGGACCTCCACGCCGCCGTCTCCGAAGAGGTGGAGCGCCGCCTCTTGGACTACGCCCTCCGGAGGTGCGGGGGGAACCAGGTCCAGGCCGCCCGCCTCCTGGGCGTCTCCCGCTCCATGCTCAGAGACCGGATGAGGCGCTACGGCATGGAGTCGGGCGGAGACTCGTAATCCTCTCAGAATGGTCATCGCCTCAACGCGCTCAGGTTGGCCAGCTGCGACAGAAGATGTATTATGAATGGATCGTGTATTCGAAACACAAGTTGCAGCGCATCACCGAGATGATGCTCGACACCAATGTCTCGGGCCTTCTGGCCGCCGAATGCCTGGAGGGCGTCATCTGGGAGCAAAGGCGGAGCATGGCAAACTTTTTGCTTACTGTGTTGGTAATGTGGAAGGTCGTGGAGCAGCACGGAGGACGGACCACAGCCTGAAACCGGCCGGAGGGCGGGGCGGTCTTCACGGGCACGCTTTCGCTGATGGAGGGGACGAAATGTGAGACGGGTACTGATTGTAGACGACGAGGCCGGGATGCGACATTCTCTCCAGCGCCTCCTCGGCCCGGCAGGCTACGAAGTCAGCACGGCAAGGAGCGGAGCAGAGGCCCTCGCCCTGGTGAAGGAGACCCCCTTCGACGTGATCGTCCTGGACATCCAGATGCCCGGACTGTCGGGCCTGGACACCCTCTCTCGTCTTCGGGAGATCGATCCAAAGTTGCCCGTGGTGTTAATCACGGCCTACGGCACGTCGGAGGCGGCCATGCAGGCCATTGAGCTGGGGGCCTACGACTACTTCCTGAAGCCGTTCGACGTGGGCGCCTTCAAGGAGGTGATCGACCGGGCGGCGGAGTTTAGCCACCTCAGCTGGTCGCAGGTCACGATAGACCCCCCCTGGGGACGGTGAGACGTGAGACGGGTACTGAAGAAGGTTCCTGAGCGATTCCGTTCGTGTAGACCCGGATTGGCGGCGCGGCGCGCCAGGAAAGGGATTGAAAGGGCAAATAGCTAACGGGTTCACCACGCGTCAGTTGTGCATTGCGGCAGACTGGTCAAACGGCGCTCTCGCTGGAGAGGGCCTGTTGAAGAGTAGGCCGATGTAGAAAGCCCACGATGTGGTGGCGCTCTACGTCGGCTTTTCTTTTGAATTTTGAGAAAGGAGGTCTGCCGTGGCCGTTATCACCATCTCAAGGCAGTTCGGGGCCGAAGGCCTGGCCGTGGCCCGCCGGGCTGCGAAGCTTCTCGGTTATAAGTGCCTGGATCGCGCCATCGTGGCGGAGGTGGCGCGCATGGCCGACGTTTCTGAGAAGGAACTTCACGAATCCGCCTGAGAGAAAAAGGGAACGGAGGTGGTCTTATGCGCAACGATAAACCCGTCTTCTGCGTGGTGGGCGCGGGCCACGGCGGCCTGGCCATGGCCGGACATCTGTCCCTCAAAGGGTTCGAGGTGCGGATGCTCAACCGCTCCGAGGAGCGCCTCCGCCCCATTCAGATGGAGGGAGGCATCGACGTCACCGGGGAGGAGGAGGGGTTTGCCAGGATCGAACTGGCGACGACCCGGCCGGAGGAGGCGCTCCTCGGGGCTGACGTGGTGATGGTCGTGGTTCCTGCCACCGGTCACAGAACGGTTGCGGAGCTCTGCGCGCCCCACCTCGCCTCCGGGCAGATCGTCGTCCTGAATCCCGGCCGCACCTTCGGCGCGGTCGAATTTTACCAGGTGCTGCGAGACCTGGGGTGCGAGGCCGACATCGTGATTGCCGAGACCCAGACGTTTATCTATGCCAGCCGAAATACGGGGCCGGGGCAGGCCAAAATCTTTCGCATCAAGAACGCCATTCCTCTGGCCACCCTGAGGGCGTATCGCATCCCCGACTGCTTAAAGGTCCTCCGCAAGGCCTACCCGCAGTTCGTTCCGGGAGACAACATCTTCAAGACCAGTTTCAACAACATCGGCGCTGTGTTCCACCCCGCCCTGGTGATTCTCAACGCGGGGTGGATCGATGACCCGGCGGACTTTGAATTTTACCACCAGGGCGCCTCGCCCTCCGTGGCCAATGTTCTGGAAAAGCTCGATGCGGAGCGCGTGGAGGTAGCAGCCGCCCTGGGCATCCAGGCGATGACCGCGCGCGAGTGGATGTACTTTGCCTACGACGCCGCGGGAAAGACGATCCGGGAGGCGATGCGCGCCAACCCCGGCTACCGGGGCATACAGGCCCCTCATCAGACGGAGATGCGCTACGTCACGGAGGACGTGCCCTGTAGCCTGGTCCCCATGAGCTCTCTGGGAAGGCAGCTCGGCGTGCCTACGCCCGTGATGGACGCGCTGATTGTCCTGGCCTCGGCCATGCACGGGAGAGACTACCGGGCCGAGGGGCGGACGATGGAGAAGATGGGGATCGATGGGTTTGGTCTTAAAGAACTTCGCCTGCTGGCCATCGGGGAACTCCCCGGAAAGAGGCCAGGGCTGCGGGTGGAAAAGGAGGTGTTACAGGCATGAGATCACGGATCACCAGAAGCGACGTGTTCGGCCTGGTCAAAACCGCCCTCGACGCGCACACCCTGGGGGTCAGCGTCGTGGAGCAACTCCTGAAAGACTGCGGCCTTCGGGCGGTCACTGCCCCTGCCGAGGTCTGTGAGGCGGCTGGCGAACCCTCGAGGCCCGGCAGCATCGCCCTGCTGGAGCGCTGGATCGGGGCCAACCGGATCACGCGCCTCGGGTTCAGCTACCGGCTCGACCCGCAGAAGGGGATCACCACCTTCGGCCGGCTCCTGTATCAACTCCGCGACCGGAGACTTCTGAGGAAACAGGGAGGTCCGCTCGCCGGGGTCTATTTCGCCGGACTGCCCGAGACCTGCGCCCGTGTGAAGCGGGAGCACGGCGACGCGGTGGAGGTCTTCTGCGGGGACGAGACCCCCGGTGAGACCCTGGACCGCCTCGGCGTGGCCCCCTCCCGGAGACCGGGCGAGATGACCGAGGAGATCGCCTACGACAACGCCCGGATGGCGTTCGCCCGCGACCTGCTTCAAAGCGAAAAGCACCTTCAGGTCAAGCCCGTAGATCGCTCCGGCTACGAAGGTTTTGGGACGCGAACCGACCGCGCGGTTGCCCGCGTGCGTCACGGCATCGACAACGGCCTTCCGCCGCTGATGCGGGCGCACGTCGGCCCCTACCTGCCGGATCGAGTTGAGGCGGTCCACCGGTTTCTGGAGTGGGCCCGACAGCTTGCCAGGGATGGCCTCCTGGACGTGCTCTCCATCGGTACCTCACAGCTCACGCAGTCCAGCTTCGGCGAGGAATGGGGCGACAGGCCCAACGGGGGCGGCGTGCCGATCAACGCCCCGGAGGAGCTCCACGCCGTCTATGAGGCGGCCCGGCCCATGCTGGTGCGCACATACGCCGGCACGAAGGACATCCCCCGCCTGGCGCGGATGTATGAAGAGACGCTCAACATCGCCTGGCACGCCTTCTCCTTCTGGTGGTTCTGCAGGATCGACGGACGAGGGCCTCACCCGGTCCGGGAAAACCTGGAGCAGCACGCAGAGGCCCTCCGGTTTGTGGCCGAAAGCGGAAAACCCTTCGAGCCCAACATCCCGCATCATTTCGCGTTCCGGGGGGCCGACGACGTGACCTACGTCGTGTCGGGAGTCCTGGCCGCGCGGACGGCCAAATCCCTGGGGGTGCGCCACCTCATCCTCCAGAACATGCTGAACACCCCAAAATATACGTGGGGCGTGCAGGACCTGGCCAAGTCGCGGGCGATGCTGACCCTGGCGCGCGAGCTCGAAGACGAGAACTTTCAGGTCTTCCTTCAGCCGCGCGCCGGCCTGGACTATTTCTCCCACGACACGGAGAAGGCAAAGGCGCAACTCGCCGCCGTGAGCGCCCTCATGGACGACATTGAGCCGCACAACCCGAACAGCCCTCCCATCGTCCACGTGGTGAGCTGCTCCGAGGCGTCTCATCTGGCGGATCCTCCGGTCATCAACGAGAGCATCCAGATCACCCGCGCGGCCATCGAGGAGTACCGGCGGCTGAGGATGCGAGGGGAGATGGAGGACATGTCCCGGCACACTGAGACGCAGCGCCGAACGGAGGAGCTGATCGCAGACGCGCGTGCAGTCCTCAAGACCATCGAGTCCGCGATCCCCTCCCCTTACACGCCTGAAGGGCTGTATCAGACCTTCGCAGCCGGTTTCCTCCCTATCCCCTACCTGTGGGCGTGCCGGGAGGAGTTCCCGCACGCCGTCGGGTGGACCACGCGGGTCATTCGGGGGAGCGTGAAGGTCGTGGACGAGTCGGGCCAGATCATTCCGCCCCACGAACGGGCCCGGGTCGCCGCTGAGAACGCCTGCGCCAGCCTTCTGGAACCCATAACGGGTTGAGCAGGAGTCTCGGCATCGCCGGGGTATTGCTGGTCATGCGGAAGGACCCTCGTTTCGGAGGACACGCTGAAAGGATAGATCCATGTGCGGCATTGCAGGAATCTTCAACGACAACGAAGTGCGCGCGGTGGAGGAGATGATGGCCGCGGTGAAACACCGGGGGCCGGATGGACATGGCCTCTGGTGGGATGCCCATCACGCGATGGGCCACACCCGGCTCTCCATCCTCGACCTGGAGGGCGGGGCGCAGCCCATGAGCGCCCCGGGAGGTCGCAGCCACATCGTCTACAACGGGGAGATCTACAACCACGAACAGCTCCGCGATCAGATGGGGAGATACCTCTTCCGGACCCGGAGCGACACCGAGGTGATCCTTGAGCTTCATCTGGAGGACCCGGCGGGGCACGTTAAAAAGCTGGACGGCATGTTCGCATACGCGGTCCTGAAGGACGACCAGCTCACCCTGGCCCGTGACCCGCTGGGCATCAAGCCTCTCTACGTGGGCAGGCGCAACTGGTCCATCGCCTTCGCCTCTGAGATGAAGGCGTTGCTGAAGACCTGCGATGCGATCTGGGAGTTCCCTCCCGGCCATATCTACATCTCTCGCAAAGGCATGAGGCGCTATTACGACCTCAACCCCGGTCCCCCCGATATCGCTGACCTCCATACAGGTATGGCTGAGATTCGCGAAGGGCTGGAGGAGGCCGTTTTCAAACGGCTGATGGCCGACGTGCCCGTGGGCGTCTTTCTCAGCGGCGGTCTGGACAGCAGCCTCATCTCGGCCCTGGCCCGACCCTACAAAGACCCCCTGGATTCCTTCTCCGTGGGCACGGTGGACAGCCCGGACAGGGCCTTTGCCCGGCAGGTGGCGGAGTTCCTGGGGACGCGGCACCACGAATATATCTACACCTTGAAAGAGGCCCTCAGGGCCTTGCCGGAGGTCATCTACTACCTGGAGTCGTTCGACGCCGCGCTCGTGCGCAGCGCGATCCCGAACTTCTTTCTCACTCGCCTGGCCAGCCAGCACGTCAAGGTCGCCCTGTCCGGGGAGGGGGCGGACGAGCTCTTCGCGGGCTACGACTATCTGAAAAAGATACCCCCGGAGGACCTTCACGACGAGCTGCTCCGGATCACGCGCGAGCTTCACAACACCAACCTGCAGCGGTGCGACCGCATGAGCATGGCGCACGGCCTGGAGGTGCGCGTCCCATTTCTCGATGTACAGGTTGTAGATTGTGCCTTTCGCATCCCTGTCCACCTCAAGATCCGGATGCCGCATCAGACCGAAAAATGGATCCTGCGCAAGGTCGCCGAGGAGGTCCTGCCGGAGGAGATCGTCTGGCGCAAAAAGGCCAAGTTTGCAATCGGGTGTGGCCTGGGCGACCGGCTGGCCCGGTTCGCGGACGGGGAGATCAGCGATCGGGCCTTTGCGCGCGAGCGCGAGATCGCCGACGGGGTGTTCCTGCGGTCCAAAGAGGAGCTGCTCTACTATCGAATCTTCCGGGAGTTTTATCCCCCCGAAAGGGTCCTGCCCCTGATCGGGAGGAGTCAGAGCGTGTAGCGCGTAGAAGGAGGGGCGGACTTGAAACCCACAGGCTCAGGCCAGGGGATGACCCGGCGTCGATTTCTCGCGGGCGCGCTGATGGCCCCTGCGCTCACCGCGCTCCTGCCGGGTTGCTCGCAAGAGAGAAAAGGGCTGCCCTCCGACCTGGTCGGGGGGGCGGTCCGGGTGGCCCTGGACGCCGATGTGGAGACCCTCGACCCGGCCATGCACCGCTCGCGGACCGTCGAGGCCGTGGTGCAAAACATCTGTGACGGACTCCTGACGCGGGACCCCACGATGCGTTACGTCCCCCAGCTTGCCACCTCCTGGACGGTGGAGGATGAGGCCCGATGGGTCTTCAAGCTGCGCCAGGGCGTGACGTTTCACAATGGAGACCCGTTCACGGCCGAGGACGTCAAGTTCACGCTGGACCGCATCATCGGCGCGGTTCCAGGCCTGCCCCCATCCCCTAGAAAAGACCTGCTCGGCCCGGTCGCGGGTGTGGAGACCGTTGACCCCTACACGGTGGCTATCCTCACGGAGGTCCCCTATCCCATCCTGGACAAAAAGCTCGTGTTCCAGGAGATCGTCCCCAGACGCTATTTTGAAAACGTGGGGCCGGAGGCCTTTGCGAGAAGTCCTGTCGGGACCGGCCCCTTCCGGTTTGTGGAGTGGCAGCCGGGCGAGCGAATCGTGCTCGAAAGGTTTGAGGGCTACTACGGGGGATCGTCGGAGATCCCCCCGGTGGGCCCGGCCAGGCTGGGAGGGGTGATCTTCAGGCCCCTGGAGGAGGGCGCCACCCGTCTGGCCTCGCTGGAGGCCGGGGACGTCCACGTGGTCCTGAGCGTGCCGCCCGATCAGGTCGCTCGCGTGGAGGGGATGCCGAACGCGCGCCTGGCCTCCACGCAGGGGACGCGGACGCATTTCGTCGGGCTGAACTGCGCCCGGAGGCCTTTTTCCGATGTCCGAGTCCGACAGGCCCTTCGATGGGCCATCGACCCGATGCCCCTCATCGAGCATTTCCTCGTGGGGCGCGCCCGGGCCCTGCCGGGGGTCCTGGTCCCCATGTCCTTCGCGTTCGATACATCCCTGCCGCAGCCCCGACGGGACCTGACCCGCGCCCGGGCCCTGATGCGAAGGGCGGGTTACCCGAACGGCCTGAACGTCACCCTCGACTGCGAGGCGGGGGACAAACGGATCGCTGAGGCCGTCGCCGGGGGGATGAGGGGGTCCGGGTTCCGGGTCGAGGTGCGCGCCTGGAAGAGGGATAACCTGCTCCATCAGCTCCGCCGCCGGGAGCGGGACATGTTTTTGACCTCCTGGGGCAACGCCAGCCTGGACCCTTCGGGCATCCTGCCCGTCCTGTTCCACTCGGACGGCTACTCCAACTTCTTCGGCTACCGGAACCCTCGCCTGGACCGCCTGCTCGAAGAGGCGGACCGATCCATGGATCCCGAATCGAGGCAGGAGAAATACATCCAGGTCCAGAGGATCCTGCACGCAGACGCCCCGACCTGTCTTCACTTCGCCGTGGAGGAGCTCTACGGGGTAGCCCGTGCGGTGAAGGACTTCCACCCCCGCCCGGACGGGATGTTGCCCATGCATGACGTTTCTCTGATGTCCTGACGCGAGGTTCTCAGACGTGTGGATGCGTTTCATCGGCCAGAGGCTGTTGCAGCTCATCCCGGTCCTGGCCGGGGTCAGCATGATCGTCTTCCTGACCATGCATCTGACCCCGGGGGACCCCATCGAGCACATGCTTGGACAGGCCGGCAGGATCACCCAGCGGCAGATCGACGAACTCCGGGCGCACTACGCCCTGGACCGGCCTATGCTCGTCCAGTACGGCCTTTTTCTGAAGCGCGCCCTGGTCGGGGACTTCGGGCCTTCTTACAGCCATCTGGGGCGTCCTGTCCGGGAGGTGGTCGCGGAGCGGCTCCCCGCCACCCTGGAGCTGACCCTCTTCAGCTTCGCCCTGGCCCTCGCCCTGAGCGTCCCGGTGGGCGTCCTCGCATCCGTGCGTCCACAGGGCCTTTTTGACCGTCTGGCCACGGCTGGCGCTCTGCTCGGCATCTCCATGCCCGGTTTCTGGCTTGGCCTCGTCCTGATGATCCTCTTTGGCCTGCGACTCCACTGGTTGCCGATCTCGGGACGCCTCGACCTCGGGCTCGTCCTGCCTTCGGCCACGGGCCTAAACTCCCTCGACGCCCTGATCGCGGGGGACGGAGCCGCCCTCTGGAGCGCCCTCAGGCATCTCCTTCTGCCGGGCCTGACGATGGCCGCGCCCATGGCCGCCATGGTGGTGAGGATGGTCCGCTCTTCGATGATCGGGGTGTTGAGCCAGGACTATGTCCAGTTCGCGCGCGCCAAGGGGCTGCCCGAACGGGCGGTCATCTGCAAACACGCCCTGGGGAACGCCCTCATTCCGGCGGTCAACGTCGTCGCCCTTCAGGCCGGGCTCCTGCTCAGCGGCAACATGGTCATTGAGGTGGTCTTCCAGTATCCGGGCATCGGCAAGCTGGCCGTGGACGCCATCTCCTCCGCGGACTATCCGCTGGTGCAGGCCATTGTGCTCATTTACGCCCTCTCCTACGTGTTGCTCAACCTGGGGGCCGATGTCCTCCACATGGTCCTGGATCCTCGCATCCGGAGACCTCAGGAGGGGAGGTGATCGGGGATGGCCTCCCCCTGGGTCGAAGACGCGACCTTGGAGCCGACGCCCGGGACGCCGCCGGGGACGCTCAAGCTGCTGCTCAAAAACCGGGTCGCCCTGGCCTCCGGCCTGGTCCTGCTCGGCTTTGTCATCGTGGCCCTCTTCGCGCCCCTGCTGGCCCCCCACGATCCGGGGAAACAGCACCCGGAGGCCATCCGGGCCTCCCCCTTCTGGCTCCCGGGCGGGGACATCCGGTTTCCTCTCGGCGCCGATTCGCTCGGCCGGGACCTGCTGAGCCGCACGATCTATGGGGCCCGCGTCTCGATCCTGCTGGGGGTCGTCGTCGTCCTGCTGACCCTCGTGATGGGAACGGGGTTGGGCATGCCGGCGGGCTATTTCGGGGGCTGGCTCGACACCGTCCTCTCAAGGGCGGTGGACATCCTGCTGGCCTTTCCGTTCCTGATCTTCGCCCTGGCGATCATGGCCTCCACCGGCCCCAACCTGGTGGCCCTGGTGTCCGCCCTGGCCTTCAAAGGATGGGTCGACTTCTACCGGGTGGCCCGTGCGGACACGCTGGCCGCGCGCGAATCCAGCTACGTGACCGCGGCCCGGGGCATTGGAGCGAGCACCCCTTACATCCTCTTCAGGGAGATCCTGCCCAATATCGCGCCTCCCCTGATCGTGCTGGCGACGCTGCGCATGGCCGTCATCATCATCGCCGAGGCCTCCCTCAGTTTCCTGGGCATCGGGGTCCCCCCCGGCATCCCGGCCTGGGGCACCATGGTGGCCGACGGACGCGGGGACATCGCCGGCGCCTGGTGGACCGCGACCATTCCGGGGCTGGCCGTCCTGGGGCTTGTCCTTGCGGTCAATCTTTTCGGGGAGGGCCTCCGCGATGCCCTCGACCCGCGCATGAGGAGATGATGTCTCAACTGCTCCTGCAGGTCCTGAACCTTCAAACACGCCTCTTGACCCATCGCGGGGCGCTATGCCCGGTGGATGGCGTTAGTCTGGCGATTCGTCGGGGGGAGACCGTTGCCCTCGTGGGGGAGAGCGGCTGCGGGAAGAGCATGACGGCCCTCTCCCTCGTGCGGCTGGTCCCCCGTCCGGGTCGGATCGTCAGCGGACAGGTACTGTTTGACGGGGAGGACCTGCTGCTAAAACCCGACGCTGAAATGCGCCGGATTCGCGGGAGACGCATCGGGATGGTGTTCCAGGACCCGCTCTCCACCCTCAACCCGACCCTGCGAGTGGGCCACCAGATCGAGGAGTCGCTCAGGGTTCACGGCGTTGCGCGAGGCCCGGCGGCCCGACAGCGGAGCGTGGAACTCCTGGAGGCCATGGGCATACCCTCGGCCCGTGAGCGGCTACAAAGCTACCCCCACGAGTTGAGCGGGGGGATGCGCCAGCGGGTGATGATCGCGATCGCGGTCTCCTGCGAACCCGATCTCCTGATCGCAGACGAGCCGACGACAGCCCTGGATGTGACGCTGCAGGCGCAGATCATGGACCTGCTTGCTCGCCTCAAGGCCGAGCGGGGCCTGGCCATCCTGCTGATCACGCACGATCTTGGCGTTGTCTCGCAGTTCTCAGACTGCGTGGCGGTTATGTACGCAGGCCAGATCGTTGAGCAAGGCCCCACCGCCGATCTGCTCCAAAACCCGCGCCACCCCTACACGCAGGGCCTGCTCCGCTGCGTGCCACGTCTGGGCCGGCCTGACCTCGAAATCCTGCCGATCGAAGGCAGCGTCCCGGACACGGTCTCTCCCCCGCCGGGATGCCGTTTTGCGCCCCGGTGTCCGGAGGCATGGAATCGCTGCTGGACGGAGATGCCCGCGCTCCGTCCGCACGGTGAGGGCCGGACGGTGCGGTGCCACCTCTACGCGGAACCCCAGTTGCTTGCCGGGGAAGGAGGGATGGAATGAACCAGGAAAACGCACTGGTCAGGGCGGAGGACCTGACCAGGCATTTCGTGACGGACCTCGGCCGGACCGTGCGCGCCGTGGACAACGTGACGTTCGACGTCCTGCGGGGGGAGACGCTCGGCCTCGTGGGCGAGAGCGGGTGCGGGAAGACCACCCTCGGAAGGCTCCTCTGCCGGTTCCAGGAGCCGACCCGCGGGAAAGTCTTTTTCGACGGAGTGGACCTGACGGGATTGGGCCCCGGGGAGCTGCGCCGGTTTCGCCCCCGGATCCAGATGATCTTCCAGGACCCGCTTTCGTCCCTGAACCCCCATAAAACCGCGGAACAGATCATCGACCCGCCCCTGCGGATCAGGAGATATGGAACGCCAAGCGCGATCCGCGACCGCGTGACCGAGCTGATGCAACTCGTAGGCCTGGATGCAAGCCACGCCCCCAAATTCCCCCATCAATTCAGCGGAGGGCAACAGCAGCGCATCGCGATCGCGCGCGCCCTGGCTGCGCAGCCCGATTTTATCGTCGCGGACGAGCCTGTGGCCTCCCTGGATGTCTCAATTCAGGCCCAGATCCTGAGCCTCCTCCGCCGTCTCCAAAAACAACTCCGCCTGACGGTCCTCTTCATCTCCCACGACCTCGGCGTCGTCTCCTGCGTGAGCCACCGCATCGCCGTGATGTACCTCGGCAGGATCGTCGAGATCGGACCGGCGCACGCGGTCCTGCAGCGCCCGCTGCACCCTTATACCCGGGCCCTCCTGGCCGCGGTCCCTCAAATCGGGCCTGAACCCCGATCAGAGCGCATTCGGCTCTCAGGCGATCCTCCCAGCCCCATGGATGTGCCCGCGGGATGTCGCTTTCACACCCGATGTTATCTGAAGCTGACATCCGAATGCCACACGCAGGAGCCCGCCCTCCGGGAGCTCATCTCCGGTCATCGCGCGGCCTGCCACCTCGCTGAGCCTGTCTCGGACCCCGTCCGTTACCCGCTCAATGTCAACGGGCCTTTTCCAGGCCCCATTTCCTGAGCCTCTTCTTGAATCTCTCCACCGTGCCGAGGACGGTGGCGTCGGTGGCCTGGAGGACGGGCGGGGAGTCGAACAGGACGACGTCGTAGGCCTCCCGGACCTGCGCGATGAACTCGTTCATCCTTCGAGAGTCGGTGATCTCCGCCGGGTTGGGGGGGGATGGCCCCGCTGGTGACGCGGATGCCGTGTCGAGATCCCCCACCCTGAGGGCCGCGCGTTCCAGGACCTCATAACTGGTGACAATCTCCTTCTGCGTCTTAAGGTCCTCTGTCCCGCTGGTATAACTCACCGCCCTGCCGCCAAAGGGGGTCTGGGTCACCTGGCTGACCTGGAAGCGCACCTTGGCCTCCGCGCGGTAGATGGGGACAGGGCGCGAGAGGAGGGTGGCGACCATGGCGAAGAAGCCGAGCATGACGGCGGCGAAGAGGATGATCGCCTTCCGCTTGCGCACGATGCGCCAGTAGTCCCGAAGGTTGACGTCGTATTGAGGCATGGAAGCGAACGGAAGATAGGACGACAGTAACAGGGATAGGCGTAACGGTGATCGCCTCAGCTCAGATGGTCATCGCCTCAGCGCGCTCAGGTTGGCCAGCTGCGACCCCAAAAAGGTCCCCAGCGAGTTGAACGTGGCCATCGTGGACTCCAGCGCGGAGAACTGCCGGACCAGCCCCTGCCGGGACCGGCCGATCCGGTCCTCCATGCTGTCGATCTGCTTCTGCAAATCGTCAATGGTGTCCTGCGCCGCCTTCTTGCGCGTGGCCACCAGCCCGGTAAACCGATCCGTCATCGCCTTGAGCGCCCGGCGCATCTGCTCCCCCACCCCCTGCGTCACCGTCACCGTCCCCTGGCTGGCCCCCTGCGACGTGAGCTGGGAGGCGGTGACCGTCACCCGCACCGCCAGCCCGTCCGTGTTGGCATTGCCGGACTTTCCGGTCAGCACCTGCCCGTCCCCCGTGGCCGTCTCCCCGTTGATCGTGCCCGTCACGTCCACGCCCTTGTAGGTCCCGTCCGTGATCCCGGTGTTGTCCGCCGACTGCGACACCGTGAACCCGAACTTGGACCCGTAGGAGTTGGCCGTCAGCCTCAGCCTGCCGCCGTCGCTGGACGCCGTCACCCCGACGGCGAACCGCCCCTGCGTCGTCTCGTCCAGCGACCCGAAGTTGAGGCCCCCGCCCCCCTCATTTTTCTCGATCAATACGATCGTCATCTGGCTGTTGCCGGTCTTGTTGTCGGTCACCACGATCTTCCCGGCGCTGTCCACCGAGGTCGAGACCGTCCCGCCGAAGATGCTCCGGACCTGCGCCAGCAGGTCCCCCACCGTGTCCGTCGAGGCGTCCGAGATCGTGAAGGTCCCCGACACGCGGTTGCCGTTGTGGTCCGTGCCGTTGATAATGATGGTGTCTCCATCTGCCACATTCGCCCCGGCGATGTCGTCGAACGTCGTCTCCACCGTGATGGATCCGCCCCCCGTCCGCGTGTTGGCGGCGCTCCCCGTGCGCACCTCGGCCACGGCGCTGGCCAGGGCGGTGTTGATCTGGGTCACGATGTCGTCGATCTGCGTCCCCGCCGCTATCGTGATCGCCTGCGACCGGCTGGTGAACACGTCCGCGATCGTGATCGTCTCCTCCGCCCCGATGCCCCCCGTCAGGTCCGCGCCCCCGGTCGTCTCCCCCTTCTGCGCCGCCGTCGTGACCTCCAGCGTGTAGGTCCCGGCCTTCGTCCTGTCCGACTGGAACACGAACGCCGCCTCCGAGTCCGACGTGCTCCCGGCCCCGATGAAGGCCTTCTTCAGCGCCTCGATGTTGCTCGACAGATTCTTGTCCAGCCTCGCCGGGTCGATCGTCAGCGCCCCGGTCCGGTCGAAAACCACCCCGAACAGCGCCATGCTGTTGGCGTCCTTGGCCAGGCCCGTGATGGTGGAGGTCACGATGTCCCGCAGCCGGGACTGCAACGCCAGCGTCGTGGCGTCCCCCGACAGGGGCCCGCCCGCCCTGTTCGTCTCCGTGTCGAACGTGAACTGCTGGTTGATGAACGACATGGCCGCGTTGAAGCTCGACACGAAGCCCTGGATCGAGCTCTTGATACTGGCCGTGTCCCGCTTCACCGAGACCGTCACGGGCGACCCTTCGTTGGTGGCCCTGAGGTCCAGCGTCAGCCCCGTCACCGCGTCCCCGACGGAGTTCGAGCTGCGGGTCAGCGCGATCCCGTTCACCTTGAAGATCGCGTCCTGCCCGGCCTGCGCCTCCGCCGTGTCCGTCGCCCCCGTCGTGGTGACCGAGAAGGTCCCAAAGTTCAGCGACCCGCCCCCCTGGTTGTTCGCCGTCAGAGTCAGGGACAGCGAACTCCCCCCGCCCGTGTCATCCGTCAGGACGATCTTCCCCCCGCTCACCGACGCCGTGACCCCGCCCCCGAACGCCGTCCTGATGGCGCTCAGCAGGTCGCCGATCGTGGCCGTGTTCCTGTTCGTGATCGTGAACGTCGAGGAGACCGCGTTCCCGTCGTGGTCCCTGCCGGAGATCGAGATCGTGTCCCCGTTGACCACGTTAGCCCCGAAAATATCAGCGAAGACCGTTCCCGCCGTGATCGCCGTCGTACCGTCCGTGGTGTTCGCCCTCGACCCGGTCACCACCTGCGCCGTGGTCCCCCGGATGTTTGATCCCGTCAGGACGCCCAGCGTCTGCAGCACGTTGTTGTCGTCCGAAAAGGTCGTGGTCCCGGCGATCTTCAGGGTGAACCGCGAGTTCCCGTCCTCGTCCGTCGTCGTCTCCACGCTCGCCGTCACGCCCGTGGG
>CAYRZX010000127.1:0-17544 GCA_964428665.1 uncultured Gemmatimonas sp.
CCCCTTGACCGCGGCCAGCAGAATGGGCACCAGGATCGGGAACAGGAGCAGCGGAAGCATCACCTCCCGCATCTTCGTGTTGGCCGACATGGCCGCGAACAGCGTCCCCACGGCGGAGAACCCCACCGTCCCCAGGGCCATCAGGATCAACAGCCTTCCCAGCGCGGGGAGCACGGCCACGTTCATGAACACCCCGAAGAACGGCAGGGCCACGGCCTCCACCACCACCATGAACACGGCGTTGCCCAGCGCCTTGCCCACGAAGATCGCCCCCCGGTCCGCCGGGCAGAGGAGCAGGCCGGAGAGACAGCCGTTCTCCCGCTCCATCGTGAACGACCGCGTCAGCCCCAGCAGCCCTGCGAACGTGAACGTCACCCAGAGGATGCCCGGCGCGATCTCCCGCATCGCCTCGGACCCCGGCTCGAACACAAAGTTGAAGATGACGATGACGAGCAGGGCGAAGAAGAACATCGAGCTGAGCCGCTCCTTCGTCCTCAGCTCCACGACGATGTCCTTCCAGAGGATGGCGCCCACCTGGGTCCAGAATCCCATCACACGGCCTGTACGTGCTGTTCGTAGATCGCCTTCAGCTGCGCGGGTTCCAGCCCCCTCGTCGCCTGCTGATAGGCCCATCGCCCCTGCACGAGCAGGGCCACCCGATCCGCCAGGTCCAGCCCGTGGGCGATGTCGTGCGTGATCATCACCACCGTCCGCCCCTCCCCTTTCAGCGCCCCGAGCAGCCCCGACAGCATGTCCGACGCGGACGGGTCCAGCCCGGTGAACGGCTCGTCTAAAAGCAGCACGGAGGGGTCGTGCAGCGTGGACCGGGCGATGGACAGCCGCTGCTTCATCCCGCGCGAGAACCCCCCGGCCCGGTCGTGCCCCCGCTCCGCCAGGCCCACCTGCGCCAGCGCCCGCTCCACGCGCCCCCCCAGGTCGCGCAGGCCGTACATCCTCCCGTAGAAGCAGAGATTCTCGTAGGCGGTCAGATCGTCGTAGATCAGCGTCTGGTGCGAGATGACGCCGATCCTGCCCCGCACCTGGTGCGCGTCCTCCCGCACGTCCCACCCCTCCACCCGCACGCCCCCGGAGGTCGGCCTGACCAGCGTCGCCAGGATGCCCAGCAGCGTGGACTTGCCCGCCCCGTTGGGCCCGAAGATCGACAGAAAGTCCCCCCGCTCCACCCTCAGGTCCACCCCCCGCAGCGCCCGCGTGCCCCCGAACGTCTTCGTCACGCCCACGGCCTCGATCGCGAGACCCTCACGCATCGCCCTGCCTCAGCGCCTCCGTCAGCCGCACCGCCTCGGCCTTCAGCTCCGACCGGCGCTTCTGATAGGACGCCTCGTCGACCCGCCCGGCCTCGTGGGCGTCGTCCAGCTCCGCGATCTGCCGGATCACCTCCGCCCGCCGCTCCTCCAGCCCCTCCCTGTCTCCCCGGCGATGAATCGCCGGGCTACGTTCATCCTGCCTATCCTGCTTATCCCTGTGAACCCCTGCCTTTTTCCTCGGCCTGTAAAACACCCCCAGCGCCCCCAGCACGACCGCGAGCCCCAGGAGCCCCCACTTGAGCGTGTCCCGGTCGAGGCCCGCCTCTTCCGCGTGGATGTGCCCCTCCTCTCCCGCTCCCCCCGTGACCTGGAAGTCGATCGGGGCCCCTGTCGCGACATTCGACCCGACCAGGTGGAGAAACTTCTGCCCCTCGAAGTCTACGACCCCCTGGTTCGCCAGCGACCGGCTCTCCACGCCCACGCCCGGCGGGTGGATCAGGACGCTCACCATCGACGCGGGGTAGGGCGCAGGGCGGGAGAAGGCCTCCCCCGCAGGCAGCCGGTACCGGAACCGGAGGCGCGCCCGGCCGGGCGGCACCGGCCACCGGCTCGCAAACCCCGACGCCGTGTGCGCCACGGCCGCGGCCTCCACCTCCAGCCCGGAGAACCCGGACGGGAGCGGCACCCGGAGCGACAGGCCGTCCGCCCCGTAGATCGTCCGGTCCCCGTCGTTCACGAGGGAGAGGATCTCCAGCACCTCCAGAGTCGGCCCGTGGGCGTTGACCAAAAGGTGATAGGCGTCCGCCCGCACCGCCGCGTCCGAGGAGGTGGTGTCATAGACCGCGATCTCCAGGTCTGCCCCCCGCCGGATCGCCTCGTCCGGGGTCACGTAGGGCACGCCCAGGTAGGAGGTCGTCAGCGCGAGAGAGGCGCTGTCCTCCAGCGCCACCTGCTCGAACTGGAAGACGCCGTCCGCCCCGGTGACGGCCCTCACCTGATCCGCCGCGTCCCCCCGGTGCTGGACCAGCGTCACCTCCTGGCCTGGCACAGGGGCGTTCTGCGTCCGGTTGACGACCCTGCCGGAGACGCTGACCGTCTGCCGGGCGTCTGTCCCTGACCCTATACTGAACAGAAGGAGGAGAATGATGATGGAAGGTTTCACGATGCGCTGAACAGGAAGGATTTTAGAATTGCGGATTGCGAATTGCGACCCCCCTCTTATCCCCCCTAAAGGGGGGAAGAAGGTCTCCTCCCCCTTTCCTTTAGGAAAGGGGGCCGGGGGGATAGGTCCGAAATCCGAAATCCGAAATGGGTGGGTGTTATCCGTTGCCGATCTTTGCCCCGCACGAGGCGCAGAAACGGTCGTTGGGCCTCACCTTCGCCCCGCACGAGGCGCAGAAGACCGCCGCCTGAGCCTGTCCCCCCTTTTTGCGGAACGAGGCGACCTCCCGCTCGATCTCGTCGGCCGCCCGGCTCCGCCCGTTGCCCCGGTCGATCTCCTTGAGCAGGGCCACGGCCTGCTGCGTGTAGTCCCCCCGCATCCGCCGGTAGTCCGCGTCGTCGACCTTACCCATCCGGTGGTCGAAGTCCAGCTCCCGGATCGCGGCGTAGAGCGCGTCCCGCTGCTCCGTCAAAACGGCGTGGCGGCTCTTCCGCTTCGCCGTGGCGGCCACCGCGCCCTGCTGCGTGAACAGGGGCCGGCCCACGTAGATCATCACCCCGACGGCGACCAAAAGACAGATAAAAGAAATCACAGTTTAACGCTCCACTCAATCAGTCCGGTTTTCGTTGGGCCTCGCGCAGGGCCTCCAGCTCCGGCAGGATCAACATGTCCTTGCGGCGTCCAGCGGTGCGTTTCGTGATGATAAGACCATCCAGTGACAGCACTGCGCATTCTACCCCAAACAGCGTTGCCCTCACAGCAGCCGCCCGCACCTGCTCGAAAGCGCCGAGACCGGCGACTTCGCCCAACAAGTCGACATCGCCCAGGTCCGTTCGCAGCGTAAAGTTCAAGCCCTGTTGCAGGGTTTTAGCGTCCCAGAGAAACGGCAGACCTTCTGGCGCCCCGCGTAGCCGGGGGTGAAATGGCGCAAGGCTGGCGACCACCCGCTCCAGGTTGGGAGCGTTTCGAGCGTAACAAATATCAAGGTCTTCGGTGATATAAGCCGAGCCGTGAGCCGTAGCGGCCACGCCCCCGATGATCACAAACTCCACGCCGTCGTTGACGAGACGGGGGATGAGCGTCTCCAGGTCAATCATGTGTCCGCTCCGGCGTCACCCGCGCCGCTCCGCGTATCTGAGCAAATACACGCATGGCCTGTTGCAGAGCGCGTAGGCGCTCTTCCGGCGTCATCCGCAGGCGCTCGACCAGCAACGTGAGGTCGATCCCGAACTTCTGCGCCGCCTCGATGGCGCTGCCGGGCGCCGGATGAAGGAGTCGATGTTCAGCCTCGCTCGTCATGCCCTACCTGTCCAGGTCCTTCAACTCTCTTTCCACCCTCGCCCGATATTCGACGTCATCCTCCGCCGCGTCGAGACGCTCCGGCTCGTGCGCCGGCCGCGTCCACCTCTTGATGACCGCCCGCACGATCCCCGCCCCCGCCAGGATCGCGACGAACGGCAATATCCACGCCGTCAGATTGAACCCCTTCTTCGTCGGCGCGGCCAGCACCACCTCCCCGTACTGGGCGACGAAGGACTGGATGATCGCCTCCTTGCTCATCCCGGAGGCGATCTTCTCGTCGATGGCCCTCCGGGCCGGCACGGCGAACGGGCAGTTCGTGTGGTTGCACCCGTCCACGGTCATGCTGCACCCGCACCGGCACGACAGCTCGCGGGCCACCTCCGACACGGTGACGGCATAGGCCAGGGAGGATGCCGAGACGATCAGGAAGAAGATCACAATTTGCAATTTGCAATTTGCAATTTTCATTTTGTAATTTCTTTACACCTTCACTTCGCGACCCCGCCTGACCTCCGCCGGCGCCTCTTCCCGCCCCCGCCCCTCCGTCCCCCGGTCCGGCCACATGACAACGATCATCCCGAAGGTCATGACGAACCCCCCGATCCAGACCCACGCCACCAAGGGGTTGACGTGGATGCGCAGGAAGGCGATCCCGTCATCCCCCTGCCCCTCCAGGATCGCGTAGAGGTCCTCCCTGAGCGTCGAATGGATGGCGACCTCGGTCGCCCGCTGCTGGTCGGGCCGCTTGTAATAGATCAGGATGCCCGGCTTTATCGTGCCGAGCGTCTGCCCGTCCTTCTGCACCCCCACCCACGCCCGGACGTCGATGGCGCTCTCGTTCTGCTCCTGAGTCTGCCCCTTGTAGGTCAGCACATAATCGCGGATCTGCACGGACTCCCCCGGCCGCAGCTTGGCGTCCACCTCCGCGTTGAACGCCGTCCCCGTGAACCCCAGGAACAGGAGCACGACCCCGAAGTGGACCACGTAGCCCCCGTAGCGCCGCTTGTTCCGGAGCGTCAGCGTCTTGAGCGCCGCCAGGTAGGACTCCCCCGACGAACTCCTCCGGGCCAGCGCCCCCCGGTGGAACTCGGACACAATGGTCACCGTCACGAAGGCGCACAGCCCCAGCGAAATCAGTGCGGAGGCGTCCCGCACGCCACCCGTCAGCAGCCCCACGACCGCAGCCAGGCCGACGAGGAGGGGGACTGAGAAGTGGCGGATGAGACTCTTCCCGGAGGTGTGCCGCCAGGCCAGGAGCGGGCCGATCCCCGTCAGCGCCATCAGGACCAGGCCGATGGGCACCATGATCTTGTTGAAGTAGGGCGCGCTCACCGTGATCTTGGACCCCGTGACCGCCTCGGACAGGACCGGGAACATCGTCCCCCAGAACACCGCGAACGTCGCGCCTAAGAACATCAGGTTGTTCAGCAGGAACCCGCTCTCCCGCGACACCGGCGACTCGAACACGTTCCGGCTCCGGAGCAGCCCGCGCCGGTCCCACAGCAGATACCCGGACGCCAGAATCGTCAGGACCACAAACCCGAAGAACAGCGGCCCGATCTCCGACTGCGCGAACGCGTGGACCGACGACACCACCCCGCTCCGGGTCAGAAACGTCCCGTAAATGCAGAGCGCAAAGGTGAGGATGATCAGGACCATGTTCCAGACCTTGAGCATCCCCTTCTTCTCCTGGATCATGACCGAGTGGACGAAGGCCGTGCCCGTCAGCCAGGGCATCAGCGCCGAGTTCTCCACCGGGTCCCATCCCCAGTACCCCCCCCACCCCAGCACCACGTAGGCCCACTTCCCGCCCAGGAGCTGCCCGATTCCCAGACAGAACCAGGGGAACAGCGTCCACCGCCGCGTCACCCGGATCCACCCCTCCTCCATCTCCCGGCTGAGCAGCGCCGCCATCGCAAACGCGAACGGCACCGCGAACCCCACGTAGCCCAGGTAGAGCATCGGCGGATGGATCGCCATCGCCGGATGGATGAGCAGCGGGTTGAGACCCTGCCCGTCCGCCGGGACGAAGTCGAGCCTCGCGAACGGATTCTCATAAAACGAGATGACCCCCGTGAAGAAGGCCGTCACCCCCGCCAGGATCGCGTGGGAGTAGGAGGTGAGCGCCCCCCGGCGCCTCCGGTTGATCAGGGTGATGATGAACCCGTAGGCCGACAGAATGAACGCCCAGAGGAGCAGCGACCCCTCCATGCCCGACCAGAACGCCGCCACGCTGTAAGGGAACGGGAGGTCCCAGCTCGAATGCATGGCCACGTACCGGACCTGAAAGTCCTTGACCACGAACAGGTAGCCCAGCGCCACGGAGGCGATCAGCAGGAGACCGAACGCCGCGATCAGGCCGTTCTCCGCGCTCACGATCATCTCGTGCCGCCGGGTCTTCCCCCCGACGGCCCCGGTGACGAGCGTGTAGAGCGCCACGGCAAAGGCCATCATCACGGCAAAGGAGCCGAGGTCCGCCATAAATTACGACCTCCTCTGTTGCTTCATCTGTTCCAGGTCCATCCCCTCGTACTTCGACGGACACTTGGCCAGCAGCGACTCGGCCCGGAACACCCCGTCCTCCCCCCGTCTCCCCTCCAGGACCACCTCCGCGCCGTCCTTGAACGTGTCGGGCACGATCCCCCGGTAGACCACCGGGATGACCTGCCCCCCCTCCTCCGCCCGGAAGCGGACCTGCATCGTCTCCCTGTCCTGCTGGATCGACCCCGCCACCACCTTCCCGGCCACCTTCACCCGCTTCCCCGCCACCGCCGCCTCCCTGGCGTGAAGTTCGCTCACCGTGAGATAGTAGACCGACGTGTTCTGAAACCCGCTCACCACCAGATAGACCAGGGAGGCCACGATGACGCCCAGGCCCGCCATGAGCTTCGTCTTCCGATGCATAACCACCTCGCTTCAGGATATATTACAAAGAAGATAACCATTACGGAGAGGGTTGCCAAATGGTATTTTCCCCATCCTGTTGCAACCCCCGTGCCAGACCGTCCGCCGGCCCCCGGTAAAAAGGTTATTCCCTGTACAACAAGTCGTTACAACCTGCCCAGCGGGCCGTCGTGGAAAGAGGGTGTTGAATTTTGAGACAGTCCAACCTCAAACCTGGGGCGTGGGTGTCTCACCCAAAGAAAAACCGCTCCGCCGTCTCCCGCAAGATCCCCTCCCGCTCCTCGGACGACAGAAAATCGAGCCGGTCCCGGATCAGCGCGATCCCATCCTCATACGTGGCCCCCTGCACCTGATAGGGGCAGTCCGACGCCCACATCAGGCGCTCGGCCCCGAAGGCGTCCCGCACCCGGCGGATGAGCGGGGCCAGGTCTAAGTAGGGCGGTCTCTTCTCCCCCAGAGCGTAGAAGGCCGAGACCTTTACAACGACCTTCCGGTGGCGGGCCATCCGGCAGAGGGCCTCCACGTCCGCCTCCCTGACCGGCCCCCGTGCCCCGATCCGGGCGAGATGGTCGATGAGGACCGGCGTCTCCGGGAAACGCTCGCACATCCGGGACAGGGCAGGCAGACCGTCCGGGTCGATCAGCGGGCAGACGGCCAGCCCCTCCTCCGCCCCGGCCCGGAACATCCGCTCGTACCCCTCCCCGTCCAGCCACGTCGCCGCCGGAACACCCGCCGGGTAGACCCGGAACCCCCGCACCCCGCACCGCCCCAGCCGCCGCATCTCCAGGTCAGGCCGCGCCGACCGCCAGTCCACGATGGCGACCCCCCGGAAGACCTCCGGCGCGCCCCGGATGACGTCCAGCATGTAGCGATTGTCCGACCCATAATAGCTCATCTGAATGAGCACGACCCGGTTCACCCCGCTCGGCCCGGCGTGCCGGAGGATGTCCTGCGGGAGAAAGGTCGCCGGCCGCATCTGCTCCGGCCTGAACCCCTCCGCCAGCGGATACCGCCCAAAATCGTCCGTCCACACATGCACATGTGCATCAATATAATTCATTGGTTATCTCCGACGATAACTCGACATATCGAGCGGACCTCAAATGCCCGCCCTGAGACGGCGCGACGCCAGAAACCCCCACCACTGGAGTCCAGCAGAAGCAACCACATGCCGGGGGCACAAATTTCTGTGCGTCTACTGAACGTTGAGGTTGCGTCGCGCCAAGCCCCTCGCGGCGCTTGAGCGAGCGATTCTTTGCCGACTTTCTGATCGTTCAGAAAGTCGGTCGGCGGCATGGGCCGCCGAAACGGTGTGGTGGGGGGTATCTAAAATAGGCACCAGCTTCACATGCGTCACACACGACCTCGCCCCCGCCGGATGCCGGAGCGCCACCTGCCTCCCGGTCATCTCCATCCTCCCGAACGCCACCTCCCGGCAATCCACCTCGCCCCCCTCCAGCCGGAGACGCGCAGAGGTGTCCCCCACCCGCGCCTCCACCTCCGAGGGCTGGCCGTCCAGGGAGCAGAGGCCGACGTAGACCTCGTAAAACCCCCGGACCTCGGGGGAAAGAACCAGGTCCGGGACCCGGCTGCCGGGCAGGGCGACCAGCGCAGGCCCCCCGTCCATCGGCTCGACCACCCACCGCCGGGGCGAAGGACTCCTGGCCACGGCCCCGGATGGAACCTGGCAGGGAAGGTCGTCGATCAGGAGCGTCCGCCGGTCATCCCTCAATTTCTTATTGATACCCTGTTGCCAATTCATTAAATTAAACGAGAACAGCGTGGACCCGATCCCGTCTCAGGAGAACGGCAATGAACGAGGTGTTCGATCAGGTTGTTCTGGACCCCCTGCGCGTGCTCTTCCTCTCGATTCAGGTGTTTCTGCCCCGCATCTTCTGGGCGATGGGCGTGCTCCTGATCGGGTATCTCCTCGGCATCGTCCTGCGGCAGGTCGTCCACATCCTCCTCTGGGCCGTCGGACTGAACATGGCCGCCGAGCGGGCCGGCATCTCGGCCTTCCTGCGGCGGGGGCACGTGGACCGGCAGCCGTCGGAACTCGTCGGATCGCTGGTCTTCTGGGTGATCGCGTTCTCCGCCTTCATGATCGCCCTCTACCACCTCGGCCTGACGGCTGCCGAGCAGATCCTCCTCAATTTTTTCCTCTACGTCCCGCAGGGCCTCGTGGCGCTGTTCATCGTCATCGTCGGCCTCTTCCTGGCCGGATTCACGGCCCGGCTCGTGGAGGGGAGCGTGGCCGCCGCCAACATCCGGGCGGCCTCCCTGCTCGGCTACGGGGCGCGGGTCGTGATCGTGGTGCTCGCCTGCTTCATCGCCCTGGAGAAACTGGACATCGGGCTGGGGGGGCTGATGACCGGCATGGTCGTCGTCCTGATCAGCATCCCCGTCGGCCTCGTGTTCGCCTTCTGCATCGGCGGCCGGCAGTTCATCCAGGACCTGATCGCGGGCCAGAGCCTGACCCACGTGCTCTCTCCGGGGGATTCCGTGAAAGTAGGGGAACATCGGGGGGAGATCGCCGAGATCGGCCTGACGGCCACGACCATCCGCACGCCGTCCGGCGAGGTGGTCCTCTCCAACTCCGCCCTGGCCGCGCAGGTCGTCCTCGTCCAGTCGCGCGCCGCCCGCCCGGAGCTGGCCCCGCAGGAGATGGAGCAGTTCCCCGAAGAGGCGGAGGCCCCTGTCCCTCCGCCCGCCCCCCCCGCGCCAGCGAAGGCCGTCGTCACCTCCGACGCGGCGAAATAGGGGCGCGGTAACCGCGCCCCTACGCTATCCCGAACACCCGCTCCGCATTCCCCCTCGTGATCGCTCCTCGCTCCTCCGGCGTCAGGCCGGCCTCCTCCAACTTCAGGATCGCGGACCTCACGTAGAAAAACGGCGCAAAAGACCCGAACAGCAGCCGCTCCGTCAGCCCCCGCCGGATCAGCCCCCGGAGCCCCTCCCAGTGCTCCACCTGGGAGACCTCCACGCTCAGGTTCGGGCACGCCAGGATGTCCCCTGCCCTCCCGGTGACCTCCCCCCACTTGATCCCCCCCGCCACCAGCCTCGCCCGCGGGGACTGCTGCGCCGCCGCCAGCACGTCCCCCACCGGCGCGTCAGGCGCCTGCATCAGCGGATGCTGCGCCCGCGTGTCCTGGACGCGCATCTGGAGGATGACCGGCAACCCGGCCTCCGCCACCGCGTCCAGGGCCTGGCGCGCCGCCTCCCCCTTCAGGTCGTAGCCGTGATAGTTCGGGTGGAGCTTGATCCCGACGGCCCCCATCTCCCGGCATCGCCTCAGGCCCTCCCGCCAGTTCGGCAGGGTCGGGTTGATCACGGCCACCGGCAGGAGGGACGGCTGTCGCCGCAGGGCCGCGCAGAGCGCCTCGTTGGCCGGCTGCGGGTCCGTGTAGAACACCCCCTCCACCGGCGAGACGAGCGCCCTCTCGACCCCCTCTCTCCTGAGAAGCCGGACGAGACCCGACGCCGTCGTGGCCGGCAGGGGCCGGAACGGCCACGCCCCCAGAAAGACATTGCAGTCGATCATTTGATCTTCAGTATCCTCTCCATGTTCTTATACAGGATCATCTCCCTCTCCCGCTTCGTCAGCGCCGCCCCGGTCACCTTGCCGAGCTGCACGCCGAACGCCCGCCCCGGCGCGTCCGACCCGAACACCACCCGCTCCGGCCCCAGCTCCCGCACCGCGAACTCCACCAGCCACGTCTCCGGGTCCCCCCCCGACGTGTCCACCACCACGTTCGGACAGGACGCGATGTCGGCCACCCCCCTCGGCCCCCCGCCGTGCAGGTGCGCCATCTGGATCGTCACCGTCGGGAAGCGCCTCGCCATATCCGCCACGTCCGCCGGGCTGGACTCATCCGGCAGATTTCCTGTCGTCTTGTACCACGCGTGCTGGAGCACCGGGACGCCCAGGTCTGCGGCACGCTCCATGATCGGGTCCACGCGCCGGTCGCTCGCCTTGACGGCCACCCAGAACTTCACCGCGACCATGCCCCCGTCCACCACGCACCGCTCGATCTCCTCCAGCGACTCCTCCCTGTGCTGCGGGTTGACGTAACAGTACCCCAGCGCCCGGCCCGGAAACACCCGCATCGCCTCCAGGACGTGCGAGTTGGCCGACCGGAACTCCTCCGGCGTCGGGTACTGGATGTACCCCCGATCCCCGAGCGAGATCGCGCAGATGCGCGTGATGCCCGTCCGCTCCGCAATCCGCAGCAGGTCCCCCGTCGCGTCCCCCTCGCCCCCGTCAAACCGCCTGATAAACCGCCCGATGTGCACGTGCGCGTCGATGATCATGATACCCTTTCGATACTCAGACCTCACCCACCCCCTTCCCCCTCCCTCTCCCAATGGGAGAGGGAGGGGGTGACAAGGGCTTTTCCCCCTGGTCGGGGGAGGGTGAGGTCTCATCCAAACGACAGACTCGCCCACTCCTTCGCGCCCTTCACCGCCTGCTCCGGATGGCGGCGGCTGCGCGCGATGTGCCCCTTCGTCGCCCGCATCGTCGGCTGCGTCGCGTCCTGATACCGCCAGTCCAGACTCCAGCGGACCATCCGCGACCGGTTCGGCAGCCCCTGGTGGAACAGGAGGTTGTGGAACAGCACGACGTCCCCCGGGTCCAGCTCGATGGAGACCGCCTCCCCCAGCCTCCGGTCGAGATGATCCCTGGCGATCTCCAGATAGTACTGCCGCCGCTCGTGCGGGACCACCCCCAGCCTGTGCGTGCCCGGGATGAACTGCATGCACCCGTTCTCCTCGCGCGCCGGCACCAGGGGCGTCCAGACATTCACCATGCGGAGCGTCTCCACCGGCCCCCCCGCGCCCCCCGCCTCCGTGTATCCCCCGTCCTGATGCCACAGCACCCGCGTGGCCTCGTGCTCCGGCAGCTTGGGCCGGACCGTGTAGTTGGGATACAGACGGATCTCGCCCCCCAGAAACATCTCGGCCACGTCTAACAGGCGGGGACAGAAGAACAGGTCGAACAGCCCTTCGAGGTGCAGTTCGGGCCTGAACGACTTGGGGGCGTCGTCCATGCGCCCCTCGTAGAGCCGGATCAGCCGGGTCTCGAACGACGCCTGCTTCATCGGATCGCGGACCTTCCCCTCCGACACCAGCCTCTCCGCGCACCGGTCCACCAGCCCCTCCATCTCCGCGCGGGCCTGGCGGAGGACCTCCGGCCCCAGGAAGTCCCGCAGGATCACGTAGCCCTGCTCGTCAAACTCCCGGCGCAGCGTATCCGCGTCCGGGGCGGTAAGGGTCGCCATAATCGTCTATCTCCTTGCGATTAAGAGGGCTAAAAAAAGATAGGGCGGGCCAGAGCCCGCCCTTATGAATCGACCTGTAGCCGCGCCCTTCAGGGCGCGAATCCTGTAAGCGCGCCGCATCAGTCCTTCGGCTTGAAGGACTGGAGCGCCCGGTCGGCGATCTCGGCGCGGACCTCCGGCCTGTCGTAGAACCCCTCCTGGGCGCGGGCGCGGGCCAGGGCCACGCGGTCGGCGCGCACGTCGGGGGCATCCTTCGCCCCCTCGACCAGACGGGCCTGGTGGGCGCGCATCTCGCTCACGTCATCTTCCGAAGACGCCTCAGAGCGTGCGGCGCCGTCCGCCTTCGCGCGGTCTGTCGAGGCGCGCTCCGCCCGGCGCTGCTCTCCCCGCCGGATGCCCCCGGTGTTTTCAGGCTGTCCGATATCGCCGACTCTGAGCATGGAATTCCTCCGCAAGAGAAGCTATCAGCTATCAGCTATCAGCAGAACCATGCTTGCTTTTATCTTTTGCTGACTGCTGACCGCTGACCGCTGATAGCTGCTGTAAGATAAGCACTTCTCCCACCCAGGTCAAGCCTTTTTGAAGGGCGCGTGGGACGCCGTGACCGTTGACAAACCCGCGGGGATTTGTTATCCTTGTGGGCGCAGTTCCCGTCGTTCGCCACCCCTTTCCGCGTGACCTATGTCCTATCTGGCCCGCACGCTCCAGATCATCGGCATCCTCGAAGTCGGTTACGGCCTCTTCAACGGCGTCTTCCAGGACCTCAGCGCCGGCGAAGGCGGCCTCGCCCTGAACCTGCGCCACGCCTCCATCGGCGGGGCCTTCTTCCTGGCGGGCTGGCTGGTTCAGAAGGGGCAGGGGCGGAGATGAAGACCCCCCCCCCTCCCCCCTCCCCCATCCTTCGACTTCGCTCAGGACAGGCAGGGAGAGGGGGAGCAATCTTGTCAAAATGACTAATGGCGCGACGCCAGAAACCCTCACCGCAGGCGTCCGGCAGAAGCAACCCACCCGCCGGGGGCACAAATTTCGGTGCGACCACTGAACGTCAAGGTTGCGTCGCGCCAAGCCCCTCCGGCGCTTGAGGAGCGGCTTTCTGCCCACTCTTTGGCCGTCCAAAGAGTGGGTCGGCGGCACGGGCCGCCGAAACGAGGGGGGTGGGGTAATCTCAAATCTAACTTGCATGATCCTGAAAGGACTCTTCCATGCCCACCTTCAAATCAGAATACCTTCAAGATATTTCTTCCCGCATCTTCCAGGCCGCCGGCGCGTCCAGACCCGAGGGCGACCGCGTGGCGGAGCTCCTCGTCGAAGCCAACCTGGCCGGCCACGACTCCCACGGCGTCATCCGCATCCCGCAGTACATCAACTCCCTCAAGGAGGGCCTGATCGTCCCCGGCGCGCCGATCCGGGCCGAAAACGAGACCCCCACCACGGCGGTGGTGGACGGCAACTGGGGGTTTGGCCAGATCATCGCCACCCACGCGGCGGACCTCGCCATCTCAAAGGCCCGGCAGTGCGCCGTCAGCACGGTCACGGTCTACAACTGCAACCACATCGGCCGCCTCGGCAGCTACGGCCTCCAGATCGCCCGCGCCGACCTGATCGGCCTGCTCACCGTCAACGCGCACGGCGGGGCCCGCAGCGTGGCCCCGTTCGGGGGCACGGCCCGCCGCCTGGCCACCAACCCGATCGCCATCGCCGCCCCGTCCGGGGGCGACCCCATCGTCCTGGACATCACCACCAGCGTCGTGGCCGAGGGGAAGGTGCGGGTCAAGCGCAACCGGGGGGAGCAGACCCCGCCCGGATGGATCATCGACGCGGAGGGCGCCCCCACGACCGACCCGAACAAATTCTACGGGCCTCCGCCGGGGGCCCTCCTCCCGTTCGGCGGGAACGCGGCCCACAAGGGCTACGGCCTCTCCGTGATCGTGGACATCCTGAGCGGCGCCCTGAGCAGGGCAGGGTGCAGCCGGCCCGATGCCACGCGCATCGGCAACGGCGTCTTCATCCTGGTCATCAACCCCGCAGCCTTCACGCCCCTCGACCTGTTCAAAAAACAGGTGGACGACTTCGTGGCCTACCTCAAGTCCTCCCCCACGGCCCCCGGCTTCACGGAGATCCTGGCGCCGGGCGAGGTCGAAATCCGCGAGGAGAGGCGTCGAAGGGCCGAGGGCATCTTCGTGGAGGACGAGACCTGGCGGCAGATCACCGAGGTCGCGCAGACATACGGAGTCTCGATGTGAGGCATGCGCGCTGTACACGTCCCCTTCTGGCGCTCCTCGCCTGCGCCTCCTCCGCCCTCGCCGCAGACCCGGCCCCCTCCGTCCCCGCCATCGCGGCCATGCAGCGCCGGTTCGACGCGCTGACGGACCTCTCCGCCAGCTTCGAGCGGACCTTCCAGTGGAAACTGACCGACCGGCGGCAGACCTTCAAGGGCAAACTCACCCTCAAGAAGCCCGACAGGTTCCGGTTCGAGGCCGACGGCCAGGTCGTCTCTACAGACGGCAAATCGGTCTGGAACTACACGCCGGCCAACCGGCAGGTCGTGATCAACCGCCACGTCTCCCCCGAAAAGGACCGGAGCCCCGAGGGCCTGCTGTTCCACCTCCTCTTCCGGGGGACCTACGCCCGGGACTACGCCGCCCGCGACGCCGGAGCGGTCAAGATGGACGGAAAGACCTGCCGCCTCATCGACCTGACCGCCCTCAAAGAGGGGACCTACATCGCCGCCGTCCGCCTTTACGTTGAGACCCGCTCCGCCCTCCCCGTCCGGGTCGAATACACCGACCTGAACGGAGACCTCACGACCTATCGCCTGTGGGGGTTCAGGCCCGACCGGAAGGTCCCCGACGACGCCTTCCGGTTCACCCCGCCCCCCGGCGTGGAGGTCGTGGATTTGAGGTGAGAACAACTATTGCTCTGTCAAACAAGGTTTGGCAGGTTTTGTGGGTGGCACAGGCCGCTGGCCTGTGCATGCCCAGGCGAGCCGCCTGGGCCACTCCTGTTCACAATCACTTTGACAGAGCACTGTGTATGATCGGGGGACCGTTGTGAGGACTCCGTCGCCTGCCCCTGTTTTTGCTTAGACTTTCTCCTACCTCTCTTAGATCTCCAGCTTCCAATCCAGAATGTAATAAATTTGACATACATGTAAATATCATTACATGTATGTCAAACCATTGACATCTTCCGGCAAACGATAGATTTTTACAGCCTTAGACAACCTTCTGTAAAAATTTGTCTTATATTAATCTTAACAGTCTGGCATACCGATTGCAAAAGAGTAAGGGCGTGACCGGTCCCCTTCACCTTTTCAAGGAGCGCCAGCCGTGAACACCCCTCAACCTGACCTGCGCGACGCCAGGGTCCTTCTGGTGGATGACACGCCCGCCAACCTCAAACTCCTGCGCCAGGCCCTTGAGCCTGAAGGCTACAACATCCTCATCGCCCCCAGCGGCGAAGCCGCCCTCAAGCTCGCCCGCAGCGCCCACCCCGACCTGATCCTCCTCGACGTACAGATGCCCGGCTTAGACGGCTTCGAGACCTGCCGCCTCCTCAAGCAGGACCCCGCCACGCAGGACATCCCCGTCATCTTCGTCACGGCCAGGGCCGAGACCGAGTCCGTCGTGGAGGGCTTTCGCGCCGGCGGCATCGACTACATCGTCAAGCCCTTTCAGAGCGAGGAGGTCCTGGCCCGCGTCCGGACCCACCTCAAGATCGACCGTCTGACCCGGCATCTGGAGACCTCCAACCGGGCGCTCTCGGCGGCCAACCGGCAGATTCAGGAGGCCACCGAGCGCAAGTCCCGCTTCCTGGCGAACATGTCCCACGAACTGCGCACGCCGATGAACGCCATTATGGGGTTCACAGACCTGGTGCTGACCCGAAAGGCTGAGAACCTGACCGAGCGCCAGCGGGAGAACCTGGAGAAGGTCAAGATCAGCGCGGATCGCCTGCTGAACCTGATCAACGACATCCTGGACCTGTCCAAGGTCGAGGCCGGACAGCTCGACATCAAGTCTTCAACCTTTCAGGTGAAACAGCTCATCGCCTCCTGCTGTGACACGCTCAATCCCCTGGTCAAGCCGGGGGTAACGCTCCGTTACGAGGTCTCCGACGAGGTCGCCGAGGCGCACACGGACGCGTCGCGCCTTCAGCAGATCCTCACCAACCTGCTGAGCAACGCGCTCAAGTTTACGGAGAAAGGGGAAGTCAAGGTGCGAGTGGCGCGACCGCCGACCGCTGACCGCCGACCGCCGCCTTCGATACCCGGTCCGCCGTCGTCCGTCGTCGGTCGTCCGTCAGAGGATGGTTTCCTGGAGATCGCGGTTTCCGACACAGGAGTTGGTATCCCCTCCGATGCTCTGGTCTACATCTTCGAGGAGTTCCGGCAGGTGACAGGAAGCCCGCAACAGCACAAGGGCACGGGGCTGGGGCTGGCGATCACGAAGAAGCTGACGGAGTTGCTGGGCGGGACGATCCGCGTGGAGAGTGAGGTGGGCAAGGGATCGACATTCACAGTCAGGGTTCCGTTGGTGTACCGAGGGATCTGAATCGCGAAGGGCGCGAAAGAAAGGCCGAAAAGCGCGAAGCCGCCCATCCACTTATGCCGGGGGAGGTTCTCCCATGACACACAAGCTGTCGTTTTTAAGCTTCGCCCTTCTCGCGCTGGCGCTCCTCTGCTCTGGCCCAGGAATGGCCGGCACCACCGGAAAGATTCACGGCCTCGTGAAAGATCAGAAGGGGGACCCCCTGCCCGGCGCCAACATCCTCATCGAGGGGACCGGCCGGGGCGCAATCACCGACGCCAGCGGCTACTTCTTCATCGTCAGCGTGGACCCCGGTGTCTACCGGGTGACCGCCTCCATCATCGGGTATGAGAAACAGACCCAGACCGACGTCCAGGTCCAGGCGGACTTCACCACCGAAGTCAAGTTTCAACTCAAGGAGACGGCCGTGCAGATGGGCGAGGTGGTCGTTCAGGCGGAGCGCCCGCCTGTGGAGCCGGACAAGACCACCAGCAAGTACGTGGTGAGCGCCCAGGACATCCAGAACATCCCGGTCGTGCGTTCCACGCAGGGCCTGGTCGAGCTTCAGGGCGGCGTGTCCTTAGACGGGGAGGTCTCCTTCCGCGCCGGAGACCCTGGAGACGTGGCCTACTACGTGGACGGCGTGAAGTTAGTGAACAACGACGCCAGCGGGTATCGGCAGTTTCGCAACGTCAACAGGAGTGCGATCCAGGAGATGGTGGTGATCACGGGCGGGATGGAGGCGGAGTACGGCAACGCGCAGTCAGGGGTGGTGAGCATCGTCAGCCGGGACGGGGACCCGAAGGTTCACGGCGTTATCGACTACGAGTTCGTCCCGGCGGGCAGGAAGCACTGGGGTCCCAACGTCTACGACTCTGCGATCCACCGGGGGAACAACCGGTGGAGCGACCAGGCGTGGGTGGCCGAGACCGTGACGCTGCCTGATGGCCGGGTGCTTCCCGCGTATCGTCGGCTGGACTATGACAGGCAGATCGGTCACTGGGTCGAGGGCAATCTGTCCGGTCCTTTGAGCCGGAACGCCACCTTCTTCGTCAGCGCGCAGTGGCAGCGCCTGGCGCGGCAGTTTCCCGGCCCCTCCC
>CAYRZX010000128.1:0-17517 GCA_964428665.1 uncultured Gemmatimonas sp.
GGACCATGGGGATGGTCAAGGCCGCCATAGGCCAGGTCGAGGAGGCGGAGCAGTGTTTTCAGAAGAGCATCGAGGTGGTCGGTGGGAACCCCATCTACGACCTGGGGCTCTCCTACCTGGAGGCCGGGCGGTTCTACCGGACAACCGGCAATAAACAGAAAGCTACTCGACATCTCAAAAAAGCCGAACAGATCTTCACCCGGATGGGCGCCACGCACTTCGCCCGCAAGGCCGCCGGTGAACTGGAGAAAGTGATGAAGAAGAGACCGCACAACGGACGGACGCCCTCCTCACGGTCAAAGAAGCCCCCGGAGCGCGCGGACGAGTCGCCCGAGCCGCCCGCGGAGAACGCGGTGGACCGCCTGATCGCGACGGACCGCCTCAGGACGCTCTACGAGGTGAGCGTCGCCCTGACCTCCCTTCTGGACCTGGACGCCCTGCTGAACCGGTGCATTGATCTTCTCTTGGAGACCACGAGGGCCGAGCGGGGGCTGATCCTGCTCGCCGAGCCGGGGGAGGAGCTGACTATCCGGGCCTTCCGCGCGCGGCGCATGGACGACCGGGAGGCCGCGCAGATCAGCTACAGCTTAGTCCGGGACGCGATGGCCAGCGGTCGGCCGCTGCGGGCCTCGGACGCGGCCAGCGACCCCAGGTTCATCGGCAGGCAGAGCGTGGTGGACTTCCGCATCCGGTCGGTGATGTGCGCGCCCCTCCTCCGGTCGGGCCGCATCGTCGGGGCGCTCTACGTGGACCACCGCCGGATCGCGGACGCCTTCACCGAGGGGGATGAGGAGTTCCTCAAGGCGTTCGGGGGCCTGGCCGCCGTCGCCATCGAGAACGCGGAGATCCACGAGGCCCTGACGCAGCGGGCCCTCCACCTGCAGCAGGAGGCGGAGCGGCGCTACGCCTTCGGGAGCCTGATCGGGGGCAGCGCGCAAATGCAGAAGGTCTACGCCCTGATCTCCAACGCGGCGGGGCACGGCATGACGGCGCTCATCTCAGGTGAGACAGGCGTGGGCAAGGAGCTGGTCGCCCGGAGCATCCACTACAACAGCCCTCGCAGGCAGGGGCCGTTCATCGTGCAGGACTGCGGGGCGATGCCGCCGGGCCTGCTGGAGAGCGAACTCTTCGGGCACCGGCGGGGGGCCTACACCGGGGCCGTGGAGGACCGGGCCGGGCTGTTCGAGGCCGCCCACGGAGGCACGCTCTTCCTGGACGAGATCGGGAGCGCGCCCCCGGAGGTGCAGGCCCGCCTGCTGCGCGTGTTGCAGGAGGGGGAGGTGCGGCGGGTGGGGGAGACGAAGGCCAGGAAGGTGGACGTGCGGGTGATCGCGGCCACGAACCGGGACCTCCAGGAGGAGGCGCAGGCGGGCCGGTTCCGGGAGGACCTGTTCTACCGCCTGAGCGCGTTCCCCATCCCGATCCCCCCGCTGCGGGACCGGCGGGAGGACATCCCGATGCTGGCCGGGCACTTCCTGAAGGAGTCCGGCAGAGCGCTGAAGAAGGAGGTCCGGGGCATCGGCAAGGAGGCGATGGCCCTCCTGCTGGACCACGCCTGGCCGGGCAACGTGCGGGAGTTGGAGAACGAAATCCGGCGCGCCGACGCCCTGACGCCGGACGGGGGAGAGATCGGGCCGGAGGCCCTGTCCGACCGGGTGCAGGGCCGCGCGGCCCAGGCCGTGGCCGTGTCCAGAGAAGGGGGCACCTGGCGGGAGACGGTGGAGCAGATGGAGCGGTCGGTGATCCGGGACGCGCTGGAGGCGAAGCGCTACAACGTGACGCGCACGGCCGAGGCCCTGGGGATCAGCCGGGTGACGCTTCAGCAGAAGATGAAACGGTATGGGTTGAGAACAGAATGAACCGCAAATTGGCGTCTGACGGCCCGGAATCGGTCGGTTTATCCGTTTGGTGTAGGGGCGGCCCTGCGTGCCACCCCACCAACGATTCACCGGATCGTTCCCCGCCCTGCCCGGCGACGCCATCCCAAAGGCCGACGGGCGATCACACAGGATCGCCCCTACACCTGTTCGTAAATCGCCTGATTCTGGGCCATAAGCAGCCAATTGCGTAACTCGTATCAGGCGCACAATCTCTTAGCACCGGGGTGCTCAAAAACTGTGCGCCTGTTTATCTGAAATATTATCAAGCAATTTTGTAGAAACATGCCATCTTTGAGGAGATAAGAGGTGCTAAGAGTTCTTAGCGCCTGACGGCCATTCGTCCGGGGCGACGGCTGAAACGTCCCCGCCATTATTCCCCTGTCTCACAAGCACATAGGCTCTGCCCATGTGCTTTTTTTGTGCCCTGCCGGAGGGGTGGAACGGCGTTTGCAAATAGAAGAGGGCGGACCGCTCCCCCGGTCCCTCTCCGAACACCAGAGGAGAGATTATGGAGCGAATCGTCAACGGACCTTTCCCCCATTTTCTCCTGAAATGGAAGAGGGACAGAAGCCTGCTCCTCCTTCCCGGGTCGGGAAGGAGGATGGGGGGTCAGGGCTAACCGGGAGGGTACCAAACTCATGGAGCGCAAGCGGCATATGAAGTTAGTCAATGGGTTCAAGAACGTTCAAGAGGGGAAGATGCAGGCGCGCGGGCGGAAGGACGCGATACCGCATATTACCCTCTCGTGTGACCCGTCATTCCCTCTCTTCGAGCCCATGCCCGGCTTCTCATTCTTCCGGCGTCGGGGGCCGGTGGACCGGACCATCGAATCCGTAGAGAAAGGCAACGCGGGTGTTCTCTCGGAGTGACATCCATATCTTCCGCGACGGGGCGCGGCGCATCCTGTTCGACGTGGAGGGTCTCCGCTTCTTCGAGATTGACGAGGCCACGGAGGCCGTTCTGAGTGTCTGCGAAGGGCGCACCTTTCGGGAGGTCGTCGGGGCCCTTCCAGACCAATATGCCACGGAGGACGTGGAGGCCGTGCTGGGGGAGATGGAGGAGGCGGGGCTTGTCACGGATGGGACCATGTCCCTTCCGGTCCTCGACTCCTCGGATGCCCTTCGGTCCCCGACCGCGCCGGTCAACGTGACCCTGCACGTCTCTCACGCCTGCAACCTCAAGTGCGTCTACTGCTTCGCGGACGGCGGGGCCTACGGCGGAAAGGCCGTGCAGATGCGGCCGGAGGTCGCGCGGCAGGCCGTGGACTGGGTGCTGGAGCAGTGCCGGTTCGTGGGGCGGTCCCACATCAACTTCTTCGGCGGGGAGCCGCTGCTCAACTTCCCGCTGATCAAGGAGGTCGTCCGATACGCGCGGGAGCGGGGGGAGACGCTCGGCGTGCAGGTGACCTTTGGGATCACCACGAACGGGGTGCTGCTGACCGACGAGGTCATCCGCTTCCTGGCGGAGGAGGACGTCCACGTCATGATCAGCATCGACGGCCCCAAGCAGGACGAGCAGGGGCTGCGCCTGTTCCACGACGGGGGCAGCTCCTACGGGGTCGTGTCCGAGAACGCGAAACGGATGATCCTGGCGCGGCCCGAGAACGTCACGCTCCGGGCCACGCTCACCTCCTGCAACATGGACCTGGCGGGGACGGCCAGGGACCTGTCCGAGCTGGGGGAGGCCAGGCAGGTGCTGGTGGGGACGCTCAACGAGACGCCGGATAAGCCCTGGGCCATCCGGGCGGAACACCTGCCGGCCATGCGGCGGCATCTGCGGGAGATGCGGGACTACTGCGTGGAGCGGCTCGTGAGCGAGGAGCGCCCCCCCAACCTGGGCAAGTTCGAGGACATGGCGCGGCAGCTCCTCAAGCGGAGCCGGGCGAGCTTCGGGTGCAGCGGGGGCCGGAAGATGCTGTCCATCTCGGTGGACGGGTCCATCCACTTCTGCTCCAGCCTGGTCGGGCGGGAGGAGTTCAGGCTGGGCGACGTCTTCTCCGGCCTCGACTCCGAAAAGCAGCAAGGCCTCAAGGAGCAGCTCTACATCGGAAACAGGGCCGCGTGTCAGACGTGCTGGGCGCGAACCCTCTGCGGGGGAGGTTGCGCGCACGACGCAGTCCTGGCCACCGGCGACCCCTTCACGCCCAACCCCGTGTCCTGCGACCTCCGCCGGCACTCCTACGAGCTGGCGATGGGCATGTGCATCGAGCTTCAGGAGCGGGCCGAGGGGCTGGTGGAGCGGCGGTACCTCTACGACGTGGTCTCCGCCGCGGAGGCGGAGGTGGCGTGAGCAGGGGCCTCCACATCAGGGACGGCCTGGAGGTCGTGCAGACCAGGGCCGGGCGCGTCGCGCTGATCTCCGGGAACAGCCTCGGCTTTGAGATCGACGACGTGACGCGGGATGTCCTGGCCCTCTGCGACGGGCGGTCCGCCGATGCGGTGGTGAAGGCCCTGCAGGGGCGTTATGAAGAAGAGGAGATAAGAGGGGCGCTGGGGGAACTCGGGGCAGTCGGGGCCCTGGTCGGGAGCCTCCAGCGCCTCTTTTTTCGATCTCTCTATCTCCTGTCCGGGCTGCTGACCGGCCCCGCAGAGAGGCTGTTCCGGCGGTCGATCCGGGGGCACGGAGACGCGGTCCTGGAGAGGGCCGGCGAGGTCCGAACCATTCTCCTTTATACGTTCTCGAAGGACCCCACGGCCACCCGCATCCCCGCGGCCATCCTGCGCGAAAAATTCCCCGAAGCAGAGTTACATATAAAAACGTTTACCGCAGAGGACGCAGAGAACGCGGAGAAAAGCGAAAAGCGAAAGAGGGAAAGGGAGAAACAGCAAAAAGACGAGAGGGAGAAAGCTTCTTCTCCCATTCTCCCACTCTCCCACTCTCCCTTTCGCCTTTTTACTGAGGCGCGGGCGCTCCGGGGCGAGAGGTTCGACCTGACCGTGGGCGTTCACGACTTTGACGAGGACCATCCTCATCAGCGGTTTATTCTCACGTGGCTTTTCGGGCGGCTGGCGCGGGCGGGCCGGCGGATTACCTACGTGGATCGTTACGACTTTCTGCCCCGGCTGGCGCTGCCCTATCTCCTCTCGGCGTGGGAGGCCACCAAGGGCCGCTGTGCGGAGGCCCTCCGGAAGGCGACCTTTCGGGCCTACGCGGCGTGCGCGGGCCTCTTCCGCGCGCCCCACGTCGCCCCCTCCTCCCCCCGCCGCATCCTGGTCCTGGCGCCGGGGGGGATCGGAGACGTGGTCCTGACGACCCCGGCGCTGCGGGCGCTGAGGCGTCAGCACCCCGACGCGCACATCGCCTGTCTGGTCCCGCCGGGGGCCGCAGGGCTGTTGAAGGCGTGCCCGTTCATCAACGAACTCATCCCGTCGCCGATTCAGGGGAGAGGGGGTCTCAGGGACCTCCTGAGGCATCTCTCTTTTGCAAGGGAGATTCGGAATCGCCGGTTCGATCTGTCGGTCACGCTGCGCCACTGGCGCGGCCAGGCGTGCGATGGGTATCTCCCCTACCTGGCCGGCGTCCCCCGGCGGGTCGGGCCGGCCCTGTCCGGGTCCCGCGAGACAGCGGCGATCTTCACGCACCCGGTGGCAATCGCCTCGGCGCATCAGGCGGACGCCGCGCTGGAGGTGGTCCGCGGTCTGGGAGAGGACCGGGCCCTCCAGCTCTGGACGACGGAGGCGGATCGGGCGTTCGTGCAGCGGTATCTGCAGGGACAGGGGATCTTTGCGGAGGACCTGCTCATCGGCGTGCATCCGGGGAGTTCCGCGGAGGTCAAGCAGTGGCCCCCGGAGCGGCTGGCGCAGGCCGTGGACCGGCTCACCCTGGGGTGGGGGGCCAGGGTCATCCTGACAGGGGGGCCTGGCGAGGTCAGGCTGGCCTGGGAGGTGGCCCGGCACACGGAGACCTCCCCCGTCGTCGTGGCGGGAAATCTGACGCTCTCCCAGTCCGTGGCCCTGATCGAGCGGTGCGACCTGCTCCTCTGCGGGGACTCCGGGCCGATGCACATCGCGGCGGCGGTTGGGACGCCCTTAGTGGCCCTGTTCGGGCCGACGGACCCGAGGCACTGGGGGCCGCGCACCCCTCGCCATCGCGTGGTCCGCAGGCGTCTGTCCTGCGGGCCGCGGGCCGCGTGCATCGCCGGACCGCACCCGGAATGCCCTCGCGGGAGGGCCGCCTGCATTCAGGATATCACCGTGGAAGAGGTGGTGGAGGCCGCGGAGGCCCTGTTGAGTGACAGGATGATTTCGCAAGGGGACGGCCATGCAGCAGAACCTCTTTAAAAGCGAATGTCACATCTTTGAGGCGGACGGGAGGCGCGTCCTCTTCAACGTCCTCCGGGGCGATTTCTTCGAGATCGACGACGTGGCGCACGAAGCCCTGGACGCCTGCGACGGCCAGGGCCTTGAGGAGATCGTGAGCGGTCTGAGCGAACGGCACTGTCCCGACGAGGTCGAGGCCGTCCTGGAGGAACTGGGGCAGGCGGAGATCGTGGCCGGGGAACCCCTCAAGGTCGCCCCGTTCCATCCGCCCAGCCGGATCGAGATTTCGCACCTGTCCCTCTGTATAACGCGAGACAGGGCAGACCTCACCTACCCCCCGACCCCCTCCCTCTCCGTATACGGAGAGGGAGGGGGCGAAAAGGGCCTTTCCCCCCGGTTGGGGGAGGGTGAGGTCTTCTCCGCGCCTCTCTACATGCCCGAAGCAGTGGCCCTCGGCGCGATCGACTTTCTGTTTCGGGAATCCGGGGCCCTGCGGGACTGCGAGGTGACGCTGGAGGGGAATCCTCTCCTGAACGTCCCCCTGCTCCGGCGCATCATCGAATACGGGGAGGAGCGGGCGGGCGCTCTGGGCAAGCGGATCGCCTTCGAGGTGGTCACGGATGGGGCGCTGCTGACGCGCCGGGTCGCGGACTATTTCGCAGAGAAGGGCGTGGCAATCGTCCTGGAGATCGGGCCGGAGGATGGCCCGGAGGGGGTCGAGCGGGCCGCCCTCCTCCTGAGGGCGGCTTCGGCGACGTTCCATCTCCGGGTCGTGGCGAGCGGGCGGTCTCTGGACCTTGCAGGACAGATCGAGGCGCTGGCGCGTCGTTTTCCTTTCGCCGGGGGCATCGGCGTTCGCTGGGCCAACCTGCCGGCCGGCCACCCGGACGCCCTTCGCGCGGAGGACCTCCCCGAGATTCGCTCAACCCTGCGGGCGCTGAGCGGACAGACCCTGCGCCATGTCCTGAGGCGCGGGGAGACCTTCCTGGAGGAGATCGAGGGGGCGATGGCGCAGCTCCTGGAGCGCCAGGTGCTCTTCTACAGCTGCGGGGCCGGGACGCGCTCCCTGGCCGTGTCGCCCGAAGGGGGGCTCTTCCCCTGCTTCGACCTGGTCGGGTGGGAACTCCTGCGGATGGGGGACATCTTCTCCGGGGTCGACGCCGACCGCTGCCGGGGGTGGCTGCGGGACCTCCACGTGGAGCGGCGCGCGCCGTGTCGGGGCTGCTGGGCGCGGTACCTGTGCGGCGGGGGGTGCCGCGCGGACGCCGTCCTCACCACGGGGGACGCTGCCGCGCCCAACCGGGTCTCCTGCGAGCGCATCCGCCACACCTACGAATGTGCGATGGCCGTCTGCCTGGAGGTCGAGGAGCGCGCGCCGGGCCTCCTGTCGAGCCGGTACCAGACGGTCCCCGTCCCCTCTCCCGAACTTGTAGGGGCGACCGGTGGTCGCCCTTTGGAGGTCCTGGATGAACGTCCTGTTCTGGAACGATACGCTTGAGGTAGGAGGGGGAGAGACCTGGGCGCTCAGGACCGCGCTGCGCCTGCAGGAGCGGGGGCACGGCGTGGCGTTTGCGTGCCCGAGCGGCTCGTGGACAGAGTCCCAGGCGACGCAGCGCGGAATCGCCCACTTCGACTACTTTTTCGAGCCGACCTTCTGCGCCCACTTTCTGTGGCAGGCGGAGACGTTTCTCCGCGACCACGCCGTGGATGCCGTCCTCTGCACCGTGATGGGCAACCGAACGGAGGCGGCGCTCCTGTCCGGCCTGATTCGCAAGGTGGGCCGGGGCGCCGTGCTGCTCAGGATGGGGGCCGCGCCCTGGGCCGGGCTTTCGACGGCGCACCTCGGATACGGGATGGAGGACGTGGTCCGGGGGACGCTCGTGAACTCGGCCTTTCTGAAGCGGCAGGTCCTGAGCCGCTTCCCGGAGATCGCGCCGGAGCGGGTGGAGGTGCTCCACAACGGCGTGGACACCGCGGCCCTGGACCCGGCCCGCTGCGTCCGCCGGAGGGAGGCGCGCCGGGGGCTGGGGATTCCGGAGGAGGCGCTGCTGGTGGCCGCCGTGGGCAGGTTGACGCCGGTCAAGAACTATCCCCTTCTGCTCCGGGCCTTCGCGCGGGCGCGCCGGGCCCTGCCGGGCATCGCCCTGGCCGTGGTCGGAGAGGGGGAGGAGCTGGCGGCCTTGAGGGCGCTCTCCGCAGAGCTGGGCATCGCGGACGGGGTGCGATTCACCGGCTTCCGGGAGGATGTCCCGGAGGTCCTGGGCGCGAGCGACCTCTTCGCGCACGCCTCGCTGATGGAGGGCCTCCCGAACGCCGTGCTGGAGGCGATGGCGATGGGCAGGCCCGTGGTGGCCACGGATGCGGGGGGCGTTCCCGAGGTCGTCGCGCACGGAGAGACGGGGCTTCTGACGCTGTCCGGGGACGAAGAGGCGCTGGCGAAGGCCCTCCTGCGGCTGCTGAGTTCCCCGGAGATGAGGCGGCAGATGGGAGACGCCGGACGCCGCCGCGCCCGGCAGCGCTTTGACCATGATGCGCAGGTCTTAAAGCTGGAGACGTATCTCGAAAGGCTGGGAGGCTGGAGGGCGGAGATGGCTCGACCCCGATTCCCCTTCCCTTCCGGGATGGGGATTCCGCCGCAGCCGCCGGAGATGTTCTTCCCGCGTCGGTGCCACCGGCGCTATCCGTTCCGGTCTCTCAGGCAGCATGAGCAAAAGGTCGCGAAAATCGCGTCGGGTTAGAATACACTGTTCTCTATGGCAGCGAAGAAGGTTCTGGTCGTGGACGACGAGGCGTTTATCGTGCGGATGCTCACGGCCAAGCTCACTCACGGGGAATATCTCGTCGTCTCAGCCTCGGACGGACAGGAGGGCGTGGAGGCCGCTCGCAGGGAGCGGCCGGACCTGATCATCATGGACTGGTGCATGCCCCGGATGGACGGGATCGAGGCGACGAGGCAGATCAAGGGCGATCCGGGCCTGGCGCACATCCCGGTCCTCATGCTCACCAGCAAGGGGCAGGAGACGGACGAGGAGACCGCGCGGGCCGCCGGGGTCGCCCGGTATGTGACCAAACCCTTTCATATCAGCCGGCTCAGAGAAATCGTGGATGACATGTTGAGGTGATTCAAAATGGGCAGAGGCGCAGGGGATCAGGACACGGGGACGCTCGGGGGTTACACGTCCCTGGACGGGCAGGAGGGGGCCGACGGCCTTGCAGGGGCGAACGGTGATCGCCCCAAGCCCCTGGACGGACAGGAGGGGACCGACGGCCGGGAACAGGAGATCGTCGCAGCGGTCCGGGAGATCGAGCGGGCCTACGGGGCGCAGACCCTCCTCTACTCGCTGATCGAGAAGATCGGGGGGGAGGTGGACGTGGACCGGATCTGCCGGATCGCCGTGCAGGAGATGGAGGACGCGCTGGGGGCGTCCACCGTGCTCCTGATGCTCATAGATGAGCCCACGGGGGCGCTCTCCGTCCAGGCCGCCTCCGGGGTCTGCGCGGACAGGGCCGAGGGGTTTCGCCTGACGCCTGACGCCTGCGTCACCGGGCGCGCCCTCCGCTCCTTGAGGCCCATCGCCGCGCGCTGCGAAGAGGCCGGGGGGGTGGAACGCCTCCCGTTTCCCGCGGACCATCTCCTGAGCGTCCCGATGGTCGTCCGGGGCAGGACCATCGGGGCGATCCTGGCCTGCGACAAAAAGGCCGGGGGCGAGTTCCTGACGCCGGAGATCAAGCTCGCCTACGCCCTGGCCGCCTACGTGGGGGCGGCGCTTTCGAACGCCTTCCTGATCGCCCACAAAGAGGCGCAGGCGGCTGCCCTGTCTAAGTCTGACCGGCTGCTCCGGCAGTCCTACGAGAACCTCCTTCAGGCCGACAAGATGGCGACGCTGGGCCTGATCGTCGGGACCGCGCTGCACGACGTCAACAACTTTCTGACGACGATCACGGGGCACGTTCAGCTGCTGGAGATGTCCGACCCGGACCCCCACCGGCGGGCCTCCTACCGGAACGTCCTGCGGGCCACCGACGGCATCAAGGGCCTGATCCAGGGCATCCAGGGTTTTTCGAGGAAGAGCGCGGAGGCCTACGCCCTTCTGGACGTGCGGAGGCCCCTGGAGGAGGCCATCGGCCTGATCGAAAAGTTTCTAACCGTCAACCGCATCCGCCTCATCCGGGCCTTCCGCACGGGGCTGCCGCCCATCATGGGGAGCCTCAATCAGCTCGAACAGGTCTTCCTGAACCTGATTCAGAACGCCGCCCAGGCCATGGGAAAGGGAGGCACGCTGACGCTGAGCGCGGACGCCGAAGGGGGGGGCGTGGTCCTGACCGTGGCCGACACGGGCTGCGGCATCCCGGAGGAGCACATCGGCCAGGTCTTCGACGTCTTCTTCACGACCAAGCCGGCGGGCAAGGGCACGGGGCTGGGGCTGGCCATCTGCAAGCGGATCGTGGAGGAGCACGGGGGGAGCGTGGGCGTGGAGAGCGAGGTGGGGGTCGGGACGCGGTTCACGATCCGGCTGCCGGGGGTAAGGGACGTCTCCGGGGGGAACGGCGTCTCGCGGGCCGTCTATTCAGACGTGAACCCCTTTCAGAGCCCTGTCTCCCTTCTGTAATCGAACATCCCGCATTTTGAAATTTGGAACTCAGGAAATCAGGAACTTTTTAGCGGGCGCTGGACATGCCCCGGACCAAATGTTATATTGTTCAGCATGTCCAGCGCCTCCTCCCATTTCTCCGACGTCGGCCGTCTCCTGGACCTCCCTCCTGAAGAGGCCGGCGCCCGCCTGCGCGCGCTCGGCTTCCGGGACGGGGCCGCGGCGCTGCAGAACCTCCGGCGGCTCGTCTCCGAGTCGCCCCTCTCCCCGCCGCCCCGCGCCCTGCTCGCGGAGGTCTGCGGGTCCCCGGACCCGGACACGGCCCTGAACCAATTCGAGCGCGTGGCGGCGGCGGCGATCAGCCGGCCCTCCTTCTACGCGACGCTGGACGACCGGCCGGAGGTCTGTCACCAGGTCGTCCGGCTGCTCAGCGTCAGCCCCTTCTTGGCGGACATCCTCGTCCGCAACCCCACCTTCTTCCACTACCTGTTCGAGACCCCCGGCCTGCTGACCGAAGAGGTCCCCCCGGAGCGTCTGAGAGAGGACCTCCGGAGGGGCATCGGCGTGTTCCGGACCCAGGAGACGCGGCTCAACGCCCTGCGCCGTCTCGTGCGGCGGGAGCTGCTCCGCATCGGGGCGTCGGACATCGCGGGGGATATGGACATCCTGTCTGTGGCGCGGGGCCTGGCGGACCTGGCGGACGCGGTCCTGCAGGTCCTGATCGACCTGCTCCGCCCCCCCCTCGTCTCCCGGTATGGCGTTCCGAGGGACGGGGCGGGCCGGGAGGTCGGGTTCGCGGTGATCTCGCTCGGCAAGTTAGGGGGCCGGGAGCTGAACTTCAGCTCCGACGTGGACCTGATGTTCGTCTACGGGGCCGACGGGGAGACCGGGCCGGCGTCGGCGGAGGGGAAGCGGGTCTCGAACCAGGAGTTCTTCAACCGGCTCGCGGGGGAGATCGCCCGGCACGCCGCGGAGGTGACGGACGAGGGGTTCCTCTACCGGGTGGACCTGCGCCTGCGGCCCGACGGGGAGTCGGGCGCGCTGGTCCGGTCCATCGCCAGCTACGAGCGCTACTACGAGAGCCGGGGGGAGGTCTGGGAGCGCCAGATGCTGATCAAGGCGCGGGCCTGCGCCGGGGACCGGGAGACCGGGGGGGCCTTTCTGGAAATGATCGAGCCGTTCGTGTACCCGGCCTACGTGGACTTCTCGCCCGCGGAGGAGGTCCGCCGGGTGAAGGAGAAGATCGAGGCGAAGCTGGGCCGGCGGGGGCAGCGGGAGACGCACCTGAAGCTGCGGCCGGGCGGCATCCGGGACGTGGAGTTCACCGTCCAGGCGCTGCAGCTCCTGATGGGCCGGCAGCGGCGCGACGTGCGGACGGGCGCCACGGCGGAGGCCGTCGCGGCCCTGCGCGGGGCGGGGGGACTGTCGGAGTCGGAGGCGGCGGACCTGGAGGCGGCCTACCGCTTCTTCCGGCGGCTGGAGCACCGCCTCCAGATGCGGCAGAACCGGACCGCCTACGTCCTGCCGGAGGCCGTGGAGGATTTGCGGCCCGTGGCCCTCAGCCTGGGGTACGGGGATGCCGTTGCATTCCGGCGCGAGCTGGACGGGCATCTGGCCCGCGTCCGGGCGATCTACGAGGACCTGTTCCGTCCCACGGCCCCGACTCCGGGACTGGACGCGGCGACGCTGTGCGAGCGGGAGCCGGGCGACGCGGAGGCGGCGGCCACGCTCCGGTCGCTGGGGTTCGAGCAGCCGGAGGGGGTCCACCGGAACCTGATCTTCCTGGCCTACGGCCACTTTCCGAGGCTGCGCGGGGCGCGGGCCAAGGGGCGGTTTCTGGACCTGGCCCCCCGCCTCCTGGACGCGGCGCGAGGGCGGAGCGACCCCGACGCTGCGCTCAACCGATTCGAGCGGGTCGTGGCCGCCTACGGGGCGGAGGAGGCGCTCTACCGCATCCTGAGCGAGAGCGGGGGGCTGCTGGGCCTGATCCTGGCGCTCTGCGCGGAGAGCGGCTTCCTGGCCGAGATGATCTCCCGCGAGCCGGCCCTGCTCGACTGGCTGACCGTGCCGGACGTCCTGCTGCGCGACCGGACGGAGGCGGAGATGGAGGCGGAATTTTCCGCGGCCCTGTCCGATGTCACAGGAGAGGATGGGGTTGTGGCTGCGTTGAACGCCCTGAAGAACCGGGAGACGCTGCGGATCGGGGCGCGGGACATCCTGGGTCTGGCCGACGTGGCCACGACCCTCGACCAGCTCGCGCTGCTGGCGGAGACGGTCCTGCGCCAGGCGCACGCCCTCTCGGAGCGCGGGCTGATCGCCCGCTGGGGGGCGCCGACGGCGGCGGACGGAGTTCCCGCGCGATACGCGGTGATCGGACTGGGAAAGCTGGGCGGCAGGGAGATGGACTTCGGGTCGGACCTGGACCTCGTGTTCGTCTACTCGGAGGACGGGGAGACGACCGGCGGCCCGCGGGGGGAGCGGACGGAGAACCTCCGGTTCTTCATCGACCTGGCGCAGGAGACCCTGAACCTCCTGAGCCATCCGACGCCGCACGGCCTGCTTTACCGCGTGGACGCCCGGCTGAGGCCGGAGGGGGGGAGCGCACTCCTGGCCCTGTCTCTGGCCGCCTACGACCGGTATCTGAGAGAGCGGGCGGCCACGTGGGAGCGCCTGGCGCTCTGCCGCGCCCGGCCTGTGGCCGGGGACGAGGCGTTCGGTCGGCAGGTCCTGGACCGGATCGAGGCCTTCGTCGCGGGAGACGGGTTGAGCGAGGCGGACCTTGCCGAGGTCGCTTACGTGCGGGGCCGGATGGAGGAGGGGGGACGCGAGAAGTATCCGGGTCAGGTCCACCTGAAGACCGGGCGGGGGGGGATCGTGGACGTGGAGTTCATCGCGCAGACCCTGCAGATCGCCCACCGGTCCCCGGACCTGCGCGCGCCCGGAACCCTGGAGGCCCTGCGCCGGCTGCGGGCGCGGGGGCTGCTGACGGGGCCGGACTTTCGGGTGCTGACCGACGCCTATCTGTTCCTGCGCACGGTGGAGAAGGCCATGCGGCGGGCCGACGACCACGCCCGCAACGTCCTGCCGGAGGACCCGCACGCCCTGAAGGTCCTGGCGCGGTCCGTGGGGTTCGCGGATGCGGAGACGTTTCTGGAGGCGCTCAGGGCGCACACGGAGAGCAACCGGAGGATATTCGAACGGGTGGTGGGGAAGGCGAGATAGACCTTGCCCCCATCGACCGGCAGCCCTTCAGCTCGACCCGATCTTGCGGGCGAACTCCTCCACCGCGATCAGAGGGATGGTCTGGAGCTGGACGGTCCCGCGGGAGCCGAGCTGGACCGACACGTTGGCGATCGTCAGGTTGTCCGGCGCCTCGACAATGCTGATGAAGTCGAAGGCCCCGAGGGCGGCGTACTGGCTGATCACCTTCGCGCCCATCCCCTCGATCTCTTTGTTGACCTCCTGGATGCGGCCGGGGTTGTTCCTGATCGTCTTCCGGCCCTCATCCGTCAGCGTGCTGAGCATCGCGTAGAGCGGCATCGCAACCCTCCTGTCCTTCTGCTTTCCAGGTTGACTTTCCCTAATTTCGTTCGTATACTTCCAATTAGACGCAAAGCTTCAAATGCTGGCGTCGCCGCACCTTGCGGCTCTGCTCTTTGACAGCAGAACAGGTTCGGCGGGTTCTGATATCCAAACGCCCGTATCAGGTAAAATCTGTTGGGTGTCCTCAGAACAAGAGCAAGTTTCCAGGCCCGGACGGGGCCTTCAAAGGTTTGCGTTGCCTGAGAAGCTGACGCCTTCAGGCGTCAGAGTCGTCACCGCTCCCTCTCCCGTCATCTCTTGCCCAGGGCGGACGCACAGAGTCCTGCCAGAAACACCGTACAAATTATGTCATGGCCGAACGGATGTCAAGGGGAATCAGACTCCTCCCCCGGCCCCTCTCCGAAAGGTCGAAGGTCGAAGGTCGAAGGTCGAAGGTCGAATGTTGTCATTCGCACTTCGCACTTCGCACTTCGTCATTCAGGGAAGGGGGTTGGGGGGTCAGGTCTTCCCAAACGCATTCGCGAAGATGAAGAAGTCGTTGAAGCCGAACTCGCCGTCGCCGTCCAGGTCGAACTTCCTGTTCTCCTCTGTGGCCTTCTGGCCGAACGCAGCGGCAAACAGGAAGAAGTCGTTGAAGTCGACCTCGCCGCTGCAGTCGAAGTCGGCCAGGAGACACGTCTGTACGGTGAGCGTGCCTTTCTTGACCGCCACCGGAATCGCCCTCCCGTTCTCGTCCTTCAGGCTGGCCTCCAGACTCAGATCATACGTCCCGGCCGTCGCGCCTGCCTTCACATCGAAGGTCACCGTCACCAGCACCAGCGCGTACTTACTGGAGTCGAAGTCCGGGACCGGGACCGGCGGAATCCCCGTCGCTCCGGCCATCGACACCCGCACCTGGCCCGCTGTGTTCAGATTAGAGATGACCGTGATCCCCGCTGAAGTCACCAGACCCGTCCCTTCTGCCCGCTTCGCCGTCAGCACATCCGCGGGATACGTCAGCGTGAAGTTCCCCCCGGCGATCCCTCTGGCGCTGTCCACCGAAATGGAAACGACGACCCCCACCCCCAAACTCACCCTCGCATTCGAGACCGAGACCGTGCGCCCCCCCACTGCCTTGACAGTAAGGACACCCTTCCTGGCCGTGACCGGAATCGCCCTGCCGTTCTCATCCTTCAAGCTCGCCTCCAGGCCCAGATCGTAGACGCCGGGGGACGCGCCGGCCTTCACGTCGAAGGTCACCGTCAACAGCGCCCCACTCCCGGACGCGATCCCCGTCGCCCCGGCCATAGACACCCGGATGCTTCCCGGTGCGCTCAGGTTGGGAATCGCTGTGACCCCTGCCGAGGTCACCAGGTCTGTGGCCCTGACCTGTTTCGCCGTCAGAATGTCAGGGTTATAGCTCAGCGTGAAGTTCCCTCCCGCGATTCCCTTCGCGCTATCTGCGCCCACCGTGACCACCACCCCTGTTTGACCGGGATCGACAATCACGTCCGACACCGAGACGATGCGGCCTCCTGTGGCCTTGACGGTGAGGACGCCTTTCCTGACCGTGACCGGTATCGCCCTCCCGTTCTCGTCCTTCAGGCTGGCCTCCAGGGCCAGATCATACCTGCCAGCCGCAGCCCCGGCCTTCACGTCGAAGGTCACCGTCAACAGCGCCCCGGCGCCGGACGCGATCCCCGTCGCCCCGGCCATAGACACCCGCACCTGGCCCGCCGTGTTCAGGTTGGGAACCACCGTGATCCCCGCCGAGACCGCCAGATCCGTCCCCTTCGCCTGCTTCGCCGTCATGACCTCTGCGGGATAACTCAGCGTGAAGTTCCCCCCTGCGATCCCCCTGGCGCTGTCCACCGCAACGGAAACCACCACCCCCGCCTGGCCCGGGTCCACGGTCACATCTGACACGGAAACCGTCACGGCCTCCGATGTGTTCGACCAAATGAGAAGACCTGCGGTGAGAAGGGCTGTTGTCAAAAGAGACTTTCGCATCATTGGGCATATCCTTTTGCATCTGCCCTCGGCCCTCACCCCTGGCCCCTCTCCCGTACACGGGAGAGGGGGAGGCGAATGGAGTGAGCCGGGGTGAGGGCTACTTCAACAACAGCATCTTCTGCGTCTGCCGGAACGCCCCGGCCTCCAGACGGGCGAGGTAGACCCCCGTCGCCACCGCACGGCCCGCGTCATCCCGGCCGTCCCACACCACCGAATGCCGTCCGGCGACCTGTCGCCCGGACGCCAGCCGACGAACTGTCTGGCCTGAGAGGTTGTAGATCGTCAGCCGGACCTCCCCCTCCTCTGTCAGGTCGTAGCGAAGAGTCGTAGTCGGGTTGAAGGGATTCGGATAGGCCACGCTCAGGGACGAGGTTAGCGGCCGATCCCACACGCTCTCAACTTCTCCGAGCAACTGACCGTCAACTCCGAAGACCCTTCCTCCCACCCGAAGAACGAACGCTGAACGCTGAACGCTGGATGACCTGTCTTCTATGTTCAGCGTTATCCATATCACCACCGGCTCCTCTGCCTCCACGCGCGCAAAGTGAATCCGCACCTCTCCCGGCCTGTCGGAATTTGTTGCGATCAGGAGGCCCTCCGGCCCCTTCACCTCTGCCGCTCGGGTCGCGTCATAAGTCAGCGTCAGCGCCCCGCCGTATATCCCCCTCCCCAACATCAGCGGCACCTCTCCCCCCTTTCCCCCACCGAACCACACCTCTGCGCCTCTCCTCACCTGCCCCCACGTTCCAACGTTCCAACGTTCTAACGTTCCAACGTCCCCGCTGCCCACCGGCTTCGGCAGCTTCGGGATCAGCCCAGCCCGGAAACGGAGGATGAGAATCACATCCCCTTCGTCCAGCGTCCCGTCCCCGTTCACGTCCCCGGTCCGCTGCTGCGCCGCGGTCAGCGTCGTCAGCCCGGCCCGGAAGCGGAGCATCAGGATCGCGTCCCCTTCGTCTACCACCTTATCCCCGTTGACGTCGCCCTTCCCCTCCGCTGGCGGCTGGACCACAGCCCTCGGACGAATCCGGACCTTCGCCACGTTTTGCGCCGTCTTCCGGCGCTCGATGCTCGCCAGGATGGCCTCCCGTATGCTCACCGTAGCGTCCTCTGTCGCCTGCAGCCCCGCCGGCTTCGATCCCTTCAGCCTCTTCACCGCAAACTTCAGGACGCCCAGCAGCCCGCTCCCGCTGACCGCGTTCCCCTTCCGGCCGTCCAGCAGCTTCCCCTCGATCCTCACCTGGTCCCCCT
>CAYRZX010000129.1:0-17504 GCA_964428665.1 uncultured Gemmatimonas sp.
GCCACATTGACCGTCGCTTAGCTGCCACCTCCTCCTAATTGTGCAACGACTCTAATGATGATATTGAAATAACCAAAGAGCAGTCGATCATTGAAGAGAAGGCATACCGCGATACCTGGGGCAGGGGTGTAGAGTCTTATCTCACAATGATGTTTGATCGTCTCTTATTGATCAAAGATTTGTTGTCTGATCAGGGCAGTCTGTTTATTCATTGGTGATTGGCGAGTAAATAGCCACTTGAGGTTGCTACTTGATGAGGTGTTCGGAAATTCTTCTATGAAGAACGAAATTATGTGAGACTGTAGCAACGGAATGGGGTTTTGGTCTTGACCCATCGGCGTGGTTAGTGCAAATTCTCGGATCGTCATCGGAAGATGCAGAAGACCGGCCATCGCGTCCGCCCTCAAGTTCATATCAAGGCCCGGATTGGCCCATTCAGTCACTATGCTATGCCTGCGATGGATAGCAAAAGCTCCACATCCTTGCTACAGTCTCAATTATGTGGCCACTTACAACGACTTTGAACGCCGGTTTGCAAAGTTTCTGGACGATGCGTCCGACGTGCTTCGTTTCGCCAGTCTCGGCACGACCGAGCAGGGGGACTCCGGGGCCCAGTTCCGGGTCGATTACCTCAAGCCAAGCGGAGCTATCGGCTTCTATCACCCGGACTGGGTCGTGGTGCAGAAGGTCGATCAAGGAGCGGTAAACTGGATCATCGAGACGAAGGGGCGAGTTTGGGAGGGGACCGAGGCTAAAGATGCCGCCATGGACGACTGGTGCATCCGGATTTCACAGCAGACAGGTCAGCAGTGGGAGTTCTATCGTGTCAACCAGCGCAATTTTGATGCGCGAAAGCCGGAAACCCTGGGCGATGCTATCAAACGAGGCAGCGGGATATTTTGACCGAAAGAAAGTTAGATTCCGATAAGCATCTCGTATCATTTTGAACCCTCCTGCTCAGGTATGAGTAGGGCCGCCGGTGGAACAGGCGCCGCACGCCCGGCGTCCCAGGCTACGGCCCCAAAGTGTTTGACATCTGCCTTCCGTCAGCTTAAATTTCGGTCATATCCGCAAATGGAACGACCCGTCACAACAGGAGGTCTGCCGTGCTGTTCGGAAAATCGCAAAAGGAGACCCTGACCGTGGAGGGCATGTCCTGCGCCCACTGCGAGCGCGCCGTCGAGACCGGCCTGAAGGACATCGCCGGAGTGGCAAAGGTCAGGGCCGATCACAAAAAAGGCCAGGTCGAAGTCTCCTACAAGGGCCAGGCCCCGGACTGGGGCGCAGTCAGGCAGAAGATCGCGGACCTGGGCTACACCGTCAAGTAGATATCGCGAAGGGAAATATCGTGAAACTCGCAAAACGGATGTCTCGACTCGGAACGGAGAGCGCCTTCGAGGTGCTCGTCAAGGCGAGGGCGCTGGAGGCAAAGGGAAAGGACGTGGTCCATCTGGAGATCGGCGAGCCCGACTTCGACACCCCCGCCAACATCGTCCGGGCGGGGGTCGAGGCCCTCCAGGGCGGCTGGACGCACTACGGCCCCTCCGCCGGCCTGCCCGACCTTCGGAAGGCCGTCGCCGACTATGTCTCCCGCAGCCGGAACATCCCCGTCAACCCGGACCAGGTCGTCGTCACCCCCGGCGGAAAGCCGATCATGTTCTACGCGATCGTCGCCCTCACGGACGAGGGGGACGAGGTCATCTATCCCAACCCCGGCTTCCCGATCTACGAGTCCGTGATCGAGTTCATCGGCGGCGTCCCCGTGCCCATCCGCCTCCACGAGTCGAAGGAGTTCAGCCTCGACGTCGAAGAATTGAAGCGGAAGATCACGAAAAAGACGAAGCTCCTGATCCTCAACTCCCCCCAGAACCCCACCGGCGGCGTCATCCCCAGGGAGGACCTGAAGGAGATCGCCCGCCTCGCCGTGGAGCGCGACCTGACCATCCTCTCCGACGAGATCTACTCCGAGATCCTCTACGAGGGGGAGCACCACAGCATCGCCGCCTTCGACGGCATGGCCGGGCGCACGATCATCCTGGACGGATTCTCCAAGACCTACGCCATGACCGGCTGGCGAATGGGCTACGGCGTCATGCCGGAGGCCTTCGCCGCCCACGTCGCCCGCCTGATGACGAACACGAACTCCTGCACCGCCTCCTTCTCGCAGCGGGCCGGCATCGAGGCCCTCACCGGCCCGCAGGACGACGCCCGCCGGATGGTGGCCGAGTTCAGGCGCCGGCGCGACGTGATCGTGGACGGCCTCAACGCCATCTCCGGGGTCACCTGCCTCCGCCCGAAGGGCGCGTTCTACGTCTTCCCCAACATCACCGGCGTCGGCTGGGACAGCCGGAGGCTGGCCGACTACCTCCTCGAGGAGGCAGGCGTGGCAACCCTCTCCGGCACGGCCTTCGGCAGCCACGGCGAGGGCTACCTCCGCCTCTCCTACGCCAACTCCGTCGAAAACCTCCAGAAAGCCCTCGACCGGATGGACACTTACATACGCAAGATCAAGAAATGAAGGCCGTCATCCTCGCCGCGGGCAGGGGCAAGCGCCTCGCCCCCTACACCGATGCCGTCCCGAAGCCGATGGTCCAGGTGGGCGGCGCGCCCCTCCTCAGCCACATCCTGGGCCGCCTGAAGGCCGTGGGCATCCGCGATGTCTACCTGGTCGTCCACTACCTGGCGGAGAAGATCGAGGCCCACTTCGGGGACGGCGCCGGCGTCGGCCTGCGCCTGACCTACCTCCGGCAGGAGAGCCCCACGGGGGGCACGGCAAACGCCCTCCTGATGGCCGAGCCGTTCGCCGGGGACGCGCCGTTCCTGATGTGCTGGGGGGACATCGTGACGGACGCCTCGGAATACAGGAGGGTCATCGACCGCTTCCGGTCCGGCGACTGCGACGCGGCCATGATCGTCAACTACGTGGAGGACACCTCGGCGGGGGGGGCGGTCTACAAGGAGGCGGACGGCCGCGTGACCCGGATCGTGGAGAAAGCGCCGCCGGGCACGCAGACGACCCCCTGGAACAACGGCGGCATCTTCGTCTTCTCCCCGGACATCTTCGACGACCTGCTCCGGACCCCGCTCTCGCCGCGGGGGGAACGGGAGATCCCGCAGACCCTCCAACTCATGATCGACGCCGGGCGCAGGGTCTACGCGGTCGAGATGGAGCACGAGCGCCTCGACCTCACCCGCCCCGAGGACGTGCCCCGCGTGGATCGTATACTCAGGCTTGGGGGAGGGTGAGGACCTGTCTCTTATATCGTCCTCCCCCCGTCCACGACCAGCACCTGCCCGGTCACGAACTTGCTGATCGCGAACCCCAGGGCGACCTCCGCCACGTCCTCCGGCGTCGCCACCCGCTTGAGGGGCGTCACCTCCTCCGTGAACTTTTTCATCTGGTCCCACCCCCTGATCCAGCGGGTGTCCGTCAGCCCCGGCGCCACGGCGTTCACCCGGATGGCCGGGGCCAGGCAGCGGGCCAGCGACCGCGTGATGGAGATGACCCCCGCCTTGGACGCGCAGTAGGCGATGGAACTGCCGATGCCGCTCACCCCGGCGGTGGACGCAATGTTGATGATCGACCCCTCGCCACGGGCCTTCAGATGCGGGACCGCCGCCCGGCAGCAGAAGAACGTCCCCTTCGTGTTCACGGCCAGCGTCCGGTCCCAGATCTCCTCCGTCAGGTCCTCCAACTTCTCGTGCGGCACCGCCGTCGTCGTCCCGGCGTTGTTGACCAGGATGTCCAGCCGCCCGAACGCCTGTGCGGTCCGCTCCACCATCTGCCGCGCCTCCGCGTCCTTCGACACGTCGGTCCGGATCGCGACGGCCTTCACCCCGAGCTTCTGGAGATCGGCCACGGTCTCGTCGGCCTCCCGCTCGGATCGGGAGTAGTTGACCGCCACGTGCGCCCCCTCCCTGGCGAACTCCAGCCCGACGGCCCTCCCGATGCCCGTCCCCCCGCCCGTGATCAGCGCGACCTTTCCCTCAAGGCGTTTCATATCGACCTCTCTATCGTTCCGCGTTCATCGTTCCGCGTTCATCGTTCCGCATTCTATCTATCCTCCCAGGCCCACATTGATCGTCCGATCCTTCAGGTGAAACGTGATCCGGTCCTTCCGCCGGCCCAGCGTGACGAGCACCGTCACCGCCTCGTCCGACTCCTCCACCACCTCGGCGGTCAGCTCCTCCCCCGGCTCCTCCACGGGGTAGGGGCGCAGCGCCACCACGAACCGGTCGTTTCCCGTGCCGTGCAGCGGGGAGAGACTGACGTAGCGGTTCACGTAAGACCCCTCCGTGTACGTGGCCTTGTAGTTCGTCGTGGCCTCGGAGAAGTTCAGGACCCACCCCTTCGAGCGGTCCGGCCTCAGGAAGAGGATGTCCATGAAGACATCCTCGTTCTTCACCGTCCAGACGTTGTCCCACGTCTCCTCGATGCTCCCCTCGTAGTGGAGCAGCCACGACAGCCGGTCGTGCCCCGCGGAGGCCGTGTCGTCGCAGATCACCACGTAGTCGGGCCGGACGAACGCGGCGTAGCGGATGAACCGCTCGAGCCGGCCGCCGTAGGCCCTGGTCCCGTCGCTCGCCACCGTGTCGTACTTCGGCGTCGTCTCGAAGTGGATCACCTCGCCATAGTGCTCCGGGCTGTAGCCCTGCCCCTGCCCGTTGACTAAGAGCGTGTTGTGCCCGACGGTGTTGTTGGCGTCATATTCCCACCGGGGCCCCTGGGTGTCGAAGAACCCGTGGGCGTGGTCATAGGGCCAGATGCCCAGCTCCGCCGCGAGCTGCCTGCCCCGGGCGCTCAGCATGAACGAGTTAATATCCAGGTGCGAGTGATTGGCGTCCGTCCGGCCGCTCTTGAGCCCGAAGAAGACCTGCTTGTCGTCCGCCCATCCGCTCCGCGACGCCGTCACCCCGATCCCCGTGAACAGCTTGCCCGGCGGCATGTCGTCCGGCAGTTGCCCTTCGAGGTCGGGGTTGTACCAGATGAACCCGTAGATGTCGTCCGGGAGGCCCTGGTTCACCGCCCACTGCCACGTGGAACTCTGGTAATAGCTCGCCATGCGGGCCATGATCGCCGGGCTGGGCCGCTGGCTGCGACAGTCCGCGAAGTTGTAACACCCCCCATCCGGCGTCCCACAGTAGAGGCCGAAATCCGCCGTCATGCCGAGGTACTCGTGCCCGAACAGGTCCACCTCGCCCCCCGAGCACCGGGCCATCACGTCCGCGAACCGCACGGCCTCGCCGATCCCGTAGGCCCAGTAGCCGACCCCCTCGTCCCAGCCGCCGTCCGCATCCCCCCGGTCCAGGACCTCCAGAACGCCCTCCATCGACTGCTCCAGACACGGGACGAGGTCCTCGTAATCCTCCATAAAGCAGAGCGCCGCGATCCCCATCTCCCCGCAGATCACGCTCCGCCAGTTGTGCGTGGCCTGGGTCCACCACTCCGACCGGGCCTTCGAGACCTCCAGGAAAGGGCCGACCCCCCGCTCGAAGATCGCCGCCCTGATCGCCGCCCGCTCCTCCGGCTTCAACAGGTCATACAGCCAGTCGTAGGCCGTCGCCAGCCGCCGCGCGATCCCCGAAGTAGCCAGGTCCACCCGGAGCGGCTTGTGCTCCGCCATCACCCAGTCGTCCCACTTCAGGATGATGTTCACCACCTGTTTCGTGCGGTCCGCAAACTTCGTCTCCCCGGTGATGACGTAGGCGAACGCCATCTCTTCGAGCAGCTTGAAGGCCTTCGCCCGCCCCGTCTTGAAGTCCGACAGGTCCGTCAGGGCCGTCTTGAGATGGCCCATGCATCGCTCCAGGATGGGATTCCAGATGTTGACGCACCGCTTCACCTTCTCCCGCAACGCGGGCAGATCGTCCTTCCCGAAATAGAGCCGGGGATGAGCCTCTGTCCTTTCGGGTGTCCATGCCCTCAAAGCATCCAGAAATTCCGACACGAAAAACCTCCGTCGTAAGGATTAACTCTCTCTCAGCGCAGCCTTCCCATCCAGCAATTCGTGCGTCCCGTTCCGGCAAATCGCGTACTGAAACCCCGGTCGGACGGATGCGGCCCCGACCTCCCCATCCCGGCCCATCGCCAGAAAGGATGCCCGGATCGGCACGCCGTGGTCCGCATGCGAGGGATTCATCTTCACGATGCGCCGGACCGCCTCCTCGCACGCGGCCTGGGGGGATGCGCCTCCTCGCATCCGTTCGACGATCAGGAACGAACCGCAGACGCGGGCGATCACCTCCCCCAGCCCCGTGGCCACCGCCGCGCCGACCTCGTTGTCCGCGTACAGCCCGCAGCCGACCAGCGCGGAGTCCGACACGCGCCCCGGCAACTTCCACGAAACCCCGCTCGTCGTGCAGGCCGCCGCCAGGCCTCCGCTCGCGTCCCGCGCGATCAGCCCGACAGTGTCGTGCCCCTCCGGGCCTCCCGGCGCGCGTCGCGCCCTCCACTCCAGCCACCGAAGGCGCGCCCGGTCCGTGAGCAGATCCTGTTCCCGGAACCCCTGCGACCAGGCGAACTGCTGCGCCCCCTCCCCTGCGAGCATGAGGTGCGGCGTCCGCTCCATCACCCGGCGGGCCACCGCCGTGGGCGTGGCCACGCGCCTAAGTCCGACGACCGACCCGACCCGGCCCGTGCGCCCGTCCGAGATCGCCCCGTCCAGCTCCATAACCCCCTCGGCGTTGGGGTCCCCCCCGATGCCCACGCTCGCCAGCTCCGGGTCGAGTTCGATGACCGTGGCCCCGCGCTCCACGGCATCCAGCGCCGACCCGCCCGCGCTCAAGACCTCCCAGGCCGCCGCGTTGGCCTTCAGCCCGAACGACCAGGTGGAAAGGATAAGAGGTGTAATAGACATCGTCAAGTACTGTACTTTTTCCCGAACTGTTCTCGCAGTACCGCCTTCTGTACCTTCCCCGTCGCCGTCGTCACCGGCAGCGCCTCCACGAACTCCACGTAGCGCGGCTTCTTGAACCCCGCCAGCCGCGCCCGCACGAACGCGATCACCTCCTCCGGCGACAGCCCGGCCCCCTCCTCCGGCGCGATCACCGCTAAGACCGACTCCCCCCACTCCCGGTCCGGCACCCCCACCACCGCCGCGTCTCGCACCCCCTTCAGCTCCTTGAGGCCCCGCTCGCCCTCCGCCGGGTAGATGTTCTCCCCCCCGCTGATGATCACATCCTTGGCCCGCCCCGCGATAGAGAGATACCCGTCCGAGTCCCACCGCGCCAGGTCCCCGCTGTGCAGCCAACCGCCCCGCATCGCCTCCGCCGTCTTCTCCGGCATGTTCCAGTAGCCCGCCATGATCGCCGGCCCCCGCGCCACGACCTCCCCCACCTCTCCCACCGGCGCATCCCCCCCGGCCGGGTCCACCACCCGCACCTCCGCCCCCGGCACGGGCCGGCCCACCGTCCCGATCTTCGTCCGGTCCTCCCGCGTCAGCCTGCAGACTGTCAGGATGCACCCCGCCTCCGTCAGGCCATACGTGACGTAGACCTCCGCGTTGAACCGCGACAGAATCCGGTCCAGCAGGTCCGGCGGAAACGTGTCCGACGACCCCAGGCAGCGCCGGACCGACGACACGTCGCGGGGCGTCTCCTCCAGCGCCCGGAGGATGCGCCGCCAGACCGTCGGCACGCAAAAAATATTCGTGATCCGGTGCTGCTCCGTCGCCTCCAGAATGACCTTCGGGTCCCCCCCGTCCAGGACCACCAGCGTGGCCCCGGCCAGGAAGTGAGGCAGGACCAGACAGTCCGGCCCCCCTGTGTGGAACAGGGGATAGATGACCGCGCCCACGTCCTCCGCAACGCCCCCCGTCGAGAGCGCCAGGCTCATCGCGTGCACAGAGTGGTTCTTGTGAGTGAGCGTGGCCCCCTTCGGAAACCCCGTCGTCCCACTTGTGTAGAGGATGATGTGGGGATCATCCTCCTCGACCTCAACCCCCGGCTCCGACGGGTCCGCGCCGGCCATCAGGCGCGTCAACTCCGACTCCCCCCCGCCGTCGTCGTACCGGAGCACCTGCCGGATCGCCTTCCGGTCCGCCGCCGGAACCCCCACCTCCTCGAACCGCCGCTCCACGATAAACAGCGACGCCTCCGACTGCGACAGCGTGTACCGGACCTCCTCCGTCCGGTGCCAGAAGTTGACCGGAACCACGATCGCCCCGGCCTTGGCCAGCGCAAAATAGATCGCCACGTACAGGTCCGAGTTCCGGCCCAGGACCGCCACCCGGTCCCCCTTCCGGACGCCCGACCCGATCAGCGCGTTCGCCAGGCGGTTCGCCTGCTCGTTCAGCGCGGCGTAGGTCGTCCTCCGCTCCCGGAAGATCAGCGCCGTCTTCTCCCGGAACGCCCGCGACTCCGCGTTCCGCCGGAGGATGTCACCCAGCAAAAGCACCAGCTTCTCGTTTTAAAATATGCTTCTGAACCTTCCCCACCGCCGTCCGCGGAAACTCCTCCCGGAACGCCACCTGCTCCGGTATCTTGACCCTCGAAAGCCTCGCCGCGCACCACGCGATCAGCTCCTCCGCATCCGCAGCGCACCCCTCCTTCAGAATCACAAACGCCTTCACCGCCTCGTCCCGCACCGGGTCCGGCACGCCCACGACCGCCGCGTCCGCCACCGCCGGATGCGTCTTCAGGACCACCTCCACCTCTGCGGAGGAGACATTCTCCCCGGCCCGCTTGATCATATCCTTCGCCCGGTCCACGAAGTGGAAATACCCCGCCTCGTCCACCCTCGCCCGGTCCCCGCTGTAGAGCCACTCCCCTCGGAGCGCCTCCCGCGTGGCCTCCGGGTTCTTGAAATAGCACTTCATGAGCGTCTCCCCCGGCGTCCCCCGGACGATCAACTCCCCCACCTCGCCCGTCCTCGCCTCCCGCCCCCCTTCGTCCACGATCCGGCACTCGTACCCCAGCACCGGCAGCCCCATAGACATATTCCTGCGCAGTCCGTCCACCGGGTTCATCAGAGGCAACCCCACCGTCTCGGTCATCCCCCAGAGCTGCATCAGCGGTGCCCCGAAGCGCCTGTCCCAGTCTTCCAACTGCGCCTCCGTGATATTCTGCGCGAACGTCACGAACCTGAGCCGATTGTTCCGCAGGTCAGGCCGCTCCGGCTGGGCCAGGATCATCCGGATCGGGGCCGCGAACAGCGCCGCCGCCGTGGCGTCATACCGGATGGCCTGGTCGAAGAACCGGGACGCGCTGAACCGCTCCGTCAGCGCCACGCTCCCCCCCACGAGCAAAGACGGCAGCGTCGCGTGGACCTGCGCCGCCGCGTGGAACAGCGGCAGCGTCACGAGATGCCGGTCCCCCGGCGTCAGCCGCACCGCGCGGGCCATCGCCTCGGCCCCGTAGAGGTAGGCCGCGTGCGTGATCAGCGCCCCCTTCGGCCTGGACGTCGTCCCGGAGGTGTAGAGGATCGCCGCCTCGTCCGGCGATTCCGGCCCCTCTTCCGGGGCGTCCTCTGAAGCCTCGCGAACCAGATCATCAAAGCCCAAAACGTCCGCCCCCGACTCAGACCCCCGACAGAGCACCACATCCCGGACCCCGGAGACGCGCTCCCCGACCGCCTTCAAAGTCTCGGCGTTGCCCGGCTCCGCGAACAGGACCCCGCTTTCGGAGTGCTCCGCCAGATAGGCCAGCTCCTCCGCCGTGGACCCCGGGCTCGCCGGGACCATCACGGCCCCGGCCTTGGCCGCCCCGAACCAGAGGCACAGAAACTCCGGGGAGTTGGTCAGGCAGACCAGGACCTTATCCCCCCTCCCGACCCCCAGCCCCCGCAGCGCGTTCGCCGTCCGGTTGACCGCCCGGTCGAACTCCAGGTACGAGAGCTGCCGGACCGACCCGTCCGCCGCCTCGAAGATCAGAAACACCTTCGCGGGCTGAGCCTCTGCCCGGTGCTCCAGGACAGAGCGCAGCGTGCGTCTGCCCACGACGGTCATGGCCGTTTTCTCTTCTCCACAAAATCCCTTATCCCCGCCCTGGCCTCCTCCGTGTCGAAGCAGATCCGGAACGCCCGGCACTCGTAGTCGTCCGCCTCCCTCACCCCCATCCCCTCCTCCCCATTCAGCACCGCCTTGAGCGCCCGGACCCCCGTCGGCGAGTGCCCCGCGATCTCCCGCGCGATCCCCCCCGCCGTCGCCATCAGCTCCGCATCCGGGACCACCTCGTCCACCAGCCCGATCCGGTGCGCCTCCCGCGCGTCGATCACGTGCCCCCGGAACAGCAGCTCCCGCGCCTTGCCCCGGCCCACGAGGCGCGTCAGCAGCGACATGCCGTAGGGCGTGCTCCACCCGAGCCGGATCTCCGGGCAGCCGAGCCGGGCCGACTCCGCCGCCACGCGGATGTCGTGGTAGAGCGCGAAGGCGATCCCCCCGCCTAAGGCGTAGCCGTGGATCGCCGCGATCGTCGGGACCGGCAAATCCGCCAGCCGGTGGCAGATGCGCACCTCCCGTCGCACGATCCGATCCGCCTCCTCCGGCGAGGCGCCGTGCAGGTCCTTGACGTCGCTCCCGGCGCAGAACGCCCGGCCCGCGCCGGTCACGATCAGCGCCCGCAGGTCTGCGCGCCTCTCGATCTCCCCCAGCGCCGCCTCCAGGTCCGCCTGCAGCCGATGATCCAGGGCATTGAGCGCCTCGGGGCGGTTCAGCGTCATGACCCCGATAGAGTCGCGAAAAGTCAGGTCAACAGGCATAAAAATCAGCGGTCAGCCGTTAGCCATCAGCAGTCAGCAAAAGCAAAACAGATTCGGTTTTGCTGATAGCTGATAGCTGATAGCTGATAGCTTACAGGTTCTGTATCGAATCCAGCCCCTCCGGCTGGGGCAGGACGTAGCGGATGGGCTGGATGGACCCATCCTTCTTGACCACCCGCTCCGCCCGTTTGCGGATCAGGACCGAGTGCTCGATCAGCAGGTCGTCCTCCACCACCGACCCGAAGAGGTAACTCGTCCCCTTGATCGTGACACAGTTCCCGATGCGGGCCGGGTACTCGTCGCTGCCGGTGATGTTGACGCGGGACTCGATCCGGGTGCGCGAACCGACCTCCAGGTTCCCCTTCAGAATGTCCCCCTCCAGGACCTCGCTGAAGTCCCCGATCTTCATCGTCTGGTGCGCAAAGGTGCTCAACAGGACATTCTCCCGGACCTGGACCCCCCTGCCCAGGACGATGTTGCCGTCCAGCACGCTCCGGTGGCCGATGTGCACGCCCCGGCTCAGCCGGACGCCCGGCCCGACCCAGGCCCCCTGCCCGATGAAGATGTCGACCGGAACCCCGTCCCCGTCCATCTCCTCGACCTGGGCCACCACCTCATCGGCGATGTAGAAGTCCTCCTCGTCCTGGATCGTGATGATATCCTTGATCCGCTCGTAGACCTGCCGCCGGGCGATGGCCTGCATCTGCTTCAGCACGCTCTTGACGTTGAACGCCAGGGCCACGTCGTTGTCCGCCGCCTGCGCGTCGCGCACGACCAGCCCGCGCTGGTTGAACAGGCGGATCAGGTCCGTGAAGTATATCTCCCCCTGGGCGTTCTCGGCGGTCAGCTCGTCGATGTGCGCCTTCAACGGCGGCCCCTTAAAGGCATACACGCTGGTGTTGAACTCCCGCGTCTCGATCAGCGCCTGCCGCGTGAACCGGTAGACCCTCCCCCGGTGCTCGACCTCGTAAGGGGCGTCGTCGGGCAGGGCCAGGATATCCGCCTGGTTCTTGATCTCGATCACCTGCCCGGCGTCTTCGAGGGGCTGGCCCGACTCGTCCCGTTCGGGGACGCGGAGAATCCGGCCGTAGGAGTTGTCCGCCGGGTCCCCCTCGTAAATGCCGGTCAGCACCATCATGTCCGCGTCCTGCGACTCGAACTGCTCCCGGAACGCGCTGACCGCCGCCCCCGTCAGAAGCCCCATGTCGCCGGGGAAGACGTAGACGTTCCCCTCGCCGTTGGGAGAGGCGTTCAGCCCGACCCGCACCGCGTCCCCTGTGCCGATCTGCTCGGCCTGATACGCAAAGGCCCGGCGCTCTCTCCGCCCGGCCGCGCGGGCCACGTCGAGGGCCTGGATGCCCACCACGATGATCTGGTTAGCCTCCGGCCCCAGCCCCTGACGCGCGGCGTCCGCCACCCGCACCACCGTCGGCCGGCCCCAGATTTCGTGCAGCATCTTCGACGTCTCGGACCGGATTCGCTTCCCGTGCCCCGCGGCCAGGATGATCGCCGTGCTGGGAGCGATAGGGTCCAGCGGGGAACTGAGCGCATCCAGTTGCGTCAGAATGCCATTCCGCACATCCTCTGTCTTGATAGCCATCTTAACCTTCTTCACCTTCTTATCTCTCTGCGTCCTCTGCGTCCTCTGCGGTGAGAGGCCCTTATCCCTCTCCCTGCGCGCAGAACCGGTCGATCAGCCTCGCGTAGACCTCGATGCCCTTCCTGAGCTGGTCGATGCTCACCCACTCGTCGTGCGTGTGCGCCTGTTTGATGTCGCCGGGGCCTAAGACCACCGATTCGAGATACTCCCCGAACACCATGCCGTCCGTTCCGTAGGAGACGGTCCGGGCCTTCGACCGGCGGGTGACGGCCAGCGCCTCCCGCACCACCTTTGAGCCGAGCGGCGTGAAAAACGGCTTGCCGATCTTCATCGGGGCGAGGTGGACGCCGTGCCTCCTGGCCGACGCCTTCACCCGGCCCACGATGCCGGCCACGTCCTGCCCTGGCATGGCCCGGTAGTTGAGCGTCGCGCGGCTGAGCGGCACCGTCACGTTGGAGGCCGTGTTCCCGTCGTTGATCGTGAGGTTCCAGTCCGAGAACGGCGGGTCGAACGCCTTGTTGAAGTGCTTCTCGTCCGTGGTGATCTCATGGTACATCTTCCACATGTCGTGGAGGAAGGGGATCATCTTCAGGTGGGCGTTGAACCCCTTCCCCGTGCTGCTGTGCGCCGCCCGCCCCCTGGCCGTGGCGATGAAGCGGATCGCCCCCTTGTGGGCGTGGACCACCTGCAGCAGCGTAGGCTCCGTGATGACCCCGTAGCGGACCTTCGCATCCCTGAACATCCCGGAGGTGGTGGCCACGGCCCGCGCCCCCCCGCAGTTCGTCTCCTCGTCGGAGGTCGCCACCACGGTGATCGGCTGTCTCAGGCCGGAGGCGTTGAACCGCTCCGCCGCGCACAGGGCGCAGGCGATCTGCCCCTTCATGTCCCCGCTCCCGCGCCCGTAGATGCGTCCCCCCTTCACCGTGGCCCTGAACGGCCCGCCCGGCCCGGCCCAGTCGTCCGCCGGAACCGTGTCGGAGTGGCACAGCAGGGCCAGCCCCCCCGCCCCCTTCCCCTTCCTGCCCACGACGCTGACCTTCTTCACGCCGTTGTCGTCGTACGTGACCAGTTCGGTCTGAAACCCGATCCTGCGAAGCTGCCGCTGAATGTAATCCGAGACCTCCGCGTTGCTCAACGAACTCGAAGAGTTAAAGGCGACCATGTCCTGGGTGAGTTTGATGACATCCATAGAGAAGGCTCCCCATCGTCTGCTGCGTCTGTTTCTGCATTTTTCACTTTGCACTTTGCGCTTCTTTTTCTTCTCTGCGCTCTCCGCGTCCTCTGCGGTTCAGACTTTTAGGATCGCCCGGCAGTTCCCGCTCACCCGGAAAGTCCCGTCAGGCCGCCGCGCCGCCGTGGCGTGCGGAATCACTGAGAAACAATCGCCCGGCCCGAAATCATAGAGAGAGGCGATCCGGCCCGGCGCAAAGGCGCTCAGGTCGTGCCGCCCGACCAGGCCGATCCGCCCGTCCCGGCGCGACCCCGGACGATGCGGCGAAAGCCTCACGTCCTCTACAGGCAGCCAGACCCGTCCCTTCTCGTCCGCCAGCCGCGCCCCGCGATAGTACCCCTGCGCGGCCGTGTAGAGGTACGTGTCCGTCGAGAGGCCGGACCCGTCCGGGTTGACGGCCCCCGTCACGAACCGCCCGATGCGGAAGCTGTCCTCCCCGAACCCGACCCGGTAGCGCCGGCCCCGCCCCTCGACGGACGTGATCGTGTAGGCCGTGGACCGGCGACCGTTCCCGATCAGCGCCACTTCCCCGATCAGGTTTCGAGAATGAAGCCTCTCACTCTCCCGGCCGATCTCGACCTCAACGGAGGATGTCCGGTCATCTATGGCCACGACCCGGCCCGAAATCCCCCGCTCGATAATCAGCGCGACCCCTTCCTCCCGGATCGTCCCCGGTCCCACCAGGTCCATCCGGACGACCCGCCCCTCCGGGTCCCGGCGCACCAGGCTGAATGAAGTCCCACCCGGCCCAACCCCGTGACAGATGCGGTCCTCCCCGTGCTGATGCCGGACCCTCAGGCCGACCCCCTCACCCGTGTCCATACCCACCACCTCGAACACCTTCGGGTCGTCCCGGAACGGCTCGATCACGGCCGCAAACCCGACCCCGTCCCCCTGGTTGCGGAGGATCACATACTTCAGCTGCCTCGGGTTCCCTGGCTTGCGCGGCGGGTCCCCGTGCGCCACGATCACCTCCTCCGAAGGCAGGAAGGTCGTCCGGAGCCCGACGCCCGCCTCCATGTCGGTCCACGTGGCCGACCACGCCTGCGACGGCCTCCCCCTCTGCACGTCGTATAGACAGGAGTACCCGCCGCCCCGGTAAGTGTAATAAGACCTCCCTTTCCGGAGCGGGTCCGTCAGCCCGTCGTCGTCGTAGATCGCCCCGTAGGGCACGTCCTCCCCGGCCAGCGTCCCGCGCCCCTGGGGTCGGGAGAGGGCCAGGTCTTCCACGCTGAACGCCCCGTCGAACCCGTGCAGACTGTAATCGTGCGTGCCCCCCCCGGCCACGCGGAACAGGTCCAGGACATAGCGGGCATCCGGGGCCAGGTCGATCAGCGCCACCGTCCGCCGGTATTCCGACGTCGCGTGGTACGTCTCCGGCGCATCCACCTCCACCAGGCTCAGCCCGTCCCCCGGCGCGAAGACGCACAGCCGTCCCGGGGCCTGCGTGTCCTGCCGCCGCCCGTCCACCACGACCGTGGCGTGCGACGCCGTGTTCTTCGACCAGACCGCCGGCGTGTCCCCCTCCGCCGCGTGCTCCGGGTACCCCAGGTCCGGGATCAGCTTCCGGTCGTACCCGAACACCTCCAGCGTCAGCTTGTCGAAGTGCGCGTGCTCCGTGGCCGAGCGCCCATAATACAGCGAGACCGCGCTCCTCTCCTCTCCCCTGCCCGACCGGAGCAGCGCCAGGCCGTACCCCCCCATGAGGCGGCTCTGGCCGGTGAGCCGTTTGAGCTGCGCCGCGCCCTCCCGGCTCGGCGGGGCGGACATCGGTCTTTCGAACAGCGACTCAAAACCGTCGAACCCCGCCTTGCGCAGCCGCAGCAACTCCCCGATCAGCGGGTCAGCGGTCGACCGGTAGGCGGCCCGGAGCGCGAAGGCGGACGGCTGGGCAATCCCGCCCAGGGCGCTCCCCGCATCCCCCACGGCCGGCGTAAACCGGTCCAGACAGACCATCTCCGCCGCCCACTTCAGCATCCGCCGCATCTTGGGCCTGTCCCACACCCTCACCCCGACCCGCTCCAGCATGACCGCGACGTTGCTCAGGTGCTCCACCCACCCGGAGCAGTAGGACGGCGAGGACTCCCACCCGATCCCCTCCCGGAAGATCAGGTTGTGGAGCGCGAAGTTCAGCCCCTCCGCGTGCGCGGCCTTGTCCCTGAAGATGTAGTCGTCAAAACTCGTCAGCATCTCCTTGAGCGGCGTGGCCTCGCCCGTCTGGTTCAGCACCCAGTCCACGGCCCGGTCGATCTCCCGTCGGTCCCCCGACGCCAGCGCCGCCGTCAGCAGCGCCTCCTGGTGCATGCCGTAGTTCCCGCGCACCTGCCCCCGGTACACCCCGTCGATGGCCGCCCCGATGACCCCCCGCTCGATCTTGGCCCGCGTCGCCTCCGCGCGCGGCCCGAACGCCGGGTCCGACGGGATGGCGTCCCGCACCGCATCCACCGCCTCGCAGAGCCGCCGGGCGTTCATCGTCTCGGAGATCAGGTTGAACATCTTCCCCGTGTAGCCCGGCGAGAACTCCACGGGGTACATGGCCTGCGTCGCGTAGTCCATGTCGGGATAGACCTCCGCGATCCGGTCCAGAATGACCAGGGCCTTGTGCGCATACCGGGCGTCCCCGCTCAGCAGGTGCGCGCGGGACAGGGCCGTCAGCCCCGCCATCACCGTGCCCCAGATATGCTCGCAGCAGTAGGCCACGAACCAGTGCCGGTAGGGGGAGCCCTCCGCCCGCCACCCCCAGCCGTCGTCCGCGTAGGGCCCGGTCAGCAGGCCCCGGTCCTGCATGCCGGTCCGGTAAAACGCCTCGAAGTCGTTGCTCGGATACGTCTCCCCCCCCACGCCGCACGTGACGCGCCACTTATCCTGAAAGGGGTCATGTCTCCACCCCCCCTGCGCGTACCCCCGGTACCCCTCCGGCCCGCTCCCGTGCGCCGGGCAGCCCGTGACGTAGTTGACCGTCCACGTGCGCGGCACCTTCGCGTCGGGCATCAGGTCGCGGATCGCCGCGTCGTCCCGGCAGAGCCACGGATCTGCCGCTGAGAAAATCCCATCTGCGATCTTGCGCGCCGCAGGGTCGCCCGCTACGTGCTGCCGGGCCAGGGCGACCTGGTCTGGTGCGAACAGGTTCACACAGTCTCCTTTTCATTTGCCCATCTTCTTGAGATTTTGCAGACAGCGGTCCACGCACTCCAGCGGCGGATAGGCGTAGCTCTCCTGCTCTACGATGTACCATTCCGTCCTGCCTGTACCCTCGCACAGCCGGAAGACCTCCTCCCACGGCACGTCCCCCTCTCCGATGAGCGCCTTGTCGTTGGTTTTGGAATACTCCTTGAGGTGCACCATCGTGGCCCGGCCGGGATACTTCCTGAGGAACGTCGGCGCGTCCCCCCCGCCGTGCAGCGCGTTGCCTGTGTCGAACTGCATGACCACCTCCGGGTTCGTGTTCCCGAAGAAGGTGTCCCACGGCAGCTCCCCCTCCATCGGCTGGAACTCGATGTGGTGGTTGTGGTAGCCCGTGCTCATGCCGTGCGGCCTCAACCGCTCCGCGACCTCGTTCATGATCCTGGCCGTCTCCAGCCACGCCCCGCGCGAGCCCCGCCGCTCCGCCGGGAACCCCGGCACGATCAGGAACCGGTTGCCCAGCGTCCGGTGAAACTCGACGCTCCGCCCCAGCTCCGCCCCCAACAGCGTGTCCAGCCGCACGTGCGCCCCCGCGACCTTCAGCCCCAGGTCGTCCAGCATCCGCCGGATCGCCGGCGCGTCATGGTCGTAGTACCCCGCGAACTCCACCCCCTCGTAGCCCATCTTCGCCACGGCGGCCAGAACCCCGCGCAAATCTCGCGCGCAGTCCTCGCGCACGGAGTACAGTTGAAGCGCTATCGGGATGCGTGCCATGTCAGAAACTCCTCGCGTTGTCTGTGTTACATAAATCCAACTTGAAATTTTTAGATTAGAAAGCCATCTTCTCCTGAGAC
>CAYRZX010000130.1:0-17502 GCA_964428665.1 uncultured Gemmatimonas sp.
AACAGGTCCACCTCGCGGCCCAGGATGAAGTCCGCGTCGCGCATGACCCTGGAGACGGCCTCGCCGACCTCGGCGGAGATCGCCGAGTGCTGGGCCTGGAGGTCCACGAACGGGACCTCCCGACGGTCTCCCCCCGGAGGGGCCGCTATCCGGCCGGGAGAGCCGGCGACCTCCCTTCGGGCCTCCACCAGCAGGTCGACCATCTGGGAGAGGGAGAGGATGCCCATCACCAGGAGTTCGTTCAGGTGGACCCCCACGCCCCCCGCCTTCTCTGACCCGTTGCCCCCGTCTTCGACGAGGTTGCGGTAGCGGCGGATCGATTCGGCGGAGTTCAGGTCCTCCAGCAGATCTTTGATATCGCGAATGGTTGGGTCGATTGCACGCATAAGTCCTGCTCCTCTATCTCCACTGGCATCCCGTTGTGTCCCACCGAGCGGTCGATGGCCTCCATGACGCGCACCACCTCCAGGCCTGAGCGCCCGCAGGTGAGGGGGGGGCGCCCCTGGACGACGCATTCCAGAAAGTGGCTGCACTGATTCTTGAGGGGTTCGCTGGCCTTCACGTTGGGGCTGACGATGGCGCCGCTGCGGACCAGCAGGCGGTTTTCGCCGTAGGTGGCCCCCTCGGCGGCGGGCGTCGCGCCCTTCTCGAAGATCCTCACGGGCTCCACCTCGTTCAGGTCGTCAAAGACGAGCCGGCCGTCGCTGCCCACCACGACGACCTCGCGGGTCTTGTTCGGGTCGGCCCAGCTCACGTGGATGTGGGCCACGGCCCCCTCCGGGTAGCCCAGCGAGATGAAGCCGACGTCCTCCCGGCAGTTGCCCAGGATTCGGCTGCCCACCGCGCTGACCCACGCGGGCGTGTCGCCCAGAAGGTGGTTGAAGATGGACACGTCGTGAGGGGCCAGGTCCCAGAGGGCGTTGACGTCCTGGCGGATGGGGCCGAGGTTCGTGCGCCGGGAATAGAGGTAATAGACCCGGCCCACCCGGCGCGCCTCGACGCAGGCCTTGAGCGTCCGCACGCCGGCGTTGTAGAGGAAGGTGTGCCCCACCATCAGCGTGAGCCCCCGGGACGCGGCCAGGCCGATCACCTCCTCGGCGTGGTCCTGCCGGGTGGTCATGGGTTTTTCGACCAGGACGTGCTTGTCGGCCTCCAGGCACCGGCGTATGGTGTCGTAGTGCGCAGTGGCCGGCGTGCAGATGACGGCTGCGTCCACGCCCTCCGTCCGCAGGGCCTCGTCGATCTCGGAGGTGAGGAGCCCCGCCGGGAACCGCCGCCCGACCTCCCGCAGGCGCTCGGCCCGCTGGTCGCAGACGACCCTGACGCACGCCTGCGGCAACTCGTTGAACACCCGGACATAGTTGATCCCCCAGTAGCCGCAGCCGAGCACCGCGACGCCGATCTGGTCAGACATGAGACTTTCTCCTGTGAGTGATGCGCATCCCTCATCCCGCCCCCCGGCCGGAGAGGACGGCGGGGATCGTGAGGAGGAGGAGCTGGGCGTCCAGCCAGAGCGACTGGCGGCGGACGTAGTCGATGTCCATGCGGACCATCTCCTCGAACGGGACCTGGCAGCGCCCCCGCGTCTGCCAGATGCCGGTGATTCCGGGCAGGGCAGCCAGCCGCTCGTAGTGCCACGCCTGGTATTCGGCCACCTCGTAGGTGGGCACCGGGCGCGGGCCGACCAGGCTCATGTCCCCCTTCAGCACGTTGATCAGCTGGGGAAGCTCATCCAGGCTGGTCCTGCGCAGGGCGCGGCCCACGCGGGTGATGCGGGGGTCGTGGGTCAGCTTGAACGCCCCGGCGCCGTCCACGCGGCCCCGCACGAAGGCCCTGATGTAGTCCCGGTGGAGGGACGGGTCTGCGTTGTGCGCCATGGAGCGAAACTTGTAGAAGGGGAAATGGCGGACCTCCCAGACGACGCGCCCGTTCCTGGAGCGCCGCCGGGCGCCGACCCGTTTCTGGACGAAGAAGGTCGGGCCGGGGGAGTCCAGCCTGATCAGGAGGGCGATCAACGCCATCAGCGGGGCAAGGAGGACCAGCAGGGCGGCGGCCAGCGCCGCGTCCAGAGTCCGCTTGCAGAAAAAGCCGAGGGCGCTGTCTTCGCCCCCGGCCAGCACCCCCTCCTGCGGATGCCACCGCCAGCCTGCGGGGCCTTCCTGCTCGCCCTGCCCGGACCAGACCCTCCACGCATGCGCCATGCCCGGCTCTCCTTTGTAAGGGCGCGATTCATCGCGCCCGTCGATCTGACCTCTCAGGACCGCCTTCCCGGCCGTCAGGCCGGCGCCGGGGCCCCCTGACCGGCGCTCTCCTCCGGCCGGCCGTCCCCCCTGCCCTTCTGTCCACCCCTCAGCCCCCCGGACGCCTCGAAGTGCTCTGTGAGAAGGGCCAGCCCGATGCCCCCCACGAGGCCCAGCACGACGGCCACGGCCACGTTCAGGCGCTTTCGGGGGCGCACGGGGTCCAGGGGAATCGCCGCGGGGCTGATGACCCTGATCTGGACGCCCCGCTCCAGCTTCTCCTGCGAGATCCTGGCCTCTTCCCGCTGCTTCAACACCATGGAATAGATGTTCCGGGTCTCCTCGATGCCCCGGCTGTGTCGGGACAGCTCGGCCTCCTTGAGGGCAAAGGCCCTGACCTCCCTCTTGGTGCTGTCGATGGAGGCCAGGAGCACCCCCTCCTGGACCTTCAGGACGCGGATGGCCTCCGTCTCCTCCTTGATGACCCGGTCCCGCTCGGCCTCCATCCTGGACCGGGCGGCGGCGATCTGCCGGTCCAGCGCCACCACCTCCTCATACTCGGGCGTGAATTTCTGAAGCAGCGCCTCCCGCTGGACCTCCAGGTCCAGGAACTTTTCCCGGAGTTTGGCGATGTAGGTGCCCGACCCCAGCGTGTTGCTGGCCTCGGTGGAGGGGATGGCCAGGGCGTCGCCGTTCTGCGTATGCTGTCTGACGATCGCCAGCTTCGCCTCCTTGCCGATGCGCTGGATGCGCGTCTCGGTCAGGTTTTTTTCGAAGTCGGCCAGACGGGTGAGCAGGATCCCCTTCTGCGCCTCGGGGGAGAGGATGTCCTGCGCCTGCTTGAACCGGACCTGCTCGTCCTCGAACCTGTGGAGCCGCGTCTCGACGGTGTCGAGCTGACTGGCGAAGAAGGGGTAGGCCCCGGGCTCGTTGTAGATCTCCGCGCGGTAGCGCAGATAGGTCTCGACCACGGCGTTGGCCACGGCAGCGGCCGTTTCGGGGTCTGCGTGTTCAAAGCCGACCCTGATCACATTGCTGTTGGTGACGATATCCACCGAAAGGCCGTCTTTCAGAAAACCGTCCACCGCCTTCTGGAACCGCCTGTCTTTTTCCGCCCGCATATAGCGGTCGAGTTCGTTCGGCGGCCTCTTCGCGGGCGACCACCACCAGAGGGCCGGGCGGTCGGACCGGTCCAGGTCGAGGGCCCGGACCACGCGGGCGGCCACCGGATAGCTCTCGATGATCTCCACCTCCGACTTGACCCAGTCGTGCCTCTCAAAGTTGCGGTTGGAGTACAGCCCGAGCAGGACCGCCTTCTCCGGGTCATCTGCGCGCTCCACAAGGATCTTCGCGGTGGCCCTGTAGATCGGCGTCCAGAGAAGGCTGGCGATGGTGACGAGGACCACCACAGGGACGCAGAAGGAGAGCACGACCCACCTGCGTCTCAGGAGGACCGCCGCATAGTGGACGAGCGCCGGCGGCTGGGCGTGAGCCTGTCTTACGGAATCTGGTGTCATAGGAAAACACACCCTCCTGAATTTTCAGAGCTTCCACGGCCAAACAGGTCAACGTCCAATCAGACGATCCAGGGTCACGAAGGCGGCGGCGTTCATAAAGACCTCCACCGGTTTCAACGCCCCATCCCAGAGCGCGATCGTGAACTCGTTGAAGCTGGAAAAGGCGGTCTTGGGCACGTAGATGATGTCCCCGGGGCTCGCGGCGAGGTCCGGCTGGAACCCGGACCTCTGGTCCCCGGAGAGGTAGGGGTTCAAATTGATCATAAACCCTTTTCCGCCCTCGCCCTCGCCCCGGCGCAGGACAATCACGCTCCCGAGCTTTGCCCCCCGTTTTGTCCCCCTCGCCGTGGCGATGCTCTGCAAGAGCGTCATCTCGCCCTCCAGCGGATATGCCCCGGGCGCGTTGACCTCCCCCAGGACGTAGACCTGGTTCCCGCTGAAGCGGCGCACGAAGACCGTCACCTCCGGGCTCTGCAGGATTCTGGCGTAGGAGGCGGTGATGAGACTGTCCAGCCTGGAGGGGGATATTCCGGCGACCAGGATGTCGCCCACCTTCTCCATGGTGATCCTGCCGTCGGGGCGCACCGTCACGGTCTCGTTAAAGCGTTCGTTGTTGAAGAATTTGACTTCGACGACGTCCCCGACCCCCAGGCGGTATTCCGGGGGCGGGGAGCCATTGGGGGGAGGCGAGGGGTTCCGGACGCCGGCCTGGGCCGCACAGCCGGCGAGGGCCGCAGCCGACAGGAGCAGAACGGCCCGGGCGCGCAGGTCTCTGAAAATCATATCCTGACCTCTATTAAGAGTTTTATCTCTATGAGATGTTTTTATGAAAAGACGAACGGGCGGTGAAAAAGTTACATTTTTTACATTTTATATAATATCCAAATTTCGTTACAATTTATATTTTACTACAAAGATTGTCAAGTATAAAATTGTAATATAACGAGATTGTAACATGGCGTTTGCCCTTGGGGGGGCGCGCCCCCTGAGGTGGTCCGGGAGGAAGCGGAGTCCGAAAAATTACACTTGACATTTATGACAGTTTAAGGTATGGTAGATAAACCCTTTGAAAATAGTGTTCAAAGGACCTGCTTGCCCGCAGAGGATGCCCGATGAACCGCGTATCCGCCTTATGGCCTTTTCCGCCGGAACCTCTCATATTGGCAGACGACGAGGTCCACGTCTGGCGCGCGTCTCTGAGCCTGCCCCCCTCGCGTCTACGGAGCCTGTGGCATACCCTGTCTCAGGACGAACAGATCAGAGCCGCGCGTTTTTACGCCCAAAAAGACCGCGATCGCTACACCGTCGCTCGCGGTCTCCTCATGACGATTCTGGGCCTTTACCTGAAGACGCGGCCAGAACAGATAGGCCTTTGCTATGGTCCCTTTGGAAAACCTGCCCTGTGCCCCCCTGAACAGGGCGAGGCCCCGCTCCGCTTTAACCTCTCTAAATCCCACGGGCTCGCCCTTTTTGCCTTCACGCGCGGCCGGGAGCTTGGCGTGGACCTCGAACGCATTCGCCCCCAACCCGCAGACGGACGGATCGCCGAACGGTTCTTCTCACCCCAGGAGGTTGCCGCGCTTCGGACGCTCCCGAAGAAGACGCAGGCCGAAGCCTTCTTTAACTGCTGGACGCGCAAGGAGGCTTACATCAAGGCGAAGGGCGCTGGCCTCTCCCTGCCTCTGGACCAGTTCGAGGTCTCCCTGATTCCGGGGAAACCCGCAGCCCTGTTGAGCGCGAAATGGGACCCTCAGGAGGCCACTCGCTGGTCCCTGCGGGCCCTGACCCCGGCGCCCGACTATGTGGCCGCCCTTGCCGTGGAAGGGCGCCTCTGGCGGTTGAGATGCTGGCGATGGCCGGAATCCCCTCCGGGCGAGGCCGGGGCCGGGGCATAGTGTTCTGTCAAAGAAGGTTTGATGGGTGTCATTCTGAGGGCGCAACGCGCCCGAAGAATCTCTTCGGCTGCGAGTTGATCTCGTAGCCGATTGTTTTTATTTTGCTTGATAAAAATGGCTATTGACAAAACGACCTGGCGTGGTATTTTCTCCCTATCGGGTGGAGGTGGGTAAGGGGACGGATCACGAATCACGGACGCTGACCGTTTTAGGAAAGGGGAATTGTCATGGCCGTCCTTCACGGCAGAATCTTCGACGCAGTCTCTGGCGCGGCGGTGGAGGCGAAGGTCCACGTCGTGACGAGCGGGGGGACCTTCCGGCACCCGGCGGACAGCCTGCTCAAGCGGGGGCCGGGCGTCCCCTTCTTCTTCTGCGAGGGGACGTTCACGGTGGACGTGCCGCGCGGGTCCACGGACATCCTGGTGGAGCGCGGAACCGAGTACATCCCGCTTCGAAAGGTCATCTCCGCGCCCAAGACGGGCCACGTAGACGTGGAGCTTCCGCTGCAGCGATGGACGGACCTCCCGACGGCGGGGTGGCATCCGGGCAACACCCACATCCACTACGACGAGAAGGAGACCCGCCCCTACGACCGCCTGAGGATGGACTCCCGCGTGGAGGGCTACAGCGTGACCGTGGTGAGCATCCTCCACCGGTGGGAGCTCCCCTACGCCAGCAACCAGTTCCCGCTGGGGGTGATGACGGACTACTGCACGGCGCACCACGTCGTGGACATCGGGGAGGAGAACCGGCACAACGTCACCGCCGGGGGGTTCGGCTACGGCCACATCATGTTCCTGCGCATCCGCAACCTGGTGGAGCCGGTCAGCCGGGGCATGCTCGTGAACGCCTTCCACCCCGACTACCCCCCCCTCTGCTACGCCTGCGACGAGACGCGGGAGCAGGGGGGGATCGTGCTCTGGTGCCACAACGGGCAGGGGATGGAGGCCCCGGTGGCCGCGGCGCTCGGCAAGCTGGACGGGTTCAACCTGTTCGACCCCTACTGGATGGACCCGGAGTACGACCTCTGGTACAGAATGCTCAACTGCGGCCTGTCCCTCCCGGCGTCCACCGGCACGGACTGGTTCATCTGCTCGAACAACCGGGTCTACATCCAGACCGGGGACTTCTCCTACGACAGCTGGATCGAGGGCATGAAGCGGGGCCGGACCTTCATCACGAACGGCCCGGCGCTGTTCATCGAGGCGGAGGGGCACGCGCCGGGGGACCGGATGTCCGTCCCCGCCGGAAGGCCCGTGCCGGTGGCGGTCCGGTGGCAATCGCATTATCCTGTCAACAAGGTGGAAGTCATCCAGGACGGGGCCGTGGCCGCGGAGCGGGCCTTCCCGGACGGCAGCCGGGAGGGGGACCTGGAGGTGAGCCTGAAGGCGGAGCACGACGGGTGGATCGCGGCCCGGTGCAGCGGGGAGGCGCGGGACAGCTTCGGGCACGCCGTCTACGCGCACACCAGCCCGGTCTACGTCCAGACCGGGCGCGTCTCGCCCGCCCGCGCGCAGGACGCCGCGTTCTTCGTGGGGTCCATCGGCCAGTCCCTGGACTGGATCGCCCGCAGGGGGCGCTACGCGAACGACCGGCAGCGGCAGGAGGTGCGGGACCTGTTCCTGCGAGGAAAAGAGGTGTATGAGAAGCTGATGAAGGAGAGGTAATGGACTTTCGAGACCTCGATCGGCTCCCGCCCGGGCGCAAGGAGACCGGCTGGCTGAACGTCGCCTCGCGGCCCGACGGCGGCGATTGGAGGCTCCCTTTTCTGTGCGTGACCGGCGCAAAGGCCGGCCCCACGCTGCTGGTCATCGCCGGGGTGCACGGCGACGAATACGAGGGGGTGGAGGCCATCCCGGAGATTTTTTCTCGGATAGACCCCAGGTCGCTGCGCGGCGCGCTGCTGATGGTCCCGGTCTGCAACGTGCCCGCGTACGAGGCCGCCACGCGCAGCAGCCCCCTGGACGGCCTCAACCTGGCGCGGGTCTTCCCCGGCGACTCGAACGGCAGCGTCACGCAGCGCATCGCCCACTGGATCACGGAGAGGCTGTTGAAGGGGGCGGACCTCCTGATCGACCTCCACAGCGGGGGCGTCACCTATCACATGCCGACGCTGGTGGGCTACAGCCACAGCGAGGACGAGCTGGGGCGGCGCTCCCTGGCCGCGGCCAGGGCCTTTGGAGCGCCGGTCCTGTGGGGGCACCCCCCGCCCGTGCCGCCGGGCCGGAGCATCAGCGCGGCCGTGGACCTGAGGGTGCCGTGGCTCTACGCCGAGGCGGCGGGCGGGGGCTTCGCCCGGCCCGAGGACGTGGCCCTGTATCGCGACGGGGTGCTCCGGGTGATGCAGGAACTGGACATGCTGGAGGGCGAGCCTGAGCCCAGGCCGGTCACGCATCACCTGATCGGCTCCGGGGACCTGGACCGGGTGATCCTGGCCCCGGTCGCCGGCTACTACCGGACCGAGGTGGGTCTGCTGGACGGGGTGAAGGCCGGGCAGCGCCTGGGGACGGTGCAGGACCTTTTGGGCCGGGTCACGGCGGAGATTCGGGCGGACCGGGACGGCCTGGTCATCATGCTGCGGCGGCTGGCCCGCGTGCAGGTGGGGGACGGTCTGGCCCACCTCACCAGCCGTCTAAGCTGAAGTCGAAGAAAGGAGACCGGACATGGCCGTGAAGGTCTACGACGACCGGGAGCTAACGCTCATCAAGGAGATCCTGGACAGCGGGAGGCTTGGCGCCAATCCAGGCAAATACGTGCCGATGTTCGAGCGGGCGTTTGCGGAGGCGGTGGGGGCCAGGCACGCGGCGGCCATGAACTCGGCCATGTCGCTCCTCCACGCCGCCGTGGCCGCGTCGGGCGCGGGGGCCGCAGACGAGGTCATCTGCGACCCCCTCGTGCAGTTCGGGGGGATCGCAACGATGTACAACAACGCCGTGCCGGTGTTCGCGGACGTGAGGCCGGACACGTTCACCATAGACCCGGAGTCGGTCCGGGCGCGCGTCACGGAGCGCACGAAGGCGGTCATCTGCACCCACCTCTGGGGCGCGCCGTGCGACATGGACCCGATCATGGAGATCGCGCGGGAGCACGGCCTGCTCGTGATCGAGGACTGCGCCCACGCCCTGTTCTCTCAGTACAAAGGGCGTTACACGGGGACGCTGGGCCACGTCGGGGTGTTCAGCTTCCAGCAGTCCAAGCACCTCTCCACCGGGGACGGGGGCGCGGCCACCACGAACGACGACGGGGTGCACGAAAGGGTCCGGGGGCTGTCAGACCCGACGTTCGGGTCCGTGGCCCGGCACCTCTCCTGGAACTACCGGATGACGGAGATCACGGCGGCGATCGCCCTGGTGCAGATGGAGCGCGCCCGGCAGTACTGCGTGGACACGGCGGCCAACGCGGCCCTCTACGAGCAGGCCGCGCAGGGGGTCGAGTGGCTGGTCCCGCAGCGCGTCCCGCCGGACTGCCGGTCTACCTATCACTTCTGGACCTGTCTGTTCGACGGGGCGCGGTATGGCATCTCCCTGGACCGGTTCAAGGCCGCGCTCAAGGAGGCGCAGTGCAGCGTCTCCGTGGGCTACACCCAGAAGCCGGCCTATCTGTACCCGGTCTTCTCGGAGCCGATCGCCTACGGCAAGGGGTGTCCGACGCGGTGTCCGCTCTACAAGGGCGATCCGGGCTACCGGCCGGGGGCCTGCCCGGTGGCCGAGGACATCCTGCCCCGCATGGTTCTGGCCTACACGACCGGCCCGCGAGAGCAGCACGCGCGGAACGCGGAGAGGCTGGCGGAGGTGGCGCGAAAGTTGAGTTAAAACCGTGAGGAGAAGACGATGGGCCTGAGGATCGGCGTCTGCGGGGCCGGGGCGTTCGCGGCGTGCTTCATCCCCCTGTTCAGGGCGCACCCGCTGGTGGAGGAGGTGTCGCTCGCGGAGATCGACCCTGCCCGGAGGGCGGAGCAGGCCGCGCGGTTCGGGGTCGAAAGGACGTATGACTCCCTGGACGCGCTGTGCGACAGCGACGTGGACGCCGTCGCCCTCTTCACGCAGCGGTGGCTGCACGGGCCCCAGGCCGTCCAGGCCCTCCGCGCGGGCAAGCGCGTCTACTCGGCCGTCCCGACGGCCGCCACAATGGAGGAGCTGCGCGCCCTGGTGGAGACCGTCCAGGAGACCGGCCTGATGTATATGCTGGGCGAGACGAGCACCTACTACCCCTGCAACGTCTACTGCCGGGAGCGCTTCAGAAAAGGGGACTTCGGGAGGTTCGTGTACGGGGAGGGGGAGTACTACCACGACATGTCCCACGGCTTTTACGAGGCATACCAGGGCAGCAACGGCCCGGCGTGGAAGCGCTACGCGGGGTTCCCGCCCATGCTGTATCCGACCCACTCGGTGAGCATGGTGCTGGCCGTGACCGGGGCGCGCATGACGCAGGTCTCCTGCCTGGGCTACGCGGACGACCACGAGGACGGCGTCTTCAGGGCGGGCGTCAACCGGTGGGACAACGTCTTCAGCAACGAGTCCGCGCTGTTCCGGTCCTCCGACGGGGGGATCTGCCGGATCAACGAGTTTCGCCGGGTGGGGCACTGCGGGAACTCCGTGCGCCTGAGCCTCTACGGGACCGAGGCCAGCTATGAGGAGCAGGCGAACGCGCAGGTCTGGGTCACGCGGCAGAGGGAGATGACCGACCTGAGCGACCTGCTGAAGTGCCGGACATTGAAACCAGAGGATCGGGAGGCGCGCGTGGGAGAGGAGTTCTACACCAGCATGGCCAGAGTCCACCGTCCCGAGCGCCTGCCCAGGTCGTTTCAGGGCCTGCCCAACGGCCACTACGGCTCCCACCAGTTCCTGGCGGACGACTTCGTGAAGGCGTGCGCCACGGGCCGGCTCCCGCCCAACCACATCTGGGCCGCGGCCAGGTACTGCGCGCCGGGGATCGTGGCCCACGAGTCGGCGAAGCAGGAGGGGGCGCTCCTCAAGGTCCCCGACCTCGGCGAGCCGCCTGCGGACGCGGAGTTCCTGGAGGAATGAAAGGATAAACCATGAAAATCAGAGACATCCGCCTCCTCCCTCTGTTCGGCCACACGCCGGACGGGGGGTGGGACCTTCAGTTCAACAACCCGGACCGCAACCTGCTCACGCTCGTCGAGGTCATCACCGACGAGGGGGTGACGGGGCTGGGGAGCATCTACACCTCCATGACCCTGGTGCAGGGGGCGCTCAAGGTGATGGAGCCTTTTCTGTACGGCGCTTCGGCGCTGGACCCGGCGGCCACCTCCGAGACGCTGCACCAGCAGACGTTCTGGCAGGGGCGCGGGGGCGCGATCACGCACGCCATCTCCGGGATCGACATCGCCCTGTGGGACATCTTCGGGAAGGTGACCCGGCAGCCCATCAGCCGGCTTTTGGGCGGGCGGCGCCGGGAGCGCATCAAGCCCTACGGCTCAACGCTCATGGCCGAGCCGTCGCAGATGAAGGACCGTCTGCAGGCGGCGATGGCGCGCGGGTTCCGGGCCTTCAAGATCGGCTGGGGGCCGTTCGGGCGGCGGGATGCGAAGACGGATGAGGCCATCGTGGCCGCCTCCCGCGACGCCATCGGACCGGACTGCGAACTCATGGTGGACGCCGGGGGGTCGGACGCCTACTGGCCCCACGGCTACAAGTGGGCGGTCAACACGGCCCGGATGCTCGCCCGCTACGACGTCGCCTGGTTTGAGGAGGCGCTCAGGCCCGACGACATCGAGGGCTACATCCTGCTGCGGGAGCACTCGCCCGTGCCCATCGCGGCCTGCGAGGTGCTCACGCGCCGGCAGGCGTTCCTGGAGTGGATCGAGCGCCGGGCGGTGGACTACATCCAGCCGGACGTGACCAAGGTGGGGGGGCTGACGGAGGAGCACCGGATCGGGCAGTGCGCCGACGACCACTCGGTCCTGATGGTTCCGCACGGGTGGAACACCGGGGTGGGGCTGGCGGCGGACCTCCAGCTCGTGGCCGCGGCGAACAACGCCCGCTGGGTGGAGTACATCACGCCTGCGCCCTACGTGGAGGACCTCTTCGTGGAGCCGCTGCGGATGGACGCGGAGGGCCTGCTCGCCATCCCGGACGGGCCGGGGCTTGGGTTCGAGTGGAATGAGGACGGCATCGCCCGGCACACGGGCGGGATGAAGCTGACGAAATCGACGCTGTGAATCAGGAGGATTGCCATGCCCAAGGCCGAACCCTGGCGTTACGAAAAACTCACCTGGCCGGAGATCAACCGGGCCGTGCAGGCCAAAAAGGTCGTAATCGCGCCCGTCGGCTCGACCGAGCAGCACGGACACCATCTGCCGCTGGACGTGGACGTGGTCTGCCCGGCGGGCATCGCCCACGCGGCGGCCCGGCTGATCCCGGACGACGTCCTGGTCATGCCGCCCATCGTGCACGGCTACACCGCGCACGTCATGGACTTCCCCGGCACGATCAACATCCACTACGAGCACTTCATCCGGTTCGTGGTGGACGTGGGCAAGAGCCTGGCCTACCACGGGTTCAAGAAGATCGTCCTGCTCAACGGGCACGGCTCGAACGCCCCGAACCTGGACCTGGCCGCCCGCCGGGTGAACCTGGAGACGGACGCGGAGTGCACGGCCACGTCCTGGTGGAACCTGCTCGCGGTGGACAAAAACTTCATGCCCTCCTGGCGGGAGAGCAAATTCCCCGGCGGCTGCGCGCACGCCTGCGAGCTGGAGACCTCGGTCTATCTCTACTTCGACGAGGACAACGTGCGGAAGGAGAAGGTCGCGGACGGGGAGATCGCCTTTCACGCGACGCACCCGTCGGACTTCCACTGGGTGGACCTGTTCGGCGCCGGGCCGGGCACGGTCGTCTCCTGGACCGCGTCCTACAGCGACACCGGCGTCCTGGGCCAGCCCACGCTGGGCACGAAGGAGAAGGGGGAGCGGGCGGTGAGGGAGGCCGCGCGCCAGCTCGCCCGGATGGTCACGGAGTTCCGCGCCCGGCCCAGACCCCCTCGCGGGGACCACCACGCCGCGCCGCCCAGCATGCCCATGCCCTGGGGGCAGGACGAGCGGCCCACGAGGATGGGGGATGTGCATGGCCTCTGAGACAGACCCTCACGCTCAGGAGGTCCCCCTCGGCCGGCTCGCCCCCCTGAAAATGGCGGCCCTGCCCGCGTTCGGGGGGATTCTGGCCTACATGGGTCCGGGCATCGTGTGGGCCGGGCTGGCGCAGGGGAGCGGGGAGCTGATCTGGTGGCCCTACCTGACGGCGAAGTACGGCGACGCCTTCCTCGGCCTGCTCATCCCCGCGTCGCTCATGCAGCTCTGGGTGAACATCGAGATCGCCCGCTACACGATCGTCACGGGCGAGACGGCGATGACCGGGTTCAGCCGGGTCGGGCGGTTCTACGCCACGTTGATCTGGCTGGGCGTGTTCGTGGAGAACATCTGGTTCGGGGCCTATGCCTCCGCCGGGGGCACGGCCCTGGCGGCCCTCACCGGCCTGCCGGCCGGATGGACGCCCCGCGGCCAGGCGCTCTTCTGGGCCTACGCGACCATCGCCGTCTACCTCTGCGCCCTCCTGATCGGGCGGGTGATCTACCGGGTCGTGGAGCGGCTGACCACGGCGGTCGTCGTGGTCACCCTGGGCGGGATCGCCTTCGCGCTGTTCCAGCGGCCTGTCCTGGCCGTGACCGGGGAGTTCTTCGGCGTGCTCCTCACGCCCGGCTTCCACCGGCCCGCGAACTGGGACCCGAAGGACCTCTCGACGGTCCTCACGGGCATCGCGTTCGCCGGGGCGGGCGGGTTCGGACAGCTCTTTCTCTCCTACTGGATCCGGGACAAGGGCGTGGGGATGGCCCGCTACATCGGCCGCGTCACCAGCCCGCTCCGGGGCGAGGCGGAGGCGATCCCCTCCACCGGCTACGCCTTCGCGGACACTCAGGAAAACCGGCAACACTATCGCGGGTTCGTGCGCTACCTCACCGTCGAGACGGGCATCGGGGTCGGGCTGAACCTCCTGACCACGGTGATCATGTGCTGGCTTGCGTGGGCCCTGCTCAAACCTCAGGGGATCATCCCGCAGGGCTGGCAGATCGCCGTGGTGCAGTCCGCCTTCTTCGAGGTGAGCTGGGGCGCGCTCGGCAGGACCCTCTTCCTGGTCGTCGCGGCGGCGTTCCTGTGCGACGCCTGGCTCCAGCTCACGGACGGGTTCTCCCGCATGCAGGCGGACTTCGTGTTCGCGAACTTCGCGCGCGCCCGGCGGTTCCACTTCCGGGCCTGGTACTACGGGTTCGTCGGCCTCTTCACGGTCCTGACAACCACCACCCTCGCCCTGGCGGAGCCCGGCCCGCTGATCATCCTGCGCGGCGTGATGGCGTTCCTCGCGATGGGCCTCATCTGCCCGGGGCTGATCTACCTGAACTACGTCCTGCTCCCCCGCGCGTTCCCGGCGTGGGTGAAGCCGCACCCGGTCACCCGCGCGGTCATGGTCGCGGTGACCGCCGCCTACGTCCTCGTCGGGCTCTGGTACATCTCCGTCCGCATCGTCGGGTGAGGTGTTCTTAAATCTAAGGAGGGGTTTCTATGCGCACGCGACCTCTTGGCCGCACCGGCCTGTCTGTGTCCGAACTCTGCTTCGGGACCTGGGAGATCGGCGGTCTCTGGTGGGGGGCCATCGACGCCCACGCCGCCCAGGCCCTCCTGAACGCCGCATACAGCGCCGGGGTCACGGCCTACGACCTGTCGGACGCCTACGGCAACGGGCGCAGCGAGTGCATCGTGGGCCGCACCTTTGTCGGACGCCGGGACGACGTGGTCCTGATCACCAAGGCGGGCTACCTCACCGGCGTGGACGGCGTCCAGCGGCTCTACGACAAAGGGTGTCCCCAGTGCTACGACGCGAAGTATCTGACCTGGTGCTGTGAGTTGAGCCTTCGCCGGCTTGAAACGGACCACATCGACGTCTTTCTGCTCCACGATGCGCCGATTCAGGTCCTGAAAAGCAAAGGGGTCTGGAACACCCTGCGCCGGCTGAAGGGGCAGGGGAAGATCCGCGCCTTCGGGGCCTCCACCAGCGCCGCCGGAGGGGTCGCCGCCATCCGCAACGGCACGGAGGTCATCGAGGTCCCGTTCAATCTTCTGAACCGGCAGCCCGCTGCCGAGCTCTTCCCCCTGGCCCGGGAGAGGGGCGTCGGCATCCTGGCCCGGTCCCCGTTCGCCAGCGGACGGCTGTTCCAGAAGGGGAAGGACGCGCCGGCCCGGAGCTACCGCTTCCTTGCCCGAAAGGACCGCCCCCTGACCTCGGCGGCCATCAAATACGTCCTCGCGCACGATGCGGTCTCCTCGGTGGTGTCGGGGATCATGCGCCCGGAGGAGTTGAAGCAGAACGTGGCGGCGTGCAGGCGCCCGCTGCTTGCGCAGAAGGAACTGGCTCAGATTTTGTAGGGCCATCCTCTCAGGGTGGGAGAAGAGCGGTGAAAATCGCCCTGGTCAGAGTGGGGATAGACTCCGGCTGCGGAGGCATGCAGGGGCCGCTGTTTCAGAACGGCGCGTTCGAGTACATCCCCATACCGGATGACTTCGGGACGGATCAGCGCACCTACGGAAACACGCCCGGCAGGCACGGCAGGCGTCTCGTGGAATACTTTCCCCCCTCCCGACAGATCAGGATGTCGAATCAGGCCATCCACGTGGACCCTGAGTTCACGACATTTACCTACGGCGATCCGACCCCGCCCAAGTCCGGCCTGCGGCATCTGGAGAGGGGGGACCTGTTGATCTTCTACTGCGGGCTGGAGGGGTGGGGCTTCAAATCCGGCCCCGCCCTCTACCTGATGGGCTACTTCGAGGTTCAGGCGGCAGGAAGGGCGAGCGACTTCAGCCCGTCAGACCTGCAGCGCCTGTGGGGCGAGAACTTTCACGTCCGGCATCGCGGGGTTTTTGAGAGACAAAAGGGTGCGCTCGTCCTGGTCAAAGGCTCTTCAAATAGCCGCCTCTTGAACAGGGCCGTCCTGATGAGCGCGCCCGGTCGGGACCGCTCCGGGAGACCCTTGAAGGTCCTCTCTCCCGCCATGCGGAAGGTCTTCGGAGGTTTCAACGGAAGGCTCAGTTTTCAACGCAGCCCGACGCGGTGGGTTGACGAAGCGTTTATCGTGCGAGCGGCTCAGTTTATGAGGTCGCTGGATTAGCGTTTTATCTGAAGGAGGCTTCTTTGAACATCACATCCGGCAAGACCGGCGCGACGCTGCACACGCAGTCGGAGATCGCCGCGGCCCGGCGCAATGTCCAGAAGTACGCCTGGGCGCAGGAGGAGCTCAAGGCGCACGTGAAGGCGTGCGAACTCTGGGTCGCGCGGTCGGACGAGGACCTCTGGGCGATGGTGACCGGGCAGTCCATCCCGCGCGGCATCCACGTCAACCCGGACCTCGGCTGTCCGAAGTGCGGCCGGGCGGTCTACGAGAAGGCGGGGAATTACCCCTGGAAGCTGAATGTGGACCGGCCCTGGAAGCTGGAGTGCCCATCCTGCGGGGAGGTCTGGCCCAAGAACGACTTCGGGGCGTTCTACAGGAGCGGCCTGGGGCCGGACGGGGTCTTCGACCGGAAGCGGGCGGACGAGTCGCTGCTCTACAATACAGAGCACCCGGACCCGAAGGACCCCCTCCACAGGTACGCGGTGGATGACGCCTACGGGTGGTTCGATGAACAGGGGAACCGCTGGTGGTTCATCGCCTACTACGGGCACTACGGCACCTGGGGGTTCATCCCGGACGCCCTTCGGCATCTCAGCCAGGCCTACCTGCTGACCGGGGAGCGCGTCTACGCGCACAAGGCCGCGGTGCTGCTGGACCGGACGGCGGACGTGTACCCGGACATGAACCTCGGCCCTTACTGCGAGCAGGGACTCTACAACTCCGACGGGAGCAGCAGGAAGGGCCGGATCGTGGGGGCGATCTGGGAGAACGGCCTGTCCGGCGCCTTCTCCACGGCCTACGACGCAGTCTACGAGGGGATGGCCGGGGACGACGCCCTCGTGGCCTTTCTCTCGGAAAAGGCGCGGCGGCACGGGCTGCGGGACAAGTCATCCGTCGCGGCCATCCGGCGCAACATCGAGGACGGGCTGCTGCGGGAGTTCATCAAGTCCTGCCACGACCGCCGCATGCGGGGCAATGAGGGCATGGTGCAGACGGCCATCACTGTCGCGGCGGTGGTCCTGGACCACCCGGAGGAGACGCCGGCGGCCCTGGACTGGGTCTTCGCGCCGGGGGATCGGGAGCAGGGGGGCGGGCACGTGGCCGCGGTGTTCAACGGGAAGGTGGACCGGGACGGCGTGGGGGACGAGGCCGCGCCGAGCTACAACTTCGGATGGCTGAGAAACTTCGAGCGGTGCGCGGAGGTCCTGTCCCGGTACCCCGGATACACGAGACACGACTTCTACCGGGACTTCCCCCGGTTCCGGCAGATGTACCGCGTCCCCTACCTGATCACGGCGCTGGACCGCTACACCCCGCACATCGGGGACGCGAGCAGGACGGGGGACCCCGGCCTGATCTCGGTCAACCTTCCGTCGGCGCTCAAGGCGTTCCGCCTGTTCAGGGACCCCTTCTACGCGCAGCTCGCCCACAAACTGAACGACAACCGCGTGGAGGGGCTGCACACCTGGGCCTTTGACGAAGACCCGGAGGCGATTCAGGGGGAGATCGCGGAGGTCATCCGCCAGCACGGCCAACTCCATCTCGACAGCACCCACCTGAACGGCTATGGGCTTGCGGTGTTCCGGAGCGGGGCCGGAGACGACCGCCGCGCGGCGTGGCTCTACTACGGCAGGACCTGGGGGCACGGCCACTGGGACCGGCTCA
>CAYRZX010000131.1:0-17425 GCA_964428665.1 uncultured Gemmatimonas sp.
CTTCGCGATCCCCTTGACGAAGAGGACGTAGATCTCGCCCTCCGGGCCGGTGACGAACACCCGGGGGCCCTGGTGCGAGACCGTTGGACCGAATGCGTCCTCCACGTCTTCCTGGTGGACGACCTGGCGCCGGTCCGGGTCGAAGACGAAGAACCGCCGCCGGTCGGCGAAGCCGTAGACCAGCCCGTCGGGCCCCGGGCACAGGGCGGTGTAGCCCTGGACGCCCGGAAAGACGACCGCGTGCCATTCGACCCTCTTGGCCTCGATGTCCATGATGTAGAGTTCAGCCTCTTTGGCCTTCTGCTCGCCGCCGGTTCCCGGCGACGTGGTCGAGCCGCCCAGGAGCTTTCGGCCGGGCAGGGCCACCAGGCTCTGGGTGGAGTGTTCGGGCAGGATGTCCGTGTGCTTGAGCAGCACGCCCGACCGGGTCCCCCGGTCCCAGAACAGCAGACCCCCGCCCGTGTAGCCGTATCCGGGCGTTCCGCCCATGATCACCGTCTTCCCGTCCGGGTGGGCGAGCAGGACGTGCGGCCGGTTGATGGTCTCGTGGCACTCGAACAACAGTTCGGGGTTGCAGCCCGCCTTGCCCCGCTCGGTGAGGACCCATTCCCTGGACGGGTCCCACTCCTCCAGGAGGCCGTGGGTGTAGGCGCCCACTAAGAACCGGTCGTTCTGCCGGGCGACCGTGTTCCACTGGCCCAGGGCGTTTCGGCGGACCCATTCGTCCTTCTCAGGGTCATAGCTGAAGAAGCGCATGGGGAAGGCTGTGCCGCCGCAGATCGTGCGGTTCGGCGCCGTGGCCACGCCCATGATGTGCGCCCCCTCGCTGGCGTAGTCGAACCGGACCTCCCTCTTCTCCCCTGTCTTCGGGTCCTCGACCACGAGCAGCCGTTCCACCAGGTCGCACCGCTCCAGGCGCTTGCCGTCCGGGAAGTCCCTGTGGAACAGGCCCTGGCTGCTCGCGATGATGGGCTTTGGGTTCTGACGCTCGTGTTTTCCGACCTTCCTCCACTTCCCGCCGTAGAATTCATACCAGTTGTCGCCTGATCCCGGCACCGAGATGCCGTAGACCTTTCCGTCCGTGTCCCGGTAGACGTGGGCGTGCGACTTCCCGCGCTCCGACTCGGGCAGCACCGGCGTGGCCTTGCCGCTCTCCGGGTCCAGGACGAGGATCTGGCTGGCGGTGCTGCCTATGCCGAAGTAGACCCAGCCCCGGTCGTCGGCCGCGATGCTGCGGGGGTACTGCCGCCAGTTCTGGGCGTAGAGGTGGCCGTAGTCGCGGAACGCGCCCATCTCCGGGTTGTAGGACACGACCCCGCTGTCGGGGTAGGTGGCCGACCAGATGACCCCGTTGTCGTCCTCGGTCATGCTCATGGCCATCTGCGGCACGGTCTGGTGGTGGAAGGTGAACGCCCGCCGGGCCGGGTCGAACTCCGCGAAATAGCTGTTGAAATGGGTGTAGAACCGGTTCCGGCTGGAGAGCACCGAGGCGAAGGGGGAGTCGCCTACCGGAAAGGGGACAGGGACCTGGTCGGTTGCCCCGGTCTCCGCGTCGATCATCAACAGGGCGTAGCAGCCTCGGTGGTCCATGATCCAGAGCAGGACGACGTTGCGACCCTCGCCGTCAACGGTGGCGACGGTCCCGCGGTGGTTGCTGATGGGCATGGCCACGCCGTGGTGGTAGAAGCCGTTTCCAAGAGATTCGGTCTTGCTCACGGGAGTTCCTCCTGTTGGGTTCGAATAAAAATGCCACGCCCGTCCAGGCGTGGCTGCCCCCTCACGATCGGTTTATGGTGTATTGGAGCGTCCATCCCTTCCTCGCGGCCTCCTCAAACCAGGACGCAACAGTCGTCGTGACTCACTTCATTTTCAACTTCATGGCTTACACCGCCACGCCCTCAAACTCCTCCACCAGCCCGATGTTCTCCAGCACCTCCTGTTCGCTCATCATCCCGATGACGAACGCGTTCACGCACGACAGCCCCATCAGAAACCGGATCGCGCCCCGCGCGTCCTTTCCCAGGTCCCCGGCCCCCACCACCTTCATCCCGTAGACCCCCTTGCCCGCCGCCTGCATCCGCTCGATGACCGGCACCACCCGGTCCGGGCCGGCGTCCATGTGCCTCCCGGCGTAGTTGACCCGCGCCAGCACGACCTCCACCCAGTCGGTCTCCGCCGAGGTCTGAAATGCCCCGAAATCGTGGCACGACACCCCCACGGCCCGCACCAGCCCCCTCTCCTTCGCCCGGCTCAGCGCCTCCATCGCCCCGGGGTATCGCGCCGGCCAGTCCGCCTGCGTGAGGCAGTGCAGCAGGACGATGTCCACGTAGTCCGTCCCGATCTCCCGCAGGAACCGCTCCACGTCCTTCGTCACCCCGTCCTCCGTCCGCGTGGTCGTCTTGGACGTGATGACCACGGACTCCCGGTCCAGGCCCTTCAGCGCCGCCCCCACGTGCCGGTGGGTGCCGTACTGATCCGCCGTGTCCCAGAACCTCACCCCGTGCTCGTGGGCGAACCGGAGCAGGTGGGACAGCCCCTTCAGGCCGAGACGCGACTGGTTGGAACTCCCCCCCCACCCGTTCGTGCCCGTGCCGAAGCAGAGCCGCGAGACCTTCAAGCCCGTCAGACCCAGATCCACGGTGTCCATGCGAACCTCCTGGTATTGTATTTATCCGCGTTCGAGCATCCTCGACAGCACCTGGTCGATGATCTCCCGCGTGTCCAGCTCCAGAGCCAGGACCTTGACGATGATCAGCCGACCCTCCACGTCCTCCCCCACCTGGGGCAGGGCATCCACGGCGCAGAACCGCTCCCCGTCCGTCACCTGCGCCTGGAGAGCCATCCCCCCCTGCACGCCGAACCGGGCGCAGAACGCCTCCGGCGCCATCCGATAAAGCCCCTCCCCCTTCCCGACCCACTCCTTCGTCTCGGGATGCTCCTCGAACCCCATGTCCGACAGAAACGCGCGGTGCTCCTCCACCCGTCCCACGATGACGACCGTGTCGGCCTTCTCCACCTCGAAGACTTTATAGTTGCCGATCTCTTTGCAGATCATAGCATCCTCATATCGGCGGAAACAGGCTCACCATATCCCCCCCCTTCACCTCCGCGTCCGCCTCCACATGCTCCCCGTTGACCAGGATAACCGTGGCCGCCTCGTCCGGCACGCCGACCAGGCGCATCACATCGCGAACCTTCCCCCCTGCCGGCGCCTCCACCGTCGCCTGCCGGCCCTGAGCCTCCGCCGGGAGGTAGCGCCTCAGAGAGCCGAACAGCTTCACGCGCACCGTCATGCGCCCCCCCTTGTCCGGCCCCGCCAGACCTGCGCCAGGACGAGCTGAACCTGCCGGATGTCGAACGGCTTCCGCAGGACCCCGTCAACGCCGCTCTCCTGGACCTGTTGATCCTCAATGGCCACGTCCCATCCGGTCATCAGGATCACCCGCGTCCCGGAGGCGGCCTGCTTGACCGTCCTGGCCACGTCCCACCCGGTCAGTCCCGGCATCCCCAGGTCCGTGATCACCACCTCGTGCCTGCCCTTCTCGAACAGCGCCAGCCCCTGCTGGCCGCTCTCCGCCGTGTCCACCCGGTACATCTTCAGCATTCGGGATAGCAACTCGCGCGTCAGGCCGTCGTCGTCCACGACCAGCACCCGCGCCCCCTCCTCGGTGAGAGGAGAGGCCAGCGCCCCTCCGTCCGACGCCCGCGCCGCCGGCAGCCAGACCGTGAACGTGGTCCCTCTCCCCGGCTCGCTGGCCACCTCGATGCGCCCCCGATGCCGCAGGACGACGCCATAGGCCACGCTCAGCCCCAGCCCGTGGCCGATCTGAGGCCCCTTGGTCGTGAAGAACGGCTGGAAGATCCGCTCCCGCTCCTCCTCGCTCATCCCCATTCCGGTGTCGGAGACCCTCAGCGTGACCCCCGGCACGGAGGCCCCCGCGCTCTCCACCCATCTGTCCGGCGCCAGACCCGTCTCAACGGTGATCGTCCCGCCCTGAGGCATGGCCTCCACCGCGTTCACGATCAGGTTCGAGACGACCTTCTCCAGGGCGAATTCATCCCCCTCCACGGACGGGATGCCGCCCAGAGAGGTCTGGACCTTCACGGCGACCCCTCGAGAGGCCGGCTTATCCTTCCGGTGGGACTCCGTGGCCGCCACGCTGCGCTGGACCACCCGGTTGAGGTCGACGCGCTCGAAGACCCGCTCCGACTGCGCCCGCGCAAACTCCTGCATCTCCCTGACGATCCGGGCCCCCTCCCTGGCGCTCCTCTCGATGACCTCCAGGCCGTGCGCGTGGAGCGCCGCGTCGCTGTCCATCCGGAGGAGCTGCGCATAGCCCAGGATGCCCGTCAGCAGGTTGTTGAAGTTGTGGGCCACCCCGCCGGCCATCTCCGCCAGCGCCCTCAGCTTTTCGGACTCCACGACCTGCGCCTGCATCCCCTTGAGGTCGTCGTAGGCCCGGCTGAGGTCGCGGTAGAGGCGGGCGTTGTCCACGGACACGGCGAGCTGATCGGCCAGAGGCTGCAGGAACTCCAGGTCCGTCTCCTGATAGACCCCCGGCTGGTAACTCGCCAGGCTCAGCGTGCCGACCACCCGCCCGCGGGAGACCAGAGGGACGATGACGTCCGACCGGATGCCCGAGGAGCGGGTGCGCTCGCTCACCCGGAACCCATCATCGGTCAGGATATCTTGTCGGATCATGGGCTGCCGGTTCTGAATCACCCAGTCCGTGGCCGAACCCGCCTTGCCGATGGGGCCGGGGGCCGTCACCACCTCATCCGTCGCCAGATGCCGAAAATGGCGTTCATCCTCCAGCAACGAGACCGCCGCGTGGTCGAAGGGGATGACTCCGCGGATATGCTCCACAAACTTCGTATGGAGTTCCTTCATGTCGAGCAATCCGCTCAGGACCCGCACCGCGGAGTTGAGCGCGGCCAGCTGCGCGTTGCTCCGCCGGAGCGCCTCCGCGGAGGTCTTCAACTCCACCTCCAGCTCCTGGGCGTTTCGGCGCTGACCCTTCTTCCCCGGCATGGTACCCCCCAAAATCAGTTCTGAGTTCCGAGTCCTGAGTTCCGAGTCCTGAGTCCTGAGTCCTGAGTCCTGAGTAAAGGTCAAAACCCTGTCCTTTGCTTTTACTCAGCACTCAGCACTCAGCACTTTCTTCTGGCACTCATCGCTCAGCACTTTTTTACCTGTTCTCCTCAAGCCACGCCAGATCTTTCGCATCCGGGCTTGCGGCCAGGACCTGCACGGTCCCCCCCGGCAAGAAGACCGCCTCCAGGCCCGCCTCGATCCGCGTCCCTCCCCCTTTTCCGTCCGCAGGCAGGGCGCGGAGCGTCCCGCGCAGCGCCGTCAGCCTCGTCGTCGCGTCGGGCCCCACCCGGACCCGGTAGGCGGCCCCCGCCCCCCCCGTGACCCGCACGAGCGGCGTCTCAAGCGCCGCCGTCGAGTCCAGCGCCACCACGCGCAACGTCCCCGCCCGCAGCCTGACCCCTCCCCTGCCACCCCCCGGCTGAAGCCCTTCTCCGCTCACCTCTTCACCCGGAGGGAGCGAGATCCTCAGCCCCTCCACCTCCACCCTTCCCGAATGGGAGAATGGGAGAATGGGAGAGGAGGCCTTCTCCCTTTCCCCCACTCTCCCACTCTCCCTTTCGCTTTTCTCTTCTCCCACTCTCCCGCTCTCCCGCTCTCCCACTCGCTTCTTCCCCGCGTCCCCGCTTCCCCCTTCCCCCCCTCTCTGTCTTTCTACCCGCGCCTCCTGAGCCGGACGAACGGCCCTGCTCGCTGCCACGAGAGACCTCAAAAACAGCCATCCGCCCACCACGAAGGCGAGGGCCGCCAGGGCCACGCCGACAGACTGCCGCCCCCCCCGCCCGGACTGCCGTATCCACTGCGTTATCCAGGCCGCGTGCTTTTCGTAGACGGCCTGCCTGGCCTCCCTCAGGCCCTGCTCCCGGGCGCCGGCATCTTCGATGGAGCCAAAATAGGTGTGCAGTTGTCCTTGCTCATACAGCAGGCGGGCCCGGTCCACGATCCGCGACTGGGCCTTCCGGGCCACCTCCTCGCTCACCTCGCCCGCCAGCGCCTCCTCCTCGTCCACCACCTGCCTTCGGCGCGCCGACATGCCCTGCTCAATCCGGCTCTGCGCCACGGCGGGCGTCGTCTGCAGCGCCAGGGCGATGTCCCGGTTCTCGACCCCCATCAGCACCATCTGCAACTCCGGGTCTGACAGATGCGCCAGGTCCTCAAACGGGTAGGCGAGGTCCTGCACCGCCTTCATCGCGCCGGGGTCGATCCGGTGCATCCCCGTCAGGAGTTGCCGAACGGTGTGGGCGGCGATCGGCCTGAGCGCCCGCGCCGCCAGCTCCGGCGCAGGCTTCAGCCGGGCGTCCCCCAGCGCCTCCCGAAGCTTCCAGAAGAAGACCCCGGCCTCCTCTTCTGCGATCCGGTGAGGGACCTGGCCGAGATTCACCGCCGCAATCCGGTAGAGGACCTCCGCCGCCAGGTCCCGCGGAAGTTGAAGAAGCCCTCGCATCAGGTCCGCCGGCCTGGCCCGCCTCAGGATCAGCGCCAGCACGTCGGCCAGTGCCAGCCCACCCTCTCCCCTCTGCCCCCCTCTCCCCGAAACGGAGAATCGGAGAGGGGGAGAATCGGAGAGGGACTCTTTCCCCGTTTCTCCGTTTCGGTTCTGCCTTTTCCCCGCTTCTCCGCTTCTCCGCTTCTCCGCTTCCGCCTCTCCCCCTCCCCACGCCTCCTCCGCCTGCGCCCTCAGTTCCCGCTCCAGCGAAGTCTCGTCCTCTCCCTGTCCCCCTCCCCGTTTCAGCCGGGCGTTGACGGCCATGGCCAGGGGATCGGGCAGACAGGAGATGAAGACCTCCCGCGCCTTCGGGCCCATCGGGGCCAGCGCGGCCGTCAGCGGCGGGAGGATGTCATCGAAGGAAGAGGACATAGTCCACCTGACCCGTGACTCAGGACCCTTCGACTCTGCTCAGGGCAGGCTCAGGACTCAGGACTGTCTTTAAGGCATCTATGTATTTGAGCCCGCTGCCCGTGTTGAACAGCGCCACCTCCTCGTCGGGCCTGATCCACCCCTGCGAGGCCAGCCGTTTGACCCCGGCCCAGGCCGCGGCCCCCTCCGGCGCGGCAAACAGCCCGGTGGCCGCCCCCATCTCCTTCAGAGCCACGGCCATCTCCCCGTCCGTCACCGCCACCGCCGTCCCGCCGCTCTGCCGGATCGCCCGGAGCATCAGGAAGTCTCCCACGGCGCGGGGCACCCGCAGGCCTGCGGCCATCGTCTGCGCCCCCTTCCACTCCTCGGCGGCCTCCTGCCCCCGCTCGAAGGCCCTCACGATGGGCGCGCACCCCGACGCCTGCACCGACACCATGCGCGGACGGCGCCCCCCGACCCACCCCAGCCGTTCCATCTCCTCGAACGCCTTCCACATGCCGATCAACCCCGTCCCCCCGCCCGTAGGGTAGACGATCACATCGGGCAGCGTCCACCCCATCTGCTCCGCCACCTCGTAGCCCATCGTCTTCTTCCCCTCCACGCGGTACGGCTCCTTCAGCGTCGAGACATCGAACCACCCCTGCGCCCCCTTCCGCTCGCCCACGACCCGGCCGCAGTCCGTGATCAGCCCGTCCACCAGCTCCACCGTCGCGCCGAGCGCCACGCACTCCGCCCGGAACGCCTCCGGCACGTCTTTCGGCACGAAGACGAACGCCTCCAGCCCCGCCGCCGCCGCATAGGCCGACATCGCCCCGGCGGCGTTCCCGGCGGACGGGATCGCCAGCCTCCTGACCCCCAGGGCCCGCGCCCGCGTCACCGCCGCCGACAGCCCCCGCGCCTTGAACGACCCCGTCGGATTGGGGGACTCGTCCTTGATGAAGAGGTTTCGGAGCCCCGCCAGCGCCCCGAGGCGATCCGCGCGAAGGAGCGGCGTGAACCCCTCCCCCAGCGACACGACCTCCTCCGGCCGGTCTGCGGGCATCACCTCGGCGTAGCGCCACATGTCGGGCCGCCGGCCCGCCAGGTCCTCCCGCCGCACGGCCTTCCGGACCCCTTCGAGGTCGTAGCGAGCCAGCAGCGGGGCGCTGCAACAGAGACTCAGGTTGTGAAGCGCATCCCGGCCGTGCCGCGCCCCGCACCGGGAGCAGTCGAGATGGGTGAAGAAGGACATAAAACGACCCAACCCCCGTAGGGGCGCGACATGTCGCGCCCCTACTTCTCCAATTTTCTTTCCACCCAGATCGTCAGCCGGGTCTCCACGTTGCGCTGACTCGCCTCCCCGACCACCGTCGGCCTCGGCTCGATGTCCATCCGAATCTGGTGTTTCACCACGGCCCCTCTCTCCACGTCAAACAGCCAGGTCCCCTTGGCCTTCCCCTCCCCCTCCAGGATGAGCGAGGTGAGACCCGTGTTCAGCCACCCCTTGTAGGCGATGACGCGAGACTCCTCGATCTCGGCGCAGTTCCGGCCCTCTTCCTTCTTCATCCCCTTGACCTTCAACGTGCTCGTGACCTTGACCTGGGCCTCAAAATTCTGGAACTCCTCGTAGATGGAGGTCGCCGTCCGCTCCGAGGTCCACGACTCCCCCACGCCCTTCGGCTCGGCCGGCAGGGGAGGATAAAAGTCCCCCTCCGCGACCAGCCGCAGGTCGCTCACCAGGGTGGCCAGCGCCAGCCGGGTCATCTCCTTGGCCGGGCCGAACGCCGCCACGTCCCCGCGCGGCCCCACGCGCCAGCTCAGATCTATCCCCTTCAGGTCCTCCAGCGACCAGGGATAGATATCCTTGGTGGTGGTCTGATGGTTGATCATGCTCATGTCACCCACCTTCGTCAGGGTCGCCACCACCAGCGTGTCCTGCCCCTCCACCCTGAACGTCTCCTCCTGGGTCCACTCCCGGTTGAGGTCGAGCTGGTACGAGTTCTGCCCGGACGTCGCCACCACCTCTCGCGCCCGGTCCGTGAAAAACGTCAGCCTGAAGAGGTTCTTGTAGGCCAGCTTCTGCCCCGGCGCGGCCTTGACCCTCAGCGACATCTTCCCGGCGTCCTGCCCGGACACCCCCTGCGTCAGACCCCCTGCCAGGGCCAGCGCCAGACCCACACCCACCATCGCGCGCATCTTCATGAGCATCCTCCGGCGTAAAGAGTTAAAGTTGAGCGGTTCACCGCTCCCCACTCACTGAATATAGGCTCCGCATCAACCCCGTGTCAACCCAAAACACTTTTCGCTCGACACGGCAACCTGCAATGTCGTATCTTAGGCTTTGAACCAAATGGAATTCCCGACCCCTGACCCCCAACCCCCTCTATCTCTTCCCTTGTCCGAACGCCTCTTCAACGCCGTCTTCTACGCCCTCCGCCAGCGGCTCCGCTGGTCCCGGCCCACCTACTGTCCGCGCAACGAGGACAAGGCCCCTTTCTTCAGGGCCAGGCCACATCTCCTGAGCGCTGCCGAGCGCCTTGAGCATCGCTACCACCTGAGAGACTTCCGGGGACGCTCCACGTCCGTCGAATACCGGGAGTCCCTCTACGTCCTGGAGCTGATGGAGCGCTTCTTCCCCACCGATCGCCTGCGCGACCCGGTCCGGGCGCTCGACGTGGGGTCCAAGAACTTCGCCTACGCCCGCGGCCTCCACCATTTTTTCCGGCATGCAGGAGAGACCGCCCCCAGACAGGTGGAGCTGACCGGCATCGAGGTGGACCCCTACCAGGTCTACACCGACCTCCACTCCCGCCACGACTACGCCCTCTACCACACCCGCGGCCTGGACGGATGCCGCTTCCTGACGGGCGATGTGATGGAACACCAGGGCCGCTACGACGCCATCACCTGGTTTCTCCCCTTCGTCACCGAATATGCCCTCCGCAAGTGGGGGCTTCCCGGCTCCCTGTTCAGGCCGGAGCCCCTGTTGCGACACGTCTTCGGCCTCCTCGCGCGCGGGGGCGTCCTGATCCTCTCCAACCGGGAGGAGGAGGAGCGGGAGATTCAGGCGCAGCTCCTCCTCAACCTCGGCATCCCGTTTCGCCCCCCGGAGCGCCACGAGTCGGACTGGATGGCCTACGCCCCCCGCTACGTCTTCGTCATCGAGACATAGGGGCGTCCGCTGGATCGCCCCTACATTATATCTACCGCCTTACCCTGCTCCGCCGAGGCGTAGATCGCGTCGGTGATCTGCTGCACGACCAGGGCCTGTTCGAGGCTCGTCCTGGGTGGGCGGCCTTCGCGAATCGCCCCGGCGAAGTCCTGCGAAGGCCCGGTGTGGACCGTCCCCCACTCCTCCTGCCCCTCCCAGACCGTCCGCGAGACCACCCCCTTCCCCGTCACCCCCTCGTCGTGCACGACCTGCCTGGCCTGGCCGGGGAGCATGTTCAGGTGGAGGGCCCCCTTCTCCCCGACGATCTCCCAGGCGTTCTCCGTCCCGGCGGACACGAACTCCCCCCGCTCGTAGGCGATGGCCGTCCCCCCCTCGCACAGGATGAGCGCGGACACGTGGGTCTCGGCGTCCGACCCCGGCGCGACGTAGGACTCAAACGGGGACGGAACGGCCCACGTCCGGGCCAGGACCGTCCTGGGCCTCAGGGACCAGCCCGTGATGCCCAGGAGATAGTCCAGGTCGTAGCAGCCCCAGTTGGACATGATCCCGCCCCCGTTCAGCGCCTTCTTCAACCGCCACTCCGGCGGCGGCGTCCTGGGCGGCTCCCCCGCCCCTGAGAGGGCCCGGCAGTGCACGGTGCGCAGCGCGCCCAGCGCCCCTGTGGCCAGGAACTCCGCGACCACGCGGGCGGACTCGAAGGAGCGGAACCGCGACGAGCAGCACCCGGCCGTCAGCGCCCCGCGCGCCGCGATCAGCCGCCGGACCTCCCCCGCGTTCATCGCGACCGGCTTCTCGATCAGCGCGTGCTTGCCCCTGGCGAAGGCGTGCAGCGCCAGGTCCGTCCGCCAGCGCGCCGGCAGCGCCAGCACCACCGCCTCCACCTCCGGGTCCTTCAGCAGGTCCTCCCCGTCGGCGTAGACCCGGCCCACCCCGAACTGCCCGGCCACCTCCCGCGCGACCTCCTCGCGCAGGTCGGCCACGGCCACCACATCGATCAACGGGGACCGGGCGCCGGTCTCCACGTGCCTCCGCCCGATCACCCCACACCCGATCACGCCCAACCACACAGGTTTCATGGAATCTTTCCTTGTTCGGAGATAAATCGGTCATACAACTCCAGCGGCCCCTTCATCCCGGCGTCCAGCTCCGTGACCTGCAGCCTCACCCGCGCCGTCCGCTCGAACCCGGCCGTCAGGTCGTCCCCGAACAGCGACAGGTAGAGCGGGTTCTGGTCCTTGAAGGGGTCTTTCATGTTGTCGCTGTTGTAGCCGCTGATCACCGCGAAACAGTCCTGAGGCCGGGACATCAGCGCCGCCGCCACGCGACGCTGCGGGTCCGTCTGGAACATCACCGGCCGCTCGTAGTAGCGCTGGGGGTTCCACTGATAGAGCGCCCAGATCCGTTCCCACCGCCCGTCCACGGATCGCCTGGCCGCGTGCTGGTCCCGGGGGAACACCAGCCCCGTGCCCACGTACACGTCGTTGACGGCCGGGGCGATCCACCGGGGCTGGTTCGGGGGGATCGCAAACGGGCTCCCCTGCACGTAGACATAAGGCTGAAACGCCGGGTCGAAGTAGTTCGACAGGAACACCTCGTAGGCGGGGTAGGGCCACTGCGACCGGACCGTGACCGACAGGTCCACGATGTTCGGCTCCCGGGGCTGATACCGCGCGATCAGCTCCGCCCGGTGATTGTCCGTCGGCTTCCACGTCACCTCGACCGAGTCCCCCTCCGCGCGCACGATCCGCTCCTTCTCGCGCGCCGTGCCCATGCAGTGGTTCGTGGAGAACAGCAGAAACAGGTTGAGCAGGTCGTATTTCGGATGCGCCACGTCGATGCCGGTGGGCTTGTGGACCAGCGTCTTGACCCCGTGTCGCTGGCCTTCAGGCAGCAGAAACCCCTTCAGCTCCTCCGTCTCGAAATGCCATCCGCCCCTGTCCGGGTCGTGCGTCAGTGTCACGGGAACCTCCTATGGCAAACCGCAGACCACAGGACCACAGGACTACGGGACCACAGGACCAATGCAAAAGCCTTGTGGTCTTGTGGTCTTGTGGTCTTGTGGTCTTGTGGTCAGTTTTTACGTCTCACTTCTCCCGTCTCACGTTTTTCAGGGCCTCCGGGTTGACGAGGTATTTCGGCCTCCCCACGGTGAGCGTATCGGCCACCGCCCGCGCGTTCTCCCGGCGCAGCAGCTCGATGGACTCCTCCGAGTACCACGACACGTGAGAGGTCACGATGAAGTTGTCCAGCTTGAACAGCGGGTTGTCCGGGTCCGGCGGCTCCTTGACCATCGTGTCCACCGCCGCCCCCGCGATCCGCCGCCCCGACAGCGCCCGCGACAGCGCCCCCTCGTCCACGATGGCCCCCCGCGCCCCGTTGATCAGGCAGGCCGTCGGCTTCATCCGGGCGAACGCCGCGTCCGAGAACAGCCCCCGCGTCTCCTCCGTCAGCGCGGCGTGGATGCAGATATAGTCCGACCGCTCCAGCAGCGCCTCAAAAGACACCAGCTCGATGTCCGGCCCCACGGACCTCGCGTAGGGGTCGAAGGCCAGCACCTTCAGCCCGAAGGCCAGCGCCTTCTTCGCCGTGGCGCTGCCGATCTTCCCGATGCCCACCAGCCCGACGGTCTGCGTCGCCAGGTTGCGCATGGGCCGCCCCGCCGCGTGGTCCCACCGCCCCGCCCGCACCGACCGGTCGATCGGGAACAGCCGGCGGGCGCACGCCAGCAGCAGCGCGAAGGTGTGCGTGGACGCCTCCTCGATGCAGTAATCCCGCACGTGCGCCACCAGGATGCCCAGGTCCGTCGCCGCGGCCACGTCCACGTTGTCGTAGCCCACCCCACACCGGCTGATCACCCGGCACTTCGGGAGCTGCTCCATCACCCCCCGCGTCATGGGCGCAAAGTGGTTGATCAGCCCGTCTGCGTCCCGCAGGGCCGCCACCATCTCCGACTCGTCCCTGTAGGTCGCCAGCGTCAGCGTGGCGTCGATCTTCCGGATCTCCTCCTCCTCGACGGCGAAGTCGGAGAAGACCGTGTCCGTGAGCATGACCTTGAACATGCGTTATAACCCCTTTTTATGGACACAACACATTCTTCAGCCCCCGCTTCTGCTCCGTGTTGTCGAACGCCTCCTGCCACCGGCTGAGCGGGACCTCGTGCGTGATGAACCGGCTCATGTCGATGGCCCCCCGCCGCAGCAGCCGCAGCGTCTTCTCCCACGTGCTCCAGGTCTGCCCCAGCGCCCCCTGCACGCGGAGCTGCTTGTAGACCACCTTCCCGAAGTCGACCTGCGCCGGGTGGTCCAGCAGCCCCACCTGCGTGTAGCGCCCCAGCCGGGCCGCGGCGTCCAGGCACTGGTTGACCGACGCCCCCACGCCCACGCACTCCAGGACCACGTCCGCCCCGTACCCATCCGTCATGTCCCTGGCCACCTGCGCCGCGTCCTCCGCCGTCACGTCCACCGTGCGGTCCACCCCGAACGACCCGGCCATCCCCAGCCGCTCCCGGTCCTGCGCCGTCCCGCACAGGATGACCGTCGCGCCCCGCAGCTTGGCCAGGGCCGCGCAGATCATGCCGATGGGCCCCGGCCCGGAGATCAGGACCACGTCCGACGGGGCGATGTCCGTCAGCTCGCAAACCGCCTGCACGCAGCAGGCCAGCGGCTCGGTCAGCGAGCCTGCGCGATAGTCCACGTCCTCCGGCAGGACGTAGAGCAGGTCCTGCGGCACGGCGCAGAAGTCCGCGAACCCCCCGTCCGTCTTGCTCCCGATGGAACTCCGGTTGACGCAGTAGAAATAGTAGCCCGACCTGCAGAACCGGCAGACCCCGCACCGCCCCATGGCCGACGGCAGGACCGTCACCCGGTCCCCGGCGCGCACCCGGTCCACCCCCTTTCCCACCTCCACCACCTCCCCGGCGAACTCGTGGCCGAGCGTCACCGGCGGGTTGAAGGCATATCCCCCGTGCAGGATGTGGATGTCGGTCCCGCATATCCCCGCCGCCTTCACCGCGATCTTGGCGTAGCCGGGCCTCGGGTCAGGCTCCGGCACGTCGCACAGCGCCACGTGCCCCGTCCCCTGCGCCAGTTTTCGGACTGCCTTCAAGACGACCTCCTTTGAACGATCTGATGTGAAAAACCTTGAGTGACCTGAACAGTTTCTTTATATTCTCCGAAGGGGCGTCCTCGAATTTGGATTCCTCTTTATTCTGAGGCGAATCCAAAAGACCAGGTGACATTATCTGTTATGAGAGAGGATGCGCAGAGAATATGCCATGAGCTCTGACCTGAATCCACTCGGCATCTTTTCATCCGGGCTTTTCCGCGGCGTCACCGCGCTCATCACAGGCGGGGGGCGCGGAATCGGCAGACACGTCGCCCTGGCGTTCGCGCGCCTCGGCGCCAATGTCGTCATCGCCAGCCGAAAGCCGGAGAACCTGAACCCCACGGCAGAGGAGATCGAGGCCACGGGCGCCGCGTGCCTGGCGCTGCCCACCAACATCCGCGACCCGGAACAGGTCGATGCGCTGGTCCAGAAGACCCTGGAGCGTTTCGGCGCCATCGACCTCCTCGTGAACAACGCCGGCGGCCAGTTCCCGGCGCGGCCCTCCGAGATCACCGACCGCGGCTGGCGGGCCGTGATCGACCTGAACCTCAACGGCACCTGGAACGTGTGCAGCCGCGTGGGGCCGCTCATGGCCAGGCGCGGCTTCGGCGCCATCGTCAACATCGTGCACATCTACTCGTTCGACCGGGGCGCGCCCGCCTTCGCCCACTCGGGCGCGGCCCGCGCGGGCGTCGTGAACCTCACCAGGTCCCTGGCCTACTACTGGGCGCGCCACGGCGTGACGGTCAACGCCCTCGCGCCCGGCTTCGTCTCCACCGCCGGCCTCAGACAGGAGGAGTTCGATCACGCGGAGCCGGAGGACTACGAAACCCTTGCGGTGCGGGACGTCCCCACCGGCCGCCTGGCCGACCCCGACGAGATCGCCGCCATCGTGCTCTTCCTCTGTTCCCCGGCGGCCCGCTACATCAACGGCGCGGCCCTCGTCGCCGACGGCGCGCTGTCCCTGGACAACTGGACCCCCTTTTTTGACCCGAAGACCCTGTGAGCCGGCCCTTCACAGATTCCTCAGCTCCTTCCGCATAATTTTGCCCGTGACGGTCGTGGGAAGCTTTTCGATGAACTCGACCTCTCGCGGGTACTCGTGCGCGGCCAGCCGGACCTTGACGAAGGTCTTGATCTCCTCTTCCAGGGCCCGGCTGGGCGCCACCCCCGGCTTGAGGACGATGAAGGCCTTCACGACCTGCGTCCGCACCTCATCCGGGCGCCCGACAACAGCGGCCATCCCTACCGAGGGGTGCTTCATCAGGCAGTCCTCAATCTCGGCAGGCCCTATTCGATAGCCTGCGCTGATGATGAGGTCGTCCGTTCGCCCCACAAACCAGAAATACCCCTCTTCGTCCTTCCTGGCCGTGTCCCCCGTGAGGCACCAGTCGCCGACATACTTCTCCCCTGTCGCCTTTCCGTTTTTCCAGTATTCCAGAAACATGACGGGATCAGGACGCCGGATGGCCACCTCTCCGACAACCCCCGGAGGCAGGACATGCCCTTCTGCGTCCACGACTTCCACGACGTGTCCGGGCACGGCCTTCCCCATGGAGCCGGGCCTGACCTCCATCACCTCAGCGCAGTTGGAGACCACCAGATTGACCTCTGTCTGACCGTAAAATTCATTGATGACCAGCCCCATCGTCTCCTCTCCCCACGCCAGCAACTCCTCGCCCAGCGTCTCGCCGCCGCTGCCGATGCTCCGCAACCGATAATCGTACCGGCGCCGGGGCCCTTTCGCCTGCCGCATGAGCTTGAGGGCTGTGGGAGGCATGAAGGCGTTTCGTATGCGATGTCTGGCCATCAGATGGAATGCCTCTTCGGGATCGAATTTTTTGGCGCGATAGGCCAGGACGGGGATGCCGTGATGCAGGCTGGGAAAGAGGACGTCGATGAGCCCCCCGATCCAGGCCCAATCCGCCGGAGTCCAGAAGCGATCGCCCTCCTGGGGAAAGAAATGATGGGGAAATTCAACCCCCGGAAGATGCCCCAGAAGGACCCGATGCGCGTGGAGGACCCCTTTGGGAGGGCCTGTAGTCCCCGACGTGTAGATGATCAGGGCAGGGTCATCGGCCCTGGTCTTCAGCGGTTGAAACGCGCTGGAGGCCTTTTCGATGGACTCCCAGAAATCGACGACCCTGTCCCCTCTTTCCCCTCTGGTCACGACGACCGTCTTGAGATGGGGGAGCCTTTCCCGGACCTCCTGCACCTTATCTAAGTTTGCGCCGTCCGTGATGATCCCCCTGGCCTCGCTGTGGGTCAACCGGTATTCAAGGGCATCGGCGCCGAAAAGGGTGAAAAGGGGGATGGCAATCGCCCCGATTTTATAGACGGCGATGTGAGAGACGGCGGTCTCGGGGCACTGCGGCAGAAGGATCCCCACCCGATCTCCTCGGCCGATTCCATGCGCCTGGAGGGCATTGGCCAGTCTGTCCGAAAGGCTTTTCAGATCTCCAAAGGTGTATTCTTCCACACGGCCTTTTTCCCCCTCATAGATCAGGGCCAGGCGGTGCGGCTGATGGGCCCACTTGTCGCATATATCCACCCCGATGTTATAAAAATCGGGGATCGTCCACCCAAAGGACCCGTAAACCTCGTCATACGATCCGCCCGGTTTTAACACGCCACAGCCCCCTCCTGATGACCCGCAGAGATCCCTTCATCATCCATCTCGCGCCCCACCGCATATCACATCGCAGCGACCCTCACCTCTCGCGCCTCACCCTGCCTCAGCCTGAGGTTGAACAGCACCCCCGCCGACGCCGTCACCAGGGCGCCGCTGACGAAGAACGGCGCGCTGATCGAGAAGTCCGCCAGATAACCCGCCAGGACCGGCCCGACCGCCCCGCCCAGCGCCGAGAACGCCAGCGTCTTGCTCAGGTCCAGCCCCCGCGACGCCTCCCGGCACTCGTCCTGAATGATCGCGCTCTGGATCGGGATCCAGACCCCCGCCCCCACCAGGTCGTGCAGCAGCCAGACGGCCGCTGCCCAGAAGAAGTCCGGGATGACCCCCCCCGCGCTCATGGCGACCCCCTCTAAGATCACCGTGGCGATGAAGACCGCCTTGTAGTTCCGGATGGGGAGATACCCCACCAGGAGCATCGGCAGGACGAACGTCAGCCGGTGGATGACCATCACCGTCGAGACCGCCGACGCGCTGACGCCGAACTTCTGGCTGAAGAACAGCGGCATGATGAAGCAGTGGCTGGTGCTC
>CAYRZX010000132.1:0-17342 GCA_964428665.1 uncultured Gemmatimonas sp.
AATCCCCCGGCCCTGACCGCTTTGTAGAGCCCCTCTACGACGATCCTTGACCTGTAGGAGATGGAGACAATGAGACAGAAGAGCTATACAGTTGCGCTGCTCCTGAGCATCGCCCTGGTGTTCCTGGTTTTCGGTGTCAGCGCTGCGGAGAGGGAAGTCGACCTGAGCAGACCTCTGTCCCTGGAAGAGGTCATCCAGATAGCCCTGTCCAGGAACGCCGGGTTCGCGGCGGCCCGAAGGGGTGTGGAGGTGGCCAGCGGCGGGGTAAGCGTCGCCCAGAGCCAGCGGCTCCCAAAGTTCACTGTCGAGGGGTTTTACAACCGCAGCGTCTGGCCCCGGCCGCTGATCATGGGGACGAAGCCCGGGGACTTCTCGGACACCCGGCTCGGCGATAACTTCTTCGGCTATGGCGTCACGGGGTCTGTGCCGCTCTTCACCGGGGGCCGGATCAGCTCTCAGATTGCGTTAAACGAGGCGATGTTCGAGATGGCCAGGGATGGGGCGCAAAAGACCAGAGACGATCTGATCTTCAACCTTGCCGGCGCCTATTACTCCCTCCTCAGGCTTCAGAAGGTCGTGGAGGCCACGCAGAAGTCGGTGGAGCACCTGGAGGAGTCCAGACGGATCGTGGAGCGGAAGGTAGAGGTCGGCAAGGCGGCGAAGGTCGATCTGTTCAAGATCAACGCCAGGCTGGCGAACGTCCGGCAGAACCTCATCAAAGCACAAAACGCCCTGGAGGTGACCCACAGCGCCCTCAAGACGAGGATGGGGCTGGACATCTCCCAGCGGGTCGAGGTCTCAGGCCCCCTGGAGTACAGGCCCAACCCTTACGATCTCCGGGCGAGCATCGGCGAGGCCCTGGAGCGGAACCCCGCCTACCGGATGGCCGGGCAGAAGGTGGAGGTCCAGCGGCGACAGCTCCGCATCGCCAGGTCCCAGTGGCTCCCGAACATCTCCGCCGTCGGGCGTTATGACGGACTGTCGGGGTTCGACACGGTCGGACCGTCCGGGAAGCGGGATAGCGAGACCCTGAACAACTGGAGCGGCGGGGTCGTGGTGTCCTTCCCTCTCTTCAACGACGTGGTCCGGTCGCAGGTGGGCCAGGCCTCGGCCGGGCTCCAGCAGGCCCAGCAGGAGCTCGACGGGATAAAGCTGGAGACCATCCTGGCCGTGCAGACCGCCTACCTGAACCGGGCCGAGGCCGAGAACCGGATCAAGGCGGCGGAGGCCGCCTTACAGGAGGCCAAGGAGAGTCTGAGGATCGAACAGCTCAAACTGGAGGAGGGCAAGGGGATCGTCAATGACCTCCTCGACGCCCAGGCCGAGGAACTCCAGGCCGAGGTGAACTACTACGAGGCCTTAGCCGATTACAACACCTCCCACGTGGCGCTGCGGTGGGCCATAGGGGGAGTGGACCTCCATCAAGTAGTCCCCGCAAAGTAGATCTTTGCTTTGAGGAGGCCCCGCAGGCCGAAGCGCCGGATAGGGTCCGGATTCCCAAAAAGGAGGAGTTATGGCCGCCACATCGTCTTTTCTCTCACGTTTTCTCCCACTGGCGAAGGACGTTCTGGTCGCTATTAAAAACAATAAACGCCTGGCCCGGTGGCTGGTCAGTCTGGGCATCGTCCTCGTCATCTACTGGGTGACGGAGGCCATCGTCGCGTGGCTGGCCCAGCCCACCTTCGTCCAGATTATGACGATGAGCCCCCTGGCCGGGAAGGTCGCCGTTGCGGTCGAGCCGGTCAAACGGGATACGCTCGCCGCGAGGATCACCTATACCGGGAACTGCCAGCCCTACCTGGATGTCACGGCGCAGGCCCGGGTGCAGGGATGGTTGCAGGGGCCCCGGGTGAATGAGGGGGAATACGTCAAAAAGGGGCAGGTCGTCACCCGCCTGGACAAGACCCAGTTGGGGGCGATGGCGGCGCAGGCGAAGGCCGATGCGGAGTTCTGGGAGGCGGAATACAAACGGATCGAGCGCCTCTTCCAGGCCAACGCCGTCTCGCAGTATGACCTCGACAGCGCCAGGAGGCAGTACGAAGTGGCGACGAACAAATACAGGGAGATGAGCGAAGTCTACAGTTATACGGACATCCTCGCCCCGATCTCGGGCCGGATCGCCAGGCGGTTTGTGGATCCTGGAAACCTGGTGCAGCCAGGGGTCAGCCTGTTCCGGGTCACCGACAACAGCAGGATGCGGGCGCAGGTCAAGGTGGCCGAGAAGGACATGCCAAAGATCAGGATCGGCACGGAGGCGGTCGTGAGGTTCCTGGCCCTGCCCAACCCCTATAATGAGTTCCACGCGGCGGTCTCCGCCGTCTTCCCGGAGATGGAGCCGGTCACCCAGACGACCACGGTGGAGATCCTGGTGGACAACCCGGAGGAGGTGATCAAGCCGGACATGTACGCCGTCGTGGATCTGATCCTCTCGCGCCGCGAGGGCGTTTTGAGCATCCCCCGGCGGGCGGTCGTCGATGTGGAGGGGAAGCCGACGGTCTTCACCACCGACGGCGTCGTGGCCTACGCCAGGCCGGTGACCCTCGGCGTGGAGAGCGGGGACCGGGTGGAGGCGCTGGAGGGCCTGAAGGAGGGGGAGATGATCATCTATCAGGGGAACAGGGGTCTCGTGGACGGCCAGCAGGTCAACATCGTCGCGATGTGACCGGATAGGGCTTCCTCATAGCACTTCTTCCCGGTCCCCTTCGGGTGGGCCGGGCGGAGAGGGATGAACTTATGATCAAGAAATTGCCCAGGTTCGCGGTCGAGCACCCGATGGTGATGATCCCCGTCTTCCTGGCCATCATCGGGGCGGGGATCTACGCTTACTTCCATCTCCCCATCGAGCTTCAGCCCTATTTAGAGAGCCCGGTGGTGGGGATCGTCATTACCTATCCCGGCGTCTCCGCCGAGGAGATGGAGACCTACTTCTCCCGGCCCATCGAGCAGAAGATGAGCGTCCTGGACGGGGTCTTATGGATCCGGTCCCACTCGCAGGAGGGGCGGGCCGAGATCGCGGTGGGGTTCGACTACGGGACGGACATGAACAAGAACAAGGTCTCCACCCAGACCCTTCTGTCCAACATGCTCAACGAACTCCCCTTGGACAAGGACAACACGACCAACCCCTGGGTGGTCCACATCGACGCCCAGAACGTCCCCGTCCTGGACCTGAACTGGAGCCGGGAGGGGTGGGACGAGGTGCGGTTCCGGGAGTTCGTCGAGAACAAGATGCGGGACGAGTTTGAGAAGCTGCCGGGGGTGCAGTCGGCCATCCCCTACGGGGGGAAGCGGCGCCTGGCCCTCATCGAGGTGGACCGGGACAGGCTGAACGCCTTCCACCTCGGCCTGATGGACATCAAGATGGCCGTCGAGCGGCAGAGCCTGAGCCGGTCCGGGGGGAAACTGGTCGGCAAGGAGAACGAATTCCTCGTCCGGGTGGATGAGCGGTATCGGAACCCGGCGGAGATGAACGCCATGCCGATCGGCAACTTCAAGGACCGGATCGTCTACCTCCGGGACGTGGCCACGGTGAAGGACACTTACGCCGAGGTGCGGAGCGCCTACCACTCCAACGCCCGGCGGGGGCTGCTGCTCACGATCGTCAAGGAGCCGCACGAGAGCGACGTCACGGTCATCAACGCGGCCCTCAAGCTCGCCGATCAGTTCGTGAGCGAATACCCGGGGCTGAACTACGAGGTGGCCTACAACCGGAAGGACTTCCTGGACCGCATCATCGCCAACGCCTGGAAGGAGATGTTCCTGGCCTTCGCGATCACGTCGGTGGTCGTGCTGGCCTTCCTGAACCAGATCACCCCCACCCTGATCGTCATGGTGACCCTGCCTGCCGCCGCCGCCGCCGGGTTCGTCTGGTGGAGGCCCTTCGGCTTCACCGTCAACACCCCCACGCTGATGGCCCTGACCTTCGTCATCGGCCGCCTGGTGGACGACTCGGTGGTCATGATGGACGTCATCAACCGCCACCTGAGGATGGGGAAGCCCCCCAAACAGGCGGCCATCGAGGGGGCGCAGGAGATCTCCGGGGCAGTGGTCGCGGTCGGCATGTCCTCCTGGATCGCGATGGGCCCCGCCCTCTTCTTAGGCGGGTCGATGGGGACGGGCTTCCGGGGGATGACCGCCCCGATGATCTTCGCCAACGCCTTCTCCACCTTCTTCACGCTGACCTTAGACCCCATGCTGCGGGCCTACCTGTTGAAGTCCGCCAGCGACGTCGGAAAATCCCGCATCGACCGGTTCCTCCGCTGGGTCTTCACCCCCTGGACGTGGCTTCTGGACCGGCTGGAGCACCTGTATCGGGAGGCGCTGCACTGGGGCCTCGACCACCGCATCGCCGTCGTGGCCGTGGCCGTCGCCACCGTCTACATCGGCCTCCAGCTCTACCCCTACCTGGGGTTCGAGGGGATGCCCCTCCAGGACACGGGGCAGGCGGTGGGGGAGGTGGAGGCCTGGCCGGGGACCTCCTTTGCGGAGACCGAGAAGATCGTCAGCCGGGTGGAGGGGCTCCTCCTGCGGCAGCCGGAGATCGTGTCCGTCTCCACGCAGATCGGGCAGGAGCCGGCGTTCGGGACGTTCTTCTCCGGCTACGGGGTGCGCACGGTGAACAAGGCGTTCTTCAAGCTCACCATGACCCCCACGGACGAGCGGACGGCGCAGTTCTACCACCGCTGGCTCGACCCGATCACGGGCGCGGTCAGGCGGCGGAGCGACCGGGACATCTGGCAGATCAACGACAGCGTCCAGCAGGAGGCGATGGCGACTATCCCCGGCATCCGCAGCGTCTGGCTGATGGAGATGGGGGCCACCCCCGTCAACACCGCCCGCGCCCCTGTGGAGGCGGTCGTCAAGGGGGACGATCTGGAGACCCTGTGGCGGCTCGGCCAGGAGGGGAAGCGGGTCGCGGAGCGGACGCCCGGCGTGGTGCAGCCCTTCACGAGCTGGAGCATGACACAGCCGCAGTACCGCATCCGGATCGACCGCGCCAGGGCGCAGGAGCTGGGGCTCGCCGTGCCCCAGGTGGCCATGCAGGCCTTCTACGCCACGCAGGGGGGGATGACCGCGGAGTTCTTCAAGCCGGAGGAGGGCGTGCGCCACAGCCGGTATGTCATCCGCTACAGGCCGGACCAGCGGCTGACCCCCGAGGACCTGGAGCAGGTGTCCATCACCGCCCCCACCGGCCAGCACGTCCCCCTGAAAGAGGTGGCGACCGTCGAGAAGGGGATGGGCACGGACACGATCTACAAGGAGGACCTCCAGTACGCCATCAGCATCCTGGGGCAGTACCGGAACGTGGGCCTGAAGGCGGCCACCGCCGGCCTCATCATGGGGGCCAAGACCTCTCTCAACCTCCCCAAGGGGTATACGGTGGGGCCGAAGGGCCTGATGATCGAGATGATGGATAACATCGACCGGCTGAACAAGGGCCTGGCCGTGGCCCTGGGCATCCTGTTCATCCTCCTGCTCCTCCAGACGCAGTCCATCCCGGCGACGCTGGCGATCCTGATGGACGCGCCCCTGGAGATGATGGGGGCGCTCTTCTTCCTCTACATCCGGGGGATGAACTGGTCCCCGCCGGTCCTGTGGGGGATCATGCTCGCGACGGTGATGGTCATGGCCACGGGCATCTTCCTGATCGACAAGACCGAGCAGTTGATCAAAGAGGAGAAGATGGACCGGAGGAAGGCCATCACCACCGCCGGGCCCATCCGCCTGCGGCCCGTCCTGATGACGACCCTCACGACGGCGTCCGCCTTCATCCCGCCCATGTTCGCCCCGCCCACCGGGATGGACCGGTTCCGGCCCATTGCCACGGCCATCATCGGGGCGCTCGTCAGCTCGACGCTCCTGAGCCTGGTGGCGGTGCCGGTGTTCTACTCCATCTTCGACGACTTCGCGAAGTTCCTCCGCAGGCTCTTCGCAGGGGAGGCCGAGGCGGAGGCGCGGGAGGAACCGGTGCCCCGGCGGGAGGCGGCGGCGTTGGCTGGGGGAGATGGGTCGGGCGGGTCCGGGGAGGCCTGAGCCGGGGCAGGGCCGGGGTCAAGACATCCATCAACCGAAAGAAAGGAGGGAGATGAGGTTTTCCAGAGGGCAAGGGGCGGGTGCAAGGGCGGTTGAACCCGATTTTCAGAGTTATCCCTCATCATAAGGAGGAAAAGCTATGTCTCAGCACAGAAACCTCCTGGTCTGCTCGATCCTCGCGGTCGCGATGCTCATCGTCTGCGCAGGGCTAACCGCGGCCCAGGAGAAGAAGGGGATGAAGATGGAGATGCCCAAGGACCGGGCTATGGTGATGTCCAAGTATAACTTCGAGGAGACCCTGAGCAACATCAAGCGGGCCATCGAGGGGAAGGAGATGATGGTCCTGTTCACCCCCGACCACCAGGAGATGCTCAAGATGGTCGGCGTCCAGGCCAAGCCCATGACGACGGTGGAGTTCTTCCACCCCCGCTACGGGAAGCTCATCTTCATGAACGACATGGCGGCGGCCATCGAAGTGCCCATCAGGATCATCGTGATGGATGGGGACATGGGGACGATGATCACCTACCGGAAGCCGTCTGAGATCTTCAAGAACTACAAGGGATTGGCCGACATGGGGAAGGCGTTAGACGGTGACCTGTCGGACATCGTAGGGTCTGTGGCCATGCCCATGCCAATGGAGGGGAAGAAGGGCAGGTGATGACCCCGATCGGGGGCCCTCCCAGGCATCATCTCCGTTCATCCTTCACCGCCGGGGATCGGGGAGACAAGGGAAAGGAAGGGACATGGCGTGATGCTCCTCCGATCCCCGGTGTTGTACCCTTTGAGGTGCATAGCAACGTTCAACAAAGGAGAAGACCATGCGGCATGACACGAAGCCCTGCCTGGTGGTTGGGCTCACAGTGACCCTCCTGTTGGCCGTCTTCATCCTGGCCTCGGCGCAGGAGAAGACGCAGAGCTACGCCATTGTGGAGAAGGTCTCCGACAACTCCTACACGGCCACTGTCTCGAAGATCGAGGTGGCGGTGAAGGGGGCCAACCTCGTCATCATCGGAGAGCCGAACTATCAGATGATGCAGCGGATGGTCGGCAAGCAGCGCCGGGGGTCGAAGGCCTACTTCATCTTCCGGCCCGACCTCGGCATCCCGATCTTCGACAACGACTACAACGCGGCCCTCGAAGTCCCTCTGAAGGTCCTGATCTGGGAGCGGGAGGACGGCAAGACGGTGATCCGGTATTTCAAGCCCTCGTCCGCCTTCGCGCACTACAAGGGGCTGGACAGCCTGGGGAAGAACCTGGATGACCTCATCGGCAAGATCACGGATGCTGGGCTCAAGAAGTGAAGGGGGCGATGATCCTTATGAGGTCTGAGGCCGGGCAAGGGCAGGGTGTCGTATATGACGGGCGTCGGAAGTTCCTCGCCCGGCTCTGCGGGGTCTTTTTGGGGGCCCTGGGTCTCTCCGCCGGGACGCCGATCATCGGCTACCTGATCGGGCCGCTCCTGAAGGCGAGGCGGGGGTCGGGGGAGAACTGGCTCGATCTGGGTGCGCTCACGTCGGTCCCGGTGGGACAACCCGCCGAGGTGGTCTACCTCGCTCGAAGGCGCGACGGGTGGGTTCGACGCAATGAGGTGAGGCGGGCCTTTGTCGTCCGGGCCGGGCAGGATGAGGTGACGGTCTTCTCCGCCACCTGCTCGCACCTGAACTGCGCCGTCCGGTGGGATGCAGCGCGGAGCGAATTTCTCTGCCCGTGCCACGGCGGCGTCTTCGACCAGGAGGGGCGGGTCATCGCCGGACCACCCGCGCGCGGCCTCTCCCAGAGACAGGCCAAGGTGGAGAGGGGAAGAGTTTGGGTTTTGGAGGGCTGAAAAATGAGCGATGAGACGAATGAAAGCGCATCCGGCGCCTCTTTGCGCGAACAGATGCAGCGTTTCCTTTCGGAGCCGCTGCCAGCGAAGGTCGGCTGGCCCCACGTCCTGGGCAGCGCCACGCTGTTCCTGATCGTTCTCCAGGCGCTCACGGGCATCCTCCTGGGGCTGAACTACGACCCCAGCCCCGCCTTCGCCCACGATAGCATCCGATACATCATGGAGGAGATCCCCTTCGGGAAGGTCATCCGGGGGCTGCATCACTGGGGGGCCTCCCTGCTGATTATCGTGGTCTGCCTGCATATCCTGCGGGTGTTCGTTTACGGCGCTTACAAGCCCCCGCGCCATCTCCTCTGGATGGTCGGCGTCCTCCTGTTGCTCTACGTCCTCGGCTTTGCGTTCACGGGGTATCTGCTGCCCTGGGATCAGCGGGCCTTCTGGGCGACGGTGGTGGGTACCAAGATCGCCGGGAGCATCCCCTTCATCGGAGAATCTGTTCTGAGGATCATCCGGGGCGGGGAGGAGGTGGGCGCGCCCACGCTGACCCGGTTCTACGTGCTCCATATCGCCCTCCTGCCCGGCCTGCTCTTCCCTCTGATCTTCATCCATCTCTACCTGCTCCGGCGGCACGGGATCACCGCGCCCTGGATGGATTCGGAGGCCGAAGCGCCGAGGACGGTCCCCTTCTTCCCATTCCAGGTCGTGAAGGACCTTTCCGTCTCGCTCCTTCTGCTGGTGATCCTCTTCGGGCTCATCGCCTTTGCCGGAGTCCCCCTGGAGGAGGTCGCCGATCCCTCGGATGCCTCCTACACTCCGCGCCCGGAGTGGTATTTCCTCCCCCTCTTCCAGCTCCTCAAGCTCAGGATCTTCTTCGGGCGGATGGAGTTCGTGGGAGGGGTCGTCCTGCCGACGGCCTTTCTCCTGCTCCTCCTCTTTCTCCCCCGTTTAGATCGCAACCCGTCGAGGCGGCTCCCCCGTCGTCCCGTCGCCCTCTCCCTCGCGGCAGTGACGGTCATCGCGATGACCTATCTGGGCATCGAGGCGTATAGGGAGACCCCCGCCCAGGCTCGGGCAGCGCCGAAGACCCGCGGGGAGCAACTCTTTGCCGCCCTCCACTGCAACTCCTGCCACGCCGTCAGCGCGGAGGAGGAGAAAAGCGGGCCGCGCCTGGTCCCTGGAAAGAATGAGCGAGAGCGAGAGTGGCTGTCGGCGTTCCTCGTCAACCCGGCCGGCTTCTTCCCCGGCACGGAGATGCCGCCGGCCAGGCTCGCGGGGGAAGATATGGAGGCGCTGGTCGATCATCTCAGCCAACTCCGCACGGACTATGGAGGGCACGGCGCCGCCCTCCCCTCCTCGCGGGCGTGCGCCACCTGCCATCGAAGGCAATACGAGGAGTGGAAGGACTCATTCCACGCCCGCTCCCTCGGCCCCACCTTCCGCGCGATGTTCACCGTCTATCACTATAACACCGGAGGGAAGTCCCCCGAATCCTGTCTCAACTGCCACGCCCCGGAGGTCAAGCTCAAGAAGAACGCTCAGGTGTTAGCTGCCAGGCTCCTCGCCGGTGAGGAGGTGAAGAGCGAGGGGATCAACTGTGCTGTCTGCCACGCCCTCCAGGCAGCGCCGGAGCGGCCGGACCCCGCCCTCGAATCTGTCTCACTCGATCTGGCCCCGATCCAGGGCCATCTCCGGGACCAGACGAAGCCGTTGACCCCGTTCTTCAGCAGTCCCCACTTCTGCGGCGCCTGCCACGACTACAACGCCGGGTCCATCGGCGGGCCGAGGTGCTGCACGGTGGTGGAGAGCTGGGAGGCGAGCTCTTTCGCCCGCGAAGGGGTGACCTGCCAATCCTGCCACATGAAAGGTGCGATGGGTATAACAAAGGCTGAGAACGAGCCGGCGAACCATCGTTTTTTAGGGCCGAGGGACGAGGAGTTTCTCAAAAAGGCGGTGGAGATGCGGGTGGAGGCGCGCAGGGTCGGCGGGCAGATGGAGGCGAGCGTGGCGATCCTCAACAGGACGGGGCACGCCATCCCCGACGGGTGACCGCCCCGGACGCGAGTCGTGCTCAGGTTCTGGGCAATGGACCCCGATGACCCCGCCGGGCTTGAGATCTTCTCTGACACGCGGGAGTACGGCTTTAACTTCAAGGATCGCGCGGGGAACGAGCCGGTCATGATGGAGAGCGCCTTCGCCCGCGGCTACGATTACACCCTCAAAGCAGACGACACAACACAGGAACGCTTCCGCTTCCCTACGCCGACCGATGCGCGCCGTCTCTTGCTTCACGCGACCCTCACCTACATCTACTTTGTCCCGCCCCCCGGTGAGATGCAGGAGAGGATGCAGACACAGATCGCCGAGCGCATTGAGCGGGGTTCCGAGGAGGAAAAGGCGCAGATCCTGAACGTAGAGATCCCGGCGCGGATGGGGGCGATGCACACCCTGGTCTCCACGTTCCCCGACCTCGTGATGGCAACGGCGCAGAGGGAAATTGCGTTGCGCTGATGGTTGAAAGATAGGGGCGTTCAGAGAGGGCTTACACCTTGTCAGGACACAGCACATCTACCAGAGGATCGCCTTTCAGGGCCATCCTCCTCGCCTGTTTCTTCCTGTCCGGCGCGAGCGGCCTGGTCTACGAGGTCGTCTGGCTGCGTCTGCTGACCCTCACCTTCGGCTCCACGGCGTTCGCTGTCGGCGCCGTTCTGACGGCCTTTATGGGGGGCCTGGCCCTCGGCAGCTTCCTCTTGGGTCGGGTGGTGGACCGCGTTCAGAACCCCTTGCGGGTCTACGGCCTCCTGGAGCTGGGCGTCGGCCTCTACGCCCTCCTCACCCCCGCCCTCGCGGCCGGGCTTGTTCCCCTGTATCAGGCCGTATGGCAGTCCTTTCATCCCTCCTTCTACGCCTTCAGCCTGATGCGGTTCCTCATCGCCCTGACGGCCCTCCTCCCGCCCACCGTCCTGATGGGGGGGACCCTGCCGGCGCTCAGCCGGTGGTATGTCCAGGGCAAAGAGGCGGGGCAGGGCGCGGGCCTGCTCTACGCCCTGAACACCTGGGGGGCCGTGGCGGGGACAGTGGCCTCCGGCTTCGTCCTCCTTCCGGCGATAGGGGTGCGCGCCACGCTCCTCACCGCCGCCGGCATCAGCCTCCTGGTCGGCCTTCTCGTCATCGCTCTGGCCCGATGGGGGACGCGTGCGCCGGGGGAGCAGCCCTCTCGACCTGCCTGCACAGGCAGGCGGGTGGAGACGGCCCCCTCCGCCTCTCCCTCAAGAAGGGCGACAGCCGTCGTCCTGGTCGCCCTGGGGCTGTCGGGGTTTGTGGCCATGGCCTACGAGGTGGCCTGGACGCGCCTGCTGACCCTGATCTTAGGCTCCTCCACCTACGCCTTCAGCCTCATGCTGAGCGCCTTTCTCGTCGGCCTGGCCCTGGGGAGCCTCTTCGCCGCGCGCGCGGTGAACCGGGTGGAGCGCCCCCTCTGGGCGCTGGCCCGGATCGAGATCGGCGTCGGTCTGGCTGTCTTGATAGGCGAGCACCTGTTCTCCTGGCTCCCCGCCCTCTTCCTCGGCCTCTTCCGCGCCGTGGGGGACGCGCCGCGGCTGTTCCTGGCGGGGCAGTTCGGCCTGGCGTTCCTGGTCATGGTCCTCCCCACCCTCCTCCTGGGGGCGGTCTTTCCGCTGGCGGTGAAGGCTTACGCGCGCGCCGGGGGGGTCGGACGGCGGGTGGGGGACGTGTATGCCGCCAACACCGCGGGGACGGTCCTGGGGGCGTTTGTGGGGGGGTTCCTCCTGCTGCCCGGCCTCGGCATCCAGGGGACGATCTCGGCGGGCATCGTGATCAACCTGGCCGCCGGCCTGCTCCTCCTGTTCGTCCCGCCCGGCGGCCGGACGCCCTTCCGGACGGTCGCCGGGGCGGGGGCGGTCCTCCTGATCCCGGTGGCCGTCTTCTCGGCCCCCCCCTGGAACCCCCTCGTCATGACCAGCGGGGTCTACAAGGACGCCCCCCTCTATCTGAGCCTGTATCGCACCCCTGGGGACGCCTTCTCCAGGCTCAGCGACCGGTATCGCCTGCGCTTCTACCGGGAGGGGGTCACCGCCACGGTAGCGGTCGTCGAGCGGCCGGATCTGGAGGACCGCCGACACCTCATCCTGTCCATCGACGGGAAGGTGGACGCCTCCACCGCGGCGGACATGTCCACCCAGGTCCTCTCCGGGCACCTCCCCCTCCTGGTCGGGGAGCGGGTCGAGAAGGTCCTGGTGGTCGGGTTCGCCAGCGGGGTGACCGTCGGCTCCGTCCTCCGGCACCCGGTCCGGGCGGTCACCGCCGTCGAGATCGAGCCTGCCGTGATGGAGGCGTCGGCGTTCTTTGACGAGTTCAATCACCAGCCGTTGAAGGATCCCCGCCTGAGGGTCGTCCTGGACGACGCCCGGAACTATCTTCAGGTCACGTCCGAGACCTACGACGCGATCATCTCCGAGCCCTCCAACCCCTGGATGAGCGGCCCGTCCAGGCTCTTTACGGAGGAGTTTTTCCGGGCTGGGAGGGCGCGCCTGCGGCCGGGTGGCCTCTTCGTCCAGTGGCTTCAGCTCTACGGGATGACGCCGGACCACGTCAAGACCCTCGTCCGCACCTTCCAGGCGGTATTCCCCCACCTCCTGATCTTCGAGACGGCGGACGCCGACCTCCTCCTCCTCGGCTCCGATGGAGCGATCACCGTTGACTATGGACGCCTGGCCGGACGGATGGCGCGTCCGGCGGTGGCGGAGGACCTCAGGCGCGTGGGCGTGTCGGGCCCCCTCGATCTCCTCGTCAGGTTCCGATTGGGCGGACGGGAGGCCTCCACTTATGCCGGCCCCGGTCCGCACAACACCGACGACAATGCCCTCATCGAGTTCGCCGCCCCCCGAAGCCTCTACGCGGAGACGATCTCCGCCAACCTCGCGGAGATTCAGGAGGCGTCCTCCGGGGTGTGGGGGTATCTGACCGGCCTCGGCCAGACCCCGGCGGGGCGCGCCCCCCTGCTCTGGGGACTCGCCTTGCGATACCTGACGACGGGAGAGGTGGGGCAGGCGGAGGCGCTGGCGCAGGAGGGGTTGGCCCACACCCCCTCCGCCGAGTGGCAGTGGCTCGCCGGGGAGGTCGCCCTCCAGCGCGGGCGGGGGGAGGAGGCTGCAAGGGCGTGGCAGGAGTCCCTGACGCAAAACCCGACCTATCCCCCCGCCCTCATAAGCCTGGCCCTTCTCCGCCACCGCCAGGGTGATTTTCAGGGGGCGGAGGCCCACTTCGCCCGGCTGACGCCGCGCGACGCGGCGATCCCTGTGGTCCGCTACCGTCGGGGCATCAACCTCTACTTTTCAGGGGCGTACCGAAGGGCTGCCGAGGAGCTGGAAGAGGTGACCGCCCTGAACACCGCCGGCGACGATCTGACAGCCTACTTCCTCTCTGATGATCCGGAGGGCCTGCGCCTGGTCCCCTACTATCTGAGCCTGGCCTGCGAGCGCACGGGCGATTCGAGCCGGACGGCGCAGGCGATGGAACAGTTCGTCCGGGGGCTGGACGAGTGGCGGAGGGAGCTGGAGGCCCGCCCGGCCGACCTCTCCCTGCTGGCGGGGTTTCGGCAACGCGTTGCGAAAGGGGCCTTCCTCGACGAGGAGGCCCGATTGGCGCGGCTGATCGGCGAGCGCGTATGGGGGCCGATGGCCCACTACTATAAGGGGACGACGCTCTTCTTCCTGGGCTACTATCAGGACGCCGTCTCGGAGCTTCAGGCGGCCCTGGCCCTTCTCGGGAATGGAGGCGAGGGCTCTCTGGGCCACTACTACCTGGGCCTGGCCTACGCAAAGCTGAACGACCCCGACCGGGCCCGGGCTCACCTCAGGCGGTTCCTCGACCACCTGCATCCTGCGATGAAGTACAGCCCAAAGGCGATAGACGCCGTGAAGTATCTGGATGGAGGCTCATAATGGACGCTTATAATGGCACAGTGGGCGACGTGGCTCGCGCCCGGTTCATCAAGCGCGCTCAGGAGCTCGGCCTCACACCCGAAGAGGTCTCGGACCTCCTGTCGTTGCGGGTTGACCCGGATACCCCCTGCAATGACGTCGAGAGACAGATAGAGATGAAGATCGCTGACCTCGAAGAAAAGATCCGGGCCTCGCAAAGGATGAAGCAGATACTTGCGGAGCTCATGACATCGTGCGCTGGACGTGGCCCAGCCGGCGAGTGCCCGATAAGGGAGAGCAACCGCCGTCAGGAGGAGATGATAGTCGCACTGGAGGCGACGCATCAGCAGATCGTCCAGCAGGAGCGCCTCCACGCGCTGGGAGAGATGGCCAGCGGTATCGCCCACGATTTCAACAACGCATTGTCGTCGATCATGGGCTACAGCGAGTTGCTGCTCATGACGCCCGAAGGTCTGGACGACAGGGAGAGAGTGACAGGGGACCTGCAAACGATAAACACCGCCGCCAAAGATGCGGCGAAGGTGGTCAGCCGTCTGCGCGAGTTTTATCGCCGCCGCGATGAGGGCGAAATCTTCCTGCCCGTCAGCCTCAAGCAGTTGGTCGAGCAGGCCGTCTCGCTCACGCAGCCCAGATGGAAAGACCAGGCGCAGGCCAGAGGGATCACCATCAACATCGAGACCGACTTTCAGAAAGTCCCGCTCGTCAGCGGCAACGAGGCGGATTTGCGCGAAGCGTTGACGAACCTGATCTTCAACGCGGTGGACGCGATGCCCGACGGCGGGACGATAACTGTTCGCACCCACGCCGAAGGCGAATGCGTTGTCCTTGAATTCAGCGACACGGGCACGGGCATGACGGAAGAGGTCCGGCGGCGGTGTCTGGAGCCCTTCTTCACCACCAAAGGCGAACGGGGGACGGGCCTGGGACTGGCGATGGTGTATGGCATCATCCAGCGGCACGAGGGGACGATTGCCATTCAGAGCGAGTTGGGCCGGGGGACGACCTTTATCATCCGCCTGCCCGTCCAGATGGAACCAAAGGCAGAAGGCAGAAAGCAGGAGACAGCAACGCCGGTGCGCGCGCTCCGCGTCCTCGTCGTCGAGGACGAACCCCTGACGCTCAAGGTCTTGAGTGAGTATCTGGTCGGCGACGGCCATACCGTCGAGACCGCAACCACCGGACGCGAAGGGGTCGAGAGGTTTCAAGCGGGCAGGTTCGATCTGGTGATGACAGACATGGCGATGCCCGGAATGAGCGGCGACCATCTGGCGCACCTCATCAAACAGGCGGCGCCTCACACACCTGTCATGCTGGTTACAGGGTTCGGTGAGTCCATGAATGCGGCCGGAGAACGCCCCGAAGGGGTGGACCTTATTGTGAACAAACCCGTCACGCTGACCGCGCTTCGGCAGGCGGTGGCGAAGGTAATGGCGGAAAGGAGATCGTTACAGGAGGAGACCGATGGATCATAAGGAGATCGTACTGAAGATCGACGGGATGACGTGTGAGGCCTGCGCGGCGCACGTCCGCGAGGCGCTTCAGGGTGTGGAGGGTGTGAAGGAGGTGGAAGTGCGTCTTACTCCGGGGGAGGCATGTGTGGTGGGCGATGATGGGCTCTCCTCAGACGCCCTGGTCGCGGCAGTGGAGCGGGCTGGCTACAGGGCGGAGGCCGTCGAGACAGGGGGTGGTGGGGGCAGGCCAGGCAACCGGGAGGGCAGGGCAGATTATGATCTCCTGATCCTGGGCGGGGGGTCGGCCGCCTTCGCGGCCGCCATCCGGGGGACGGAGCTGGGGGCGCGGGTGGCGATGGTGAACGCCGGCGCCATCGGGGGCACCTGCGTGAACGTGGGGTGCGTCCCGTCCAAGACCCTCATCCGGGCGGCGGAGGCGCACCATCGGGCGACCCATCACCCGTTCGAGGGGATCGCATCGACAAGCCGGGTGTCGGACTTCACCCGGATCATCGGGCAGAAGGACGCGCTGGTGAATGCGCTCCGGCAGGCCAAGTATGTGGAGGTGCTCCAGGGATTGGAAAACGTCACGTTCATCGAAGGTCGTGGCCGCCTTGTTTCTCCCCGGCGCGTCGAGGTTGCGGGGCGCACGCTGAACGCCCGGCGTCTGATCATTGCCACAGGCGCCTCCCCCTGGGCTCCCGGCATTCCTGGTCTCGCAGCGGCGGACTACCTGACGAGCACGACTGCCTTTGAGCTTCGAGAACTCCCCAAGTCGATGATCGTGCTGGGCGGGCGCTACGTTGCCCTGGAATGCAGCCAGATGTTCGCCCGCCTGGGCACGCGGGTGACTATCCTCCAGCGCAGCGAGCGCATTTTGCCAGCCGAAGACCCCGACCTGACAAAGGCGCTCACGGGCTATCTGCAGGCAGAGGGGATGGAGATCGTGACGGGGGTGGCGGTGCGGGAGGTAGAGCGGGACGAGAAGGGCTATACGGTCCACGCGCAGGTGAATGGGCACACGCGGGCTTTCCGCGCGAAGCAGCTCCTCTGCGCCACGGGCCGGCGGCCCAACACGGCAGGCATCGGCCTGGAGGAGGTCGGGGTGGAGGTCCGCCCGGACGGGGCGGTGCAGGTGGACGAATTTCTCGAGACGACCGTTCCTGGAATCTACGCCGCAGGGGATGCCGTCGGAGATCCTTCGTTCGTCTATACGGCCGCGTATGAAGGGGCGCTGGCCGCAGAGAATGCCCTTTCGGGCAACCGGCGCCAGCGCGACTACACGGCGCTCCCGTGGGTCATCTTCACCGATCCGCAGGTGGCCGGGGTGGGGCTCAACGAGACAGACGCCCGGGCGCAGGGGCTGGAGGTGGACGTAGCGGTGCTTCCGTTGGAGCACGTGCCCCGGGCGCTGGCCGCACGCGACACACGCGGATTCATCAAGCTGATCCGGGCGAAGGGCACGGACCGGCTCCTGGGCGCCCGCATCCTGGCCCCGGAGGGGGGTGAACTCGTCATGCAGGCGAGCCTGGCGATCCGCTACCAGATCCCCGTCTCGGACCTGGCAAAGATGTTCCATCCCTACCTCACCCTCTCGGAGGGCATCAAGCTCGCCGCCCAGACGTTCGGTAAGGACGTGGCGAAGCTGTCGTGCTGCGCGGCGTGAGAGGGGCCGCCGGCATCGCAAGGAGGTTTCAATGAAGAAGAAATTCTGGATTGTTCCGGCGCTTCTGGGGGTGGTCCTCGTGGTCCTGTATGCCTTCGGCTACGACCAGAGCGACGGACAGTGGGTCGGCGACCTGAAGATTGGCCTGGTGACCACGCCGTCCCCCCCGAAGGTCGGGCAGAACACCCTCCGGGTGACGCTCAGGGACCGGTCCGGCGCGCCGGTGACAGATGCGCGGGTGGTCTTTTACCACTTCGACGTCCCGCCGGCATACCAGACTCCCCAGGAATACCCCGTGGTCGAGACGGAGGGGACGCCGGCCGGAGAGGGCGTCTACACCGTGGAGGCCCACCTGAAAAAGCCCGGTCCCTACAAGGTGGCGGTCAAGGTCCACGGCGCCGGGG
>CAYRZX010000133.1:0-17336 GCA_964428665.1 uncultured Gemmatimonas sp.
CAATTCCGCCGATCCTTTAAACCCTTTTCATTCCCTCACTTTGTTCAAAGTCCAACATGTGCACATAAGCGCATTATATTTCGATCCGATGCGTTGTCCTCGGCCCTGAGCGCATCGAGGTTTTGGCGGAAGGTGGTGCCGATAGGGTATCGGACCGAGGCTGACACCTTCGGAGGCGGGGCATCCCCCTGCCTGGGGTTCGACTCCCCCACCTTCCGCTCGAAAATTCCCCTTGACATGTACCAGGCAGAAACCGATATTCTGAATGGGTGTCAGCCTCGGTCTGGTATCTTATCTACCAGAACCTGCGCCAGGCGTTCAAAGTCTGGCGCTTTATTTTTTTCGGTCTCCGGCAGCCGGAGCTTTCTACTGTTTTCGAAAGGACCCCTGCCATGCCCCACGACATCCTCCCCGGCTACCTCGCGCAGATCGACCCCGGCCGCCTCTCCCGGACCCTGTTCCACCTGTCCAAAGACCCGCTCCCGTACCGCAAGCTGAACCACACCCGCCCCGGCCAGTCCCGGAACACCCTCTACGAGGCCGACGACTACCTCCAGGAAAACCTCGAAGCCTGGGGCTACACGGTCGAGAAAGAGGGCGTCCAGGTCCAGGCGTTCCGTTGCGACGCCTCCAGGCCCAAGGCCCAGCAGTACTCCCCCCCCCTGCCGGAAGACCCCTGGTACACCGCCCACAACCTCTACGTCAAAAGACAGGGGACCCTCTGCCCGGAGGAGACCGTCCTCCTCCTCGCCCACAAGGACTCCCAGAGCTGGGTCGACTCCCCCGGCGCGTACGACAACGGGGCCGGGACCGTGGCCCTCCTGGAGATCGCCCGCGTCCTCAAGGACTACGAGCCTCGCCGCTCCCTCTGGTTCCTCTTCTGCAACGAGGAGCACCGCCCCTGGACCAGCGTGGCCGCCGCGCAGAACGCGAAGGCGCGGGGAGATAACCTGGTCGCCATCTTCAACCTCGACTCCATGTGCGGCAAGTCCCAGCAGGACATCGACGCCGGACGCAAGACCAGCGTCGCCATTTATACCACCCCGGAGGGCGAGCGCCTCGCCGACCTGATCCTCGAAGTCAACGAGACCTGCCGCATCGGCCTCGCCCAGCGCAAGGCCCAGCGCGCCCGCCCCGGCGACGACGACGGCTCCTTCGTCAACGCCGGATACCCTGCCGCCGTCGCCATCTTCGGGTCCTTCCCCTACGCCGACCCCGCGTACCACACCGAGGACGATTGCCCCGAGCGCGTGGACATCCCCAACCTGGCCATGGCCGCGCAGGCCACCCTCGCCGCCGCCCTGCGCGTGGACATGGAACGGCCCTCCATGTGATCCGTGACCCGTGACCCGTGACCCGTGACCCGTGACCCGTGACCCGTTTTTTCGGTCCACGGTACCCGGTACCCGGTCCACGTGTTTCACATTCCGTCGATCTGCCCCATCTCCTCCGGCGCGAGCGCCCACCCGAACACGTCCATGTTCTCCTTCAGGTGCGCCCTCGAACTCGCCTTGGGGATCACGACCATCCCCTTCTGAATCAGCCACCGCAGGGCCGTCTGGGCGGGCGTCTTCCCGTGCCGCTTCGCGATCCCGGCCAGCGCAGCGTCCCGGAGCGCGCGCCCCCTCCCCAGTGGCGAGTAGGCCGTCACCGCGACCCCGTGGTCCTGGCACCATTGGAGCGCGTCCCGCTGCTCCGCGCCGGGGTGGTACTTGATCTGATTCACGCTGATCGGCGTCTTCGAGACCCGCCTCGCCTCTTCGAGGTGCCTCACCGTGAAGTTGCTCACCCCGACGCCCCTCGCCTTCCCCTCCTCGAAGACCTTCTGCAACCCCCGAAAGGTCTCCGCCATCGGCACGGCCTCGTTGGGCCAGTGGATCAGAAAGAGGTCCACGTACTCCGCCCGGAGGTCCCGCAGCGTCTCCCCCATCTGCTCCAGCACCCCCTCATAGTGCAGGTGCGTGCGCCACACCTTGGAGGTGATGAACAGCCGGGACCGGTCCGCCCCGGCCTCCCGCAGCGCGTCCCCGATCTCCCGCTGGTTCTGGTACATCCACGCCGTGTCGATGTGGGTGTAGCCCAGCTCCAGCGCCTCCCGAACCGCCTGTTTGCACGCCCCTCCGCGCAGCTCCCACGTCCCCAGCCCCAGCGCCGGCATCTCGTGCCCTGAGACAAGCTCTATCTTCTGCATGGCCTATCCTCGCGTTTGAGAGTCACCCTCCGCTCGGCCCACAGGGCCGGACGCCCTGCCTGGGGGGTAATATACGAAACCCCCTCACGTCCGACAAGAAGGATGAGGCAGGAATAAAAAAATCCCAACTGCTTGTGGCAGCCGGGACTGGATCAGAATACCGAAAGGATACTACGAACCTCTCAATTTGTCCTCATAAGCTTGCAGGGCTTGCAAAATCTGTCGCCGGTTTGCTTCTCGACACCGACGTTCTAAGGTCTGAATGATGAAGCCCGCCTGCTTAACCCACAGGGTGGCTGTATTCTTGTCTTCCGGCGCAGAATTGCCCATCCGGTAATCGGCTTTTATCCGCATGCTATGGAGGTCGCCCATCAAAGACCCCATACCCTCGACATCAGCATCGCCACTATTGCTGAGGTAATGCTGAAGCTTGCCGTGATCAAGCTCACCCCATCTCGGATTCATTCCACCCAAGATTTCAAGACCCACATTATATGCGGCGTAATAAGATCGACTTATAGCAGATCGAACTTCTGCCGCTGAATCGTTTCTGACAAGTCTTTCCGCAAGCCGATAGAAGCCCCGAGGGTCCATGTGTCACATCAGGTTAAACTCAAGTCGAATCTTGCTCCGCTCTGGCCAGGGGGCGGAAGCTACCCACTTCTTTGTATAATGACGATGATCTTCTAAAACTTTATCCACCTCTCCGTGAGTCGTAAAGCACACAACGGCCCATGCCTCCCCGCTCTCCGGGTCTTTCTCCAGATGCAGGCTTATGTTTTGGGTGGAAGTAAAACATTTTTGAATCAAGTCAACAGCAACCGGCACATATTCCAGAATGCCATGTTGAGCGCAGAAGTCGCGCACCTCCGGCTTGAGCAGGTCATCCAGGACGTGCCCTTTGACCTCTTCCATCGCCAAAGTCTTTTCGGGCATGGTCGGTTTCTCCTCTCTATCACGTGAAATAGTTTACAAATATTTCGTGGAAGAAACAAGTCCTGTTTTGCTCCTCAGGGACTTCTTCGCGGGAATCCGTCTGCGCGAGTCTGCAAAGAGGCTCAGGGCCGGATGTATCCTTCCTCCCGGCGCAGCAGCCACGAGGGAACGACCCCGGATTCCATCGCTGAACGAAGGTCCCGTTGCGCTCCATCTGGACGGTTCGATGAATCGCAGATTCCGCGCCGGAGGTTCTCAGGGAGCTGTGGCGTTTCAATCCTTGTTGTAGTGGATCGTGCGCTCAGGGCCAAGCGAGCAAGAGGCGTCCGCTATTACCGAACGATGTTTCAATCCTTGTTGTAGTGGATCGTGCGCTCAGGTTAGGTTGCGAGGAAATCTTTGTCCGTGACCACGCCCAGTTTCAATCCTTGTTGTAGTGGATCGTGCGCTCAGGGCCCGCACGTTATCATGTCGGCGGTGCATAAACCGTTGTTTCAATCCTTGTTGTAGTGGATCGTGCGCTCAGGGTACCGTGTCGAGTAGGGCACTCATCTTTTGGATGCGGTTTCAATCCTTGTTGTAGTGGATCGTGCGCTCAGGTGGCCGGGCCGTGCGCTGCTCGCCCCTCGTCATCGCATGTTTCAATCCTTGTTGTAGTGGATCGTGCGCTCAGGGCTTGGGGACATCCCAACCGCGAGACTTTAACCAATGTTTCAATCCTTGTTGTAGTGGATCGTGCGCTCAGGGGCGTCCCCGTCCTCATCCATGTCCGGGCAGACGTTGTTTCAATCCTTGTTGTAGTGGATCGTGCGCTCAGGGTTTCTTACATATATATAGCATAGGGATTTCGTGTTGTTTCAATCCTTGTTGTAGTGGATCGTGCGCTCAGGGTGCATTTGCCTCGCAAGCGCCAGCCCTGCCTTTACTTGTCCCATATCGTGCCTGCCTTACTTCAACCAAATTCCGCCTCAAAATCGCCTCCAGGCCGCCCTTTCGCGCAGGCTTCTGCATCGTTCATCACCTCCTATCTTTCGCTTATTCAACGTATTATCTCGACCTCGCGCTCACACGCAGATATTTTTGTAGCAGCAGTCCACGCACTTGGCCCGGTCCGGCGTGCGCCTCGGAATCCGCCCCGTGTTCAGCACGTCGAACACCTCGTCCACGAGCCGCAGGGCCGTCGCCTCCAGCCGCGCGTCGATCTCCACCTCCACCAGCCGGCTCCCGTCTCGCACATAGGCCACGTAGCCCCGCGTCACCGGCCTCCCGTAGACCTCCCGGATGAGCAGCCCATAGAGCGCCACCTGCACCTGATGCGTCTTGAACGCCTGCTCCCGGTAGGGCGTGTACTTGTAGTCCAGCGGGGCCATCGTCCCGTCCGCCAGCGTCAGCACCTCGTCCACCACGCCCCGCACCCGCAACTTCGGCGACGCGAGATAGACCGCGATCTCCTTGTCCACCGCCCCGATCTTCGACCGGAGATAGTCCCGGTTCTCCGTGGTCCGCCGCTCGTGCACCGCCCGGCCCGCCTGCACCTTGTAGCGCTGCTCCTCGTGCTGCGGGATCATGAGCGCCTTCTCAAAGTAGGTGAAGCGCGGGCAGAACACGTGCTCCACCACCTCGTAGGGGGTGATCATGGGCGTGGTTTCGGTGTCTATCATAGGAACAGATTCCTCACCTCGTCGCGCACGAGTTCCGCGTCGAACGCCTGCCCCTTCAGGATGACCTTCTTGAAGTCCACCTCGCACATCGGGAACAGGTAGACCCGGTCCTTCTCCGGGTTGATCAGCGCCTCGATCTGCAGGGCCAGCTCGTCCAGCCGGCTCGACTGGATGCTCCCCAGGAAGACCGACTTCTGCACCCGGTAAAGCCCCGCCTCCAGACACGCCTTCGCCGCCGCCGTCCGCTTTTTGTCCGACGCGATGTCGTAGATGACCCAGATCAGGGATTCGCCTGTTTTCACGCTCAGAATCCTCTTAGCCCAAAACGCCCCACACAACCCCGGTCCTCCCCAGAACCCTTTCCCGCTTTTCTTTGCTCGCCCAAAGAAAAGCGGGAGAAAAGAAAAGGCGCTCGCTCAGACGCCGCGAGGGGCTTGGCGCGGCGTAACCTCGAAACTTCTGTGACCAGAAAAATAGGGCGACCCCGGCAGGTTCGGTAACCTTTCAGGCTCCGGTGGTGAGGGTTTCCCACCCCGCCTAACGCTCCCATGAGGTCGCGTTCCTCATCCCTGCCGCGCCGTTTTTCGTTTCGCCTTCTGATGTCTCCTGTTCTCGCCCGATCAGGTCGTTTGCGATCCGATGCAGGTCCAACTGGACGCTGTCCCTCCGGCTGATGTTCCGCCCCCGGTAGCGGATCGCCTCGTCCAGGAACGCCGTCAGCGCCTCGATCAGGACGGCCTTCCCCTCCTTGTTCAGCGTCAGCCCGTTCTGGAGCGGGTCGAACATCCCCTTCTGCACCTTCCGGCCCGCGAACAGGCCGATCACCGTCTCGTCCGCCCACGTGCGGTAAGGCTCGATCAGGTCGAACACCAGGGACGGCTTGTTGTAGTGGTCCGTGTGGATGAACCCCACGTAGGGGTCCAGCCCAGCCAGCAGACACGCCCGCTCCACCGCGCCATAGAGCACCCCGTACGCATAGTTGAGCAGACAGTTGAACTCATCCTTCGCCGGGTTCCGGCTCCTCCCCCCGAACGTGAACGGCTGCGGGATGAGCAGGGCCACGGCCTCCCAGTACGTGCGTCCCGCTCTCCCCTCGATCCCCAGCATCGAAGATCGCACGTCGTCTAACTTCCCCGACACCCCCTCCATCTCCCCCCGCAAAACCTTCAGCGCGTCCACGGCCTTCGTCAGCTCCGCCGACAGGCGCGTGCGCCGGTTGCGCATGTCCACCAAAAGGTCGATCTGATTGTCCGCCTTCCGGAGCGCCCACCCTTTGGCCAGGGCCAGCCCCTCCTCCGTCTCCGCGATCTCCACCTGCCGTCGCCGGATGGCCGTGGTGGACCCCGGCCTCCCGTGCCAGACCCGTCCGTACGGGTCCCCGAATTTGTCTAAGAACAGGATGTCGATGTTGTGCTCCACCGCAAGCTGCACCGCGTCCGACGAGAACGCCGCGCCCGCGCTGATCAGGATGGAGCGCACCTTCCGCGCCGCCACCTCGGAGGTCTTCTCCCCCACCTTGATGACGAACATGGCGCCTTGCCGGTGGAGGTATGCGCCGTAGGTGTTGAGGACGAGTTGCATGCTGACCAATCCTTGTTGTGGTGGAGAGCGGGATCGCGAAAGGCGCGAAAGGTCAGCGCGGGAATGAATTCCCGCGCTACCATTGCGAAGTCCGCTGAAGCGGACTCCTTCATTCAATCCGACAGGTTTTTTCTTCTTCTGAGAGCAGGTGGGCAAAGCCGGTGTCAGGGGAGTAGTCTTTACTTTCGATCAATCTCCAAAGGAAATCGTTCATCTGTTCACCAACACGGCTTGCAATCGCTTTGGGAACCGGAACCAGGTATTGCCTGAGTAAAGCGGAGATTCTTTTTCTGTCGACAAATTCCAACTTCGCTCGAAACCGCCAATCCAGATACTTTTGGAGTAGTTGTTGCCCACCTTCCGGCGCGAACCGATCCTGCAATCGTCGCATAGCACAGTTTAACTTCTCTTTGGGCTGGTTCACAAACAGACTTTCCCTGGGCGGCCCTCCGGAGAAAGGTTCGATACCGGCCAGTTCAGACCACTTCCCCCTGGTGGCTTTTTCAACGTATTCGAGAGTAGCGGCATTTGGATTTTCATCCCAACATCGTCCATAGTACTCTCTCATGGCCTGGATCAATTCCTCCTCCGGCCAAATACCTTTTGAGTTGAGCAAACGGTCAGTTTGAGCAAGTGCTGTCTTATCCCGGTACACCCACCGTCGGCTGTCCTCTCCGTCGTCACGCACGAACCGAAAGACAACCACCCGGGCACGATCCCCCTCTCCGTGCCTGTTGGCCCGTCCGCTTACCTGCACGATGGAGGGAAAGGTTGACACGGCGCGTAGAACGGTTCGGAAACTGAGGTTAACTCCTGCCTCAAGAATCTGGGTACACACGGCGATCACAGACCTTTTTTCCTTCAAAGCCTTGTGTATCTTGCTGATGGTCTCCGATTTGTGTGTGGGAAGCATCAGGGCGGTGAGGCAGTACACCTCTATGTTTTCCTTCTTCTTGAAGGGTTGGACCAACTTGAAAATCTGAGCCGCATCGCGCACCGTGTTCATCACCACGGCCACACTGCCTGTCTCTCTCACCTTCTGGATCGCAAGGTCCGCCACTTCCTGGGCATAAGATTCTTCAGGCCGTATCAGAACCTCAAACCGACCGGCAGGCTCCGCCTCTGATACGAGATTAACAACAGGATGCGTTAACCCCGATTCGAGAGGAGGCAGGGTCGCCGTGGTGAACAGAAGTTGAAATGAAAGGTCGTCAGCCATCGCACCCAAGATTCTCAGAAAAACATTCCAGAATACGATATCAATGATCTGTGGCTCATCAACGATGATAAATGCTTCTTTCAGGGCTTCGATACGAAGGCACTGATGCGCTCGACGGGGAAAAATTGCCCGGAAAAGTTGATTGAACGTGGTGGTCAAGATAGGGGCCTGCCAGGTTTCCAGGGCTTCGATCTGGTCAAGGCGCTTATCATCCAATTCCGCAAGGGACAGGTGATGGTGTTGTATGGCCTCTATGCCAGAACTGGCGGAAATGTCGCCTGTATTCTGAGAAAGGATGGAGAGGTACGGCGCAACATAGATAACTCGTTTACAGCGTCCCATTTCGCAGGCTGTCAACGCGACTCGCAGGGCGGACAGCGTCTTTCCGTAGCCAGTCGGTAAAAGCAAGGTGTAAAAAGGATTCTGTGGATCATCCCGATAAGTATCCACCGCCTTCTGCTGGACCTCCTGTCGGCGTCTGACCAGTTCAGGATCAGCTCCGTCTTTGAGGTCTTGCCGGGCCTTGTCCTGGCAAAACTCCAACAACCGCCGACATCCTTCTCCAGCTTCGTCCGGGGACAAGTAGACCTGTTCAAAACTTCCGGCATGATACCGGTCCCCCGCCACCAGTCGTGTGGCGGTTCGAGGGATAAGCAGGGCCTGCCGGGCCGTGACAATTTCTTCGGACGGTCCCAATTTTCTCGCCAGATCAAGCAGTTGTCCGCGTGCTATCCTTACCCGTCTGGTCCAGCGATCCGGAAATGTCTCAAGCCATTCAAGAAAACCTTGCCGACTCAACTGAACCTCAGGAAAAAAGGAAAAGGATTTCACCAGCACAAAGATGCCCTCCGGATCACACGCTTCTACGTCCTCATAAAAATGTCTTCGGGCTCCCGTTTCATCCCAAGGTGGAAATTCCTCATGGAGATCATGAAGTTCACTATGATGGTCGTAAATTGCCCGCGCCCAGTGTACCACAGCATCTTCGAGTACACGCCGGGATTGTCGATCTGGCCAGGTTGCGATCAGTTGCTCCGCGCAATAGGCAAACAGTGCGGCTCCAAACGGAGCGTGAGGCGGCCCCTCTTTTCGGCTCTCATCCCGGATATAATCCTGCCAGTCAAAATGCGTCTTGGCTGCATCGTGCAAAAGCCCGGCAAGAAAGGAGATGCGCTCCTCCAGCGTGCCGTCAGGCGATCCACAGGCAAACGCAACCGCGACGAGATGGGTTTTCAAGGGGAACTTCTGCCCATCTTCGGAGTTCGGACGGGCAATGCAATCACTGAGAGGTCTTACCACAGGCATACGATCCCCTCCTCCGGGATGCGCAGAAATTGCCATTTGTCAGCCTCAACTTCCGAGGACGGCACAAAAGTGATCGAGCGACCATAAACTTCGTAGATAAGGCTGAGAGTCCCCCGAAACCGCCTGCCGCCAATGTGCTCATAAAGCACGCCTCCCACTCTGGCGTATTCATCTCTTTCACGAGGAAGCAGCCTGGAGATCGCTTTGCTGGGCACGACGGAGACACACGTAAGGGGTTCGCTACTTTCTAAGCTCAGTGGTCGCATCTCGCTATCAAGATAGGAGGATACAAAGGATGGAAAGGTGAGACAGTATGCGCTGCCGAGATAAGTGTGATAGTGACTGCGAGCCGTTCTTATCCGGTCTGTCAGTTCATCTTGCAGCGGGCCTTGATAATAGACACGGTAATGAGGTTGCACCACAAGTTCGATGGACGTAGGCCGGTTGAAGTCCGAACCGCTGCCAGCCCATCCCTTCCCAAGCATGCTCATTTCGTGGGCAACGGTGCGAACCGGCGACATCAAGCGAACACCGCAGCGCGGCGGTTCCGGCAACGATTCAAGGCCCAGGATGGAAGCCACCAGACCGTGCAACGCCGTCCGGGTGATAAAGGGGTAGCTCGCGTGCGTTCCAAGCGTATCGGGCCGCCGAAAGTGCGCGATGCTGCCCCGGAGGTCGAAGACCAGCACACTCATGGTGGCGTTCTCCTACAGAGGCATGGATTGAGCAGAAATCTCACCTGCGACTTGAAGCCCTGAATGCCTCCACAGACGGATACGTTCAATTTTATCGCGATTTTCTGTCAGGGTTTGGGACAGTTTTTCGACGTTCACCTTGATTTCTTCCAGAGAAGTCGGAGGTTTGCCCCCCGTCCAGGAGTCCCGGTCAGGCTCAATACGAATCCCCTCTTCCAGAAAACCGATGCGGTCGAAAGGGTTCTTATACTCCACATGCAACAGTAACAGAGGCTGCTGGATACCCCGCCCCCGCGCCTGACGGTTGATCGTCCCCTTCCAAAGTCCTTCAAGTAGAACGTCAACGTCCGTCTGGGTCATTCCGGTATCAGCGGCGATATGGGAGTTGATCACCCCCGGCATGGCAAAGACGGCAAACGGCAAAATATACGAGGTCCAGATTGTGCCCTGGGTTTTTCCACTTTTTTCATCATCTCCAGCTTCGGTAATCGGGGTATCTTTTGACGGCATGACTACAGTACCCTGGACATACTTCGTCTCTGCCGGATGCAGGGAATGTGCCCATCCAAACTGCACAGGACCAACCTTATGAAAACTTTTTCCCTTTACGCTGAAGACGGCCCCAAATACCCTCATGTCGAATGCTGACGACAGCAATGCCCCTTGCATATCTTCCTCTTCGTTCCGCCCCGCACGCTGTAGGATCGTGCTGGCGAGCCTGTCACGGCCAAGCAGTGTATTCTCGCCGGTTCGCTCTTCCCGACAGAAGACGAACATCGACCTGCCTTCGCCACCTTCGGGATAACGGGCAAGAACGTAATCCCGCACGTCCCGCTTGATGCTGACATCGGAAAGGGAGATGCGCCCGTCCTCTTCACCGAAGATGCGCCGGGCGTCGCTGTCGCGCAACGGGTCACGGTTGGGGATACCATCCTTGACACACTTGACAAATAGAATCTCACCACTGTGGATTGAACCCGTGCTCATGGCTTCCTCCTTTAGTTTTCGTCGTCCTCATCTGCTTCACTCTTACCTTTCCCTTTGGGCCGGTCAAACCCTTGCAGGCAGTAGCCGGACCAGAACGCGGCCATGAACTCATCTTTTCTTCCTTGAATTTCTTCGTGGAGACGATCATACTCTTTAAGGACCAATCCCACCCGTCGACGAAAAACCTCTCCTATTTTTGAGTCGAGATTTGGGAAACGTGCTGCCACCTCAAAGATTTGCTTCACCCCCCGCTTCCAGATAGCCTGTGGAGTCAGGTCGCTGCCAAATGTCATCACCCGCTGTTTCAGATAGTCCTTTTGGGTTTCGACATAATACTGCCTGCTGAACTGACGGATTACAGCACCACAGGCAAATCCCAATTCGTCGGGCGACTCAAGACGAAAAGTTTCAACAGGTTCATCAAAGATTACCTTGAGCAATTCCTTCAATGGACGCATTGCCATAGCTGGTCCTCCATTTTTCAGCACTTCTTTCTGGTAGCGTGTCAGAAAATCAAGGAAAGAGAGATAGAAAACCACCTCCTCACGAATCTCATTAAGAGAGTCAGGGTAACGGGGTGTAACGCTGCGCAATCTCTCAGCGATGTTGTACAGGGGACGAGATAAAGCTAAAGATCGACGATGGAGAACGGCCTGAAGCTGGTCCCATAAATATGGTCCTCCATAAGCCCTTGTAAGTAAGAATGGAACCGAACTGTATTGCGTGTTATAAAAGGCTTCCTGCTCACGAGAAACGCTGGCAAACAAGTCGCGCAATAAACTAACGGCTGTTTCTGCTGTCTGTCTGCCTACCCTGCGTAACAGGCTGATCGTCGAGGGCACTACATCTTCAATATAGCTACGTAGGTGAATATCCCCCTTGCCTGTATCTCCAGAGAAATAGATCAGGCTCAATCTGTAGTCGCGTTTATCGGCCCCATCTGGCAGAAACAGTTCAAAGCCAGTCACTGCAAGAATGTGACGATCAGCAGCCGAACCCTTCCGATCCGGTGGACTCAGCATTTGCTGAACATTCTCCGCAAATTCCTGGCGTATTTCAGGGTCATCAAATGAAGTATCCAACAGGGGCAATAAAAGCCCGCTTCCCTGGATGTTGGGGAGTTTTGAAATCTCCTTTCGAGCGTTTAGGTTTTTGCCTTCCTGATTGTTTACCGGGGAGAATATCTCACGGATCACCAAAGACTGAACACGGCGCGTGAGCTTTCCAAACAAACAGGCCCCATAGACCAATGCCTTATAACAAGCTGGACATGCTGCAATCCCTTCCACCAGCATTGTTTCACTTCCGGCGTTAGGGAGCGGACATGTCCATGTAGGCAGATACCAGGGCCATGCTTTGCAGTAAGCCGTAACGAGACGGCTTTCATCGCCACAAAAGGAACACATCCCTTCACGCTCTCCCTTTTCAGCGCCTTCCAGAATCTTGGCTTCCCAAAAGAGTTCAAGAATACGCTCAAAATTCGGATGGATATATTTTTCTGGAAAGATATGGCTGCGGCCAAAATGATACGAGGTTAACCGCTCCATATAGTGATATGGGGCATTTTCTCCGCGAGTATCTGCTATTACGAGTACACCTTTTTCAGCTTGAGTATCTTCCAAAAGGTATTGACGAACTTTAGCCGAAATCTCATCAACTTGCTCTTTGCTTAGCTGTAAGGAAGGCGTCTTTTTGAGTCGGCTTAACAAGAATTTCGTGACGTTTTGGGAAGATTCCCTGAATCTTTGTATATGCTTGTCGTAACAAGGATAGACACCCACGCCATAAAATCCCTGAGGGTGAAGTTGATTCCCTCCCTTTGGCAAAACGAAAGGAGCGCCTATGGTTTTCTTTACATCCGGCTTGAAATCGGTTCTTTTTTTCTCCGGCATCTCCTGTCCCCAAACCTGATGAGACACAAAAGACTCTGAATGCTCGGCAAGTTCCGCAACAAACACATGACGATAGAAATTTTTCGTCGTTTCGCTTTCTGCGTCTGAAACCAACTTTAAAACTTCACGAGATTCCATGCCGCCTTCCAGCAGCGGTCGCCCCATTCGGATCAGGTCTTCAATAATCATAGCTTTACTCCCGAAGCGTGATTTGATTTATCCAAACACAAGACCGTGCCAAACCCACGCGAAACGGATTTGCCGACTCCCACCCGATCCGGCAGAAGAAAATTGATGCGAAAGGTCCCCAGGAAACCTTGCATGGAGATACCTTTCAGTTGCGCGGCGGTTGGCCTTAGCTTTGAACAGTCGGCCCTCAGTTTGAAAGTCACAGTATGGCTAAAGGCTTTGGCAAACGAGAGGCAGTTACCGATGATTACCCTTTCAAGCAAACCGATGCGCGCGGCTTCGTCCTGTTGAGTCCGGTATCGACGTTCATTCTCCTGGTTCAAAGCCAACCAGGGCGACAGAAACCGATATGTCACCATCTCATTAATCTCGCCAAAGATGGCCCGACGCCTTTGGACCGTTGCCTCCTGGACCTTGAGGTCTTCAGCACCCAACTTGGCTTGATCCACCTCCAGCCATAGTCGGGTCAGCAATTCACTGCCTTCGTCAAGCCCTATCAGAACTGCCTGACGCTCCAAAACCTTGAATTGGATACGGGGATAATCATAGATCAAAGTACCATCCTCGCGGTGATGGTGTAGGAGTACGTGTTCAGAAAACGCCTGTCCGAAAAAGCCCCGAAGTTGGGGGGATTCCCCACGCCTTAGTTCACGAGTAAGTTTTAGGCGGTATTCTGTTAAAGCCAACTCTGGCATCTCAAACCTTGTTTTAGTGGATAGCTCTGTCTCTCAAGAACCTCTTAGCATTTCTATCCTTATTATATGGAATTTTAATATTATCAAAATCTTAATCGAGATTACAAGTTGACATTTAAAGAAAGCTTCTTATAATCTCAAAAACCTTTTAGCTAAAAATACACTGTTTTCCTGGTTTTGTCAAGTTTTTTCTCTTCCCTAACTCCTCCGGCGCCTGCTCGGCGAGGTCCAGATTTTGTCCACGTGGACAAAATCTCCAATTGTGCCCCCGGGGGCACAATCTCAGGGGCAGCCCGGCCAGCCCCCCCGTCCCGGCCCAGGACGGAAAGGATGGTCTTTTTGAGGTTCATGGCGAATCCCTGCTTTGGGTTGTGCAGATTTGCGAGAGGATACGGGCGAGCAGGATTTCCTGCTCAACCCTGGTCATAGGCTCATGGGCCTCATCATGGGCCTTAACTTGGGCCTCTTGAGCGCTGACTTGGCGCCGACCTGGCGCTGATTTGCGGGGGGATTCGTTCCTTGCGCTCGACTCGATCCCGACCTTTCTGTGATCTCTTGGCCTGTCGTCCTTCCAGCCGGCGGCGTTCGGCTTCGATCTCGCGTCTCAGGACTTCCGGATCGGGGAGTTGGAGCCTGTAACGCGAGGCAAAGATCCGGTCGCTCAGCCCGCCGAGCGCATAGTGAGCCACGGCCTCATCTTTCACGGAGCAGAGGACAAGGCCGATGGGCGGCGCTTCGCCCTCCAGGGTCTCATTTTCCCTCAGATAGTTCAAATACAGGTTCATCTGACCCGCGTCCGCGTGGGTGAACTTCCCAACTTTGAGGTCTATCGCCACCAGGCAGCGAAGACCTCGGTGGTAGAGTAGAAGGTCCAGGTAGTAGGACTCACTGCCGACCTGGAGGCGCTTCTGCCGGGCCACGAAGGTGAAGCCATAGCCCAGTTCGAGCAGAAAATCTGACAGACGCTGAATGAGGGCGTTCTCCAGGTCCTTCTCGGAGTGAGGCTCCGGCAGGCCCAGGAATTCGAGCACATAGGGGTCCTTGATCTCTTCTTCGGGCGTGGCCGGAAGGGCGCTCTGTTCAGCCTTTCGGAGAAGGGCTCCTTTCTTGCGCGAAAGGGCCACGCGCTCATAGAGCATGGCGTTGATCTGACGCTCAAGCTGTCGGACGGACCACCTGGCCCGCCAGGCTTCCTCCTCGTAGAAGTCGCGCTGAACCGGGTCGGAAAGAGGCAGGAGTCGCACGTAATGGGTCCACGACAGCACAAAGCCCTGTGATGAAATATACGGTACCCGGTCACCTGTAGGCGTCAAAGATTCTCCAATCGGTGATTGGAGAATCGGGCGACGATCCGAGTAAGCGAGGTAAAATTGACGGATGAGGTTCAAATTGGAGTAACCAAAGCCCCGGCCAAATCGGGCCGAAAGGTCCGTTGCCAGGCGTTCCAGGAGTTGCCTGCCATACTCAGCCCGTTGTCTTCCTTGTTGTTCAAACTCGACGATGCGCCGGCCAATCTCCCAGTAGGTTGCAGTAAGAATGGCGTTGACGGCGCGCGCCGAGGTGTGGCGGGCTTCTTCCAGCAGTTCGCTGATGTCGCGCAGAAATCCGGAGTAGTCCATCTTTGCGACCGCTGGTGTGGAGCGCGATGGTTTCTTTTTCATACCTCCTCCTTCAGGCGGATGACCCCCTCGCGGGGGCAGCAGCCCCCGGGGGCACAATCTCCAGGCCGCAGGCAGCCCGGCCTGCCGTCCCGTCCCGGCCCTTCAGGGACGCCGAGGCCGCGCAACCTCACCTGCCCTGAATTTTGCGCGTGTGCGCAAAATGTCGCGTAACTCCTTGTGCCACAGGCTCTGAATTTTGCGCGCGCGTGCAAAATCCTGCGAACGTGCGCAGAATTGGGGGGAGACCAGGCGCGTCATCATCGTAGGGGAAGAGGATAGAATGCATTCGATGTCCTCCGGCGCAGGGACAGGTGTCACCAGCGGGGTATCGTCAGGGTAGAGGGCTTTGGCCTTCTGGCGCATTTCGGCGACCCGTTCTTCCGGGCCGATGGCGACAATCTCCCCCCCCGCAATGACCACCCACTCCCCGCCGTGCTGCGCCACGAGTTTCTTGAAGTGCTTCCGAAAACACACATCGTTGGGATCGGGATAATACAGGGACTTTGGACGACTCATGGGCTACCTCCTTTCAATGATCTTGCAGGTCTCGGATGATATTCAAATATACGACATCCCCGGAGGGTTTGAGATCAGATTTTCAATGCCGCAGGATGCGGCCTGGTGAAAGTCGGAAGATCCAGATTTTGTCCACGTGGACAAAATCCTGAGAACGTGCGCAGAATTGGGGAAACTAGGGAGTCGGGGAACGCGCCCTTTTCCGCCCGGCTCACGCAACACCCGTGACCGATGGCCTGCCACCCGACGCGCCGATTCCACGCTTGCTTTGCCGCCTGGACTGTGGTATTTTTATGACATTGCCAATCATCGCAACCACAAGGAGCAATCCCATGCCCCGAAAAACGCCCGCCCTGAAATCCCCATCCAGGATTCAGCGCCTCCCCATCACCCAGGCGCGCGCTCATCTTAGCAACCTGGTCAACCGGGTGCGCGACAACAAAGAATTTTTCATCTTTGAAAAAGACGGCGTCCCGGTCGCCGGCCTCATGGACATCGAGGAGTTCGAGGACTACCTGGAGCTGCGAGACCCGAAGGTCCAGGCCCACATTCGCAAGAGCCATCAGGAGTATGTGTCAGGCAAGAGCCGGCCTGCCGAGGAGCTTCTCGCAGAACTTTAAAAGGCGTGATGCGCTATCCCCGGCCATACACCTCCGCCGCTTTCTTCATGTCCTCCGCGATCTGCCGCCTCAAATCCTCCGGCTCGATCACCTCGCAGTCCGGCCCCCACCCCCTGATCCAGGGCGTCATCTCCAGCGTGTGGCTCACCCGCAGCGTCATGACGCACCCTCCGTCCGGCTCATCCGTCACGCCCGTCACCCCCGGCCAGTCCGACTCCCGGATGCGGTAGGCCACGCGGGGCGCAAACCGCAGCCTCACCTCCGTCACCCCCTCGCCCCCCATCACCCCCCAGGCGTTCGCCAGATAGGCGTACGGATCGAACCCCTCCCGGACCTCGCAGGTCGTCCCCAGCAGCTCGGCCTGTGCGATCCGCTCCACCTTGAACTCCCGGATCTCCCCCCGCAGGTGGTCAAACCCGATGACGTAGCAGGCGTAGCCGACGGCCGAAGGCTCGATAAAATAGGGGTCGAAGACCCGCTCCGTCATCTCCTCCGTGCGCGGGTTGGCGTAGATCAGCCGCACCTGCCGGCGCTCCGCCCAGGCGTGCGCCAGGGTCTCCAGCACGTTCAGATAGACGGGATATTCCCTCCGCCGGGCCGCGCCCGCCGCCGTGCTCAGGATGTGCTCGCCCATCGGCTGCGGCATCGCGCTGGCCAGCTTGTTCATCGCCGAGACCACGTGGGGGTTGTGCTTGTCGCTGTGCGCAGACAGCAGCCGGGCGGCTAAGTAGAGCGCCAGGGCCTCGTGAAGGTCCAGGCGGACGGGCAGCAGCAGGTCGAACCGGGCTCCCTCCGCCAGCTTCCAGAACCACCCGTCCTTGCGGACGGGCAGGAGGCCGGAGTCGGACATCTCAAACAAATAGCGCCGGGCGGTGCGCTCGGACACGTGGAGAAGTTCCGCCACCTCCGAGGTCCTGACCCCATCCGGTTTTCTGCGAAACAAAATCTGTATCCGCATCAACCGATCCATCTTGGTATGGGTGTCTACAACAGGCATGGCCTTTCCCGAATTTGAGAGATGTTGCATCCCAATATACGATCAGTTCGGACAGTTTGTGACCGAACTCTCCCTCCATCCAAAATTTTTCTCCATAAAAACAACCCTTGCCTCCCTCGTAAAATATGCGTAAACTTTTATACGTTTGATGTGAAATTAGGCATTGACGGTATAGGTCAGGACGTTGATGC